>JADCJL010000110.1 GCA_020247055.1 Acidobacteriaceae bacterium | reverse complement strand
TGGGCCTCAGCGCCCGCGCCCACGACCGAATCCTGAAAGTGGCGAGGACCATCGCCGACCTCGACGGGCGAGAACAGATCGGCGCCAAACACCTCGCCGAGGCCGTGCAGTACCGCAGCTTCGACCGGACCTACTGGAATTAAACTTGTATCTCGGCAGGGGCGGGCCGCAAGCCGGCGATGCGCGGGAGCGGCCCGCAACAGGATCTCGACAGGTTTCTGCCGGCGGAGATCGGCCGATTCGGGTTGCGGTTGGGTTCTGTGGGGATCGGTTGTGGGAAGAACCGAACTTGTAAAGCGTGCGCGCGCGCTGGATATTGATACGGCCCGTTGTGCGGACGGGAAGCAGCGAGTTTGGGCGAGATGGGTTTTGCCTCGCGCATGGGAATGATCTTACGGGACGGTTTCAGGTTGGCATGGCGGGGGAGGGTAATCCGGGTGGGGGTGTCGCGGGAGGCCGGTGGCTATTGGGGGGAAAAATTCCGATGGGTTGGGAATCCTCATTCCCGGCTTGCGCGGAGGCACAGGCGAAGGATGAAAATGGGCCGGATGGTGTGGGCCGGCCGAAGAGCGTGGGGAACGGAGTGAAGCAGTATGTTGGACAACACGGCGGCTTGCGGGACCGTGGAGGCGGCCTCGGCGGTCACCTGAAAAGCGGCCATAGGCGGTCACCCCAAAACTGGCCAATGGTGAGTCGAGTCAGGACACGCTTTTTGATAATCTATTTTGCCCGAATGGAGCAAGGGATTTCGTTCATCAATGCGCCCGGAGGGCGCAGCGGTTGAGGCAGGCCGAGTGGTCGGCCCTGTGGGAATGTGGGAATCGCGGGGTCGGCGATTTCCAAGCGCCGTGGGAATCGAGGGGAAACCGCCGTGCGGTTTTCCTCGTTTCCCACGGCGCGTCATTTCCACAGGGCTACTCCGTCGTCGCCGCCGTCTTCGTTCGCCAGCTTCTCGGCCCGCACTTCAGCACATGTCCGTGATGCAGCAACCGGTCCAGCATGGCCCCCACCGCCGCCGTGTCTCCCAGCAGCTTTCCCCAATCTTCCACCACCCGGCTCGACGTCAGCAGCGTGCTGGCTCGTTCGTATCTGCGCATCACGATTTCCAGCAGATCCTCGGCCGCGGTCAGCGGCAATTTTCGCATCCCGAAATCGTCAATGATCAGCAGCGGCACCATCGTTAGTTCCGCCATGTACTTCTTTCGCCGGCCTTCGGCCACAGCATCGGCTAGCTCTTCAAGCAGCACGTGCGCCTCACGGTACAGCACACGATGGCCTTGCAGAATGGCCGCGTGTCCGATGGCTTGGCCGAGATGACTTTTGCCCGTTCCACCGGGCCCCAGCAAGAGTGCGTCTTCCCGCCGTTCGATGAAACGACAGGTTGCCAGATCGAAGACCAGACTTCGATTCATCTTTGGGTTGAAACCAAAATCGAAATTGTCCAGGGTGCGATTGGCGTCGCGGAAGCCCGCCTCCTTTCGGCGGCGATCCAGCAGTCGATCCGATCTCCGTGTCAGTTCGTCTGAGACCAGACACGACAGCAGATCAATCGGCGCCATGGGTTCGGCTTGCGCCTGGCGCAGGCGCGTTTCCAATACCGCGGCCATTCCGCCGAGGCGGAGTTGCCGGAGTGATTGTTGCAGTTCTGTGATGTTCATTCGTTGGGTTCCTTAGTTCTTTCTTCGATCAGATCGCGATACTGCGGCAGTTCCCGGATGAGCGGGTCGACTTGTTGCAGGGTGAGCTGCAGGGGCGAATGGCGTTCCAGATAGCGCTTCACGAAGCGCCAGTCGAAGGCCTCCAGTTCGAGCGCCGCCGCGCAGGCTTCATCGACACGGGCTACGCCGTACTTTCTGTGGAGCGAGAGCAGGCCTTGTATCCGGCGAATGGCGGGCTCGCCTTGCCGCTCATGCAGATGGCGGCAGAACGTGCCGATGTTTGGTCCTTCTTTGGCGGCGCGGGATAGTAATTGCAGGGTTCCGATGGGCGTATGCCGCGGACGGTCCTCTTGTTGGATGCAGTGCCGGCCGCGCTCCTGGCGTAGATGTTCGCGCAGCAGTTGGCCAGTCTTCGGGTCCAGCAGCCGCACACGAATGCCGTCCCACTGTACACGCACACGGCGGCTGATCCAGCCCGGCGGCGCACTATAGTAGGCGGCTTCGACTTCCACGCAGCCGTCCAGATGCACCGTGCGTTCGCCGTATTTGTAGTAGCGGAAGGGCTCGATGGGCAGGGACTGGAGGCACGATTTTTCTTCGGCGAACATGGTCGAAACCTGCCGTTTGGTGGTGCCGTGGATGCGGGTGTCGGCCCACCGTTCTTCCCAGTGATCGAGATAGGCCTGCGCTTCGGTCAGCGATTCAAAACGTTTCCCTTTCAGCGGCGTTTGTTTGGCATGACCAACACCGCGTTCCACCTTCCCTTTTCGATCTGGATCGCGAACGCGGCAGGGCATGGGGACCGCGTTGTAGTGGGCGAGCACATCCCGGTAGAGAGGGTTGAGTTTGGGGTCGTAGATATCGGGTTTCAAAACACCTTCGGTGAGATTGTCGAGCACGATGTATTTCGTGGTTCCACCGAGGCGGCGGAAGGCGGTTTCGTGCAGTTCCGCCCAGATTTGACTGCTGGATTGGAAGCTCAGCAAACGGACACATTTGCGGCTGAAGCCGAGCGTCAGCACGAAGAGGCGGGTGCGACGGTATTTGCCGGTTTTCGGATCACGGACCTGCGGGCCGGTGCCGTAGTCGACCTGTAATTCTTCGCCAGGGGCGGTGAGGATGACGGCGCGGGCTTCCGGAGTTTGCGCGCCGCGCTGCTTGCGGACGAAGCGTTTGACGGTTTCGTAGGCGCCGGTGAAGCTGTGACGGTCGACCATTTCCTGCCAGATCGACACGGCGTTGCGGCCGGCGATGAGAGCTTGCTGGACGAGGTCGCGGAAGGGTCCGCACGCGCTGTTGGAGGGTGCGGGGTCGGTGGTCACCGTATTGGCCGGTTTTGGCGTTTGTTCGGCGGGCCGCGTAAAATCAAGGGTGTAAATTGAGGGCTTGACAAGGGCCATCCGTTGCCTGTTCCAGTGGAAGTATCGCGACTTTCACAGGAGGAACTGAAAACAGATGGCCAAAGACAGGATAGACCGAGCCGAGCTCGCCGACAAGCTGCTGGA
>JADCJL010000011.1 GCA_020247055.1 Acidobacteriaceae bacterium | reverse complement strand
TCTCGGGAAGCGCGAACTGGTGATCTACGTGCACGGCGCCAACAACACGGTGGCGCGGGCCTCGGCGCAGGCTGCACAGCTGCGCCACTTCACCGGCCGGCGCGCCGTGATGCTGTCGCTCCTTCCTGTGGCCATCGACGGGGTCGATACTGCGCCACTTCACCGACGTCGACCACGCCGCGGCCGGGTGAAACGCGTGAACAACTGCGCCAGCGGCTGCGGCTGTTGCAGGTCTACTTCGCCGCGCCCGACATCGACACCCGGCGC
Organism: Acidobacteriaceae bacterium; assembly: GCA_020247055.1. GTDB lineage: Bacteria > Acidobacteriota > Terriglobia > Bryobacterales > Bryobacteraceae. The sequence goes on along the minus strand of JADCJL010000011.1, from coordinate 5,794 downwards.
TTCGCCAACGAACTGGCGCAATACACCGACCCTCAAGGAGGGCTTCTTGGTGGGGATGCGCGCGATGCCGGGCAATCCGTACGACGGGCACACGCTGGCCGAGACGATCGAGCAGATGAGCATCCTCGCGGACCGCGCGCCGAAGACGGTGATCGTGGACCTCGGTTATCGCGGCGTGGAGCTCGACGGCATCCAGATCCTGCGCTCCGGCCAGAAGCGCGGCATCACGAGAACGCTGCACGCGATGATCAAGCGAAGGAACGCGATCGAACCGACGATCGGACACATGAAGACCGACGGACGACTCGGACGGAACTGGCTCAAAGGGGCACTGGGCGACGCGCTGCATGCGGTGTTGTGCGGCGCGGGTCACAACGTGAGGCTGCCGCTGCGGGCGCTGCGGCCTTCTTGTGCCCGACCGATCGCGACCTTGCTCGCCGCGATGGGAGTCACTCTGCCTGCGCTGGCTCACGGCTGATCGGTTACGGCGTTGTTCACTACGGACTCAATACGGCCACGGCGCACGCGCAGGGCAAAGAGCCTGGCGTCTTGAAGAATTGCCCCTGCGGTTCTGCGCGGCTTCCCACCGGCGCCATACGCACGGCAACGGACTACTTTTTCAATTTCTGCACTACCGGCACTGGAAACTTGCCAGCCTGCACGTCCTCATCACCCCCATACATACGCAGCAAGAGATAGAAGTTTTCGTTGGGGACCGGCAGGAAGTTCGTGTCTTCCGCCTTGCCTTTGGTGTCATTGCTCAGGCGGAGCGTGACGGTGCCATCGGCGTTAGGCTTCACATGACGGTCGCCCCGGCTGTGGCGGTTGAGGGCATTGGCGATCATCAACTTGGTCTTTGAGCCATAAGCCGTCACCGACCAGAATTGGGATACCTTGGGCGGGACAAAGGTGATCGTGTAATCGTTAGCACCGTCCAGGGCATCGCCGTTCTGGTCCCTGATCATCTGTACGTAGGAGGCTTCAACAGGTGGAGCTCCCCACTGGCCGATATAGGTGGCCACTTGGAACGGAATGCGGTCAGCGTGTCCAAGTTGTTCGCGGGTGCCCAGCGCGTCGCTGGCGTTGGTGAGGGTCGGGAGAACTTCCTTGAGCTTTGCGATCACATGCTGTTCGCTGATCTCCGCGGCGGCCAACTGCTCAGGGGTGAAGTCCATTTTGCCCGCGCCGATGCCGGACGCCTCCAGTCCCTTGAGCCAGTGGGCGTCTGCAATGGCCATGGTACCGTCCGCCAACACGAAGTTCACGCGCTCAAGCCAGGAGTTTCCCGACGGGGGGACAAACTTGCGGACCTTGGGCTTTGGCCCGTTTTGTCCGAGGAATTCGCTCAAGGTGCGGATGTTCCAGTCGTCCACATAGGTCAGTGCCTTCTTCTCGTCTTCCACGCCGGTCGCCATCACTCGCCCCATCAACTTGATGAAGTTGCTTTCGACACGGATGACTTCGGTGATGCCGTTCGGAACTTCGCCGCTCCAGGCATGGTTGGCAAACATGAAGCGGCCCCCCTTGGGGCCGCGTGTCCGTTTGCCCAACATGGTCGTCGTGTAGTGCCCCATGTCCATGGTGTGGAGTACCCAGTAGCGGCCGTCATCATGGTCAGGCACGGACACGATCACAGGCTCGGCGGCAACATCCAGCCAGCCCATCAGGTGCAGGGTGTCGTTGTTGATGCTCACGTGCGCCGTGTATTTGTCGTCGGCGAGGTGGCGGATGATCTGGAAGCGGTTGGCCGGACAGTCCGGTTCCACCAAAGTCTTGTAGAGATGCTTGTAAGCCTCGTCGATGCCGTAGGCGTACAGGTAGGCGCGGTCGGAGATGGCCTGGAGTTCGGGTGAGACTGTGCGAGATTGCATTTTCGGTTTTTCCTTGACGCTGAGTTGGTGGGTTGGTGGGTCAGGCCGGCGACGGCCCCGAGACTCCTATTGCTCTAAGTCGTTGCCGGCCTTCATTCCCTTCATCACGGACTCCACCGCGCCGGCAGGCATCAGGTGGCTGCGATCAAGCACGCGGTCGAGCTGACTCAGCGCATCCGCGGCCGACGGCACGCGCGTGCCGAGCACGAAGGCAGCGAGTTCCTGTCGCGTGAGTGCGAGGTGGGTAGATGCCGCAGCGTCCGCCTCCGTGATCATGAGTACGCCGTTGCGCAGTTCGAGCCGCCGGATGGGCGAGTCGCCAACGACCGCGAGCGTGAACGTCTGGCGCTGCGCCTCGGCCTTGCGCGGATCGACGAGGTAGCGCACGAACTGCAGGTTCTCGTCCACGGAGGCCGCGGCGAGCGCCTGCGCGATGGTAGTGCCGAGGAACTTGCGGTTCCCTGGGCGTGCCCCGGAATGCAGGGTGCGAGCAGCAGGCCCCAGATCATGGCCAGCTGCGCCCATTGCCCGTTCCCCACCGAAGTTCTCCGTTGGTTTGATGCTTGTTCAGCTGAACCGCCTGCCGCGAATTCTTCTCCTCGGTGCGTCATCGGTCTCGGTGTCGAGTTCGATGCAAGCCGCAGGGGGCAAGTGTGGCCAGGTCGCAGTTATTGAGCAATGCCTGCCAAGGTGTATCGTGCTATGCGTTTCGGCTATAACCCCCCCCGGGGCAAACCATGGCACTCGACCTTCGGCTGATCAGGTGTGCGCACTCGGTAGCGGCTCATCGCAGCTTCAATCGCGCCGCGGCGGCGCTTGGAATCGCCCAGCCCACGCTGAGCCGAAGCATCAAGCAACTCGAGCAGCAACTCGGCCTGCCGCTTTTCACGCGCAGCGCACGCGGGGTCGAGCCCACCGATTTCGGCCTGATGTTCCTGAAGGAAGCGGAATCCGTCGTTGCCCAGGTAGCCGACCTGGAGCAGCAAGTCTCCTTGGCAAGAGGGCTCAAGACCGGCACCGTGGCCGTGGGCTTCGGGCCGTACCCGGCGGAAGCGTTGGCTCCCGGCTGCCTTCGGCGGTACGGCGCCGGTCACCCGGCGATCGGCGTCCGTGTCCAGATCGATGCGCCCGATGCTCTCGGTCGCGCACTGCGCACTCGGACTGTCGATCTCGTGGTGGCCGAAGCCAGCATGCTCGAAGATGACGACGCGCTGGAGGTCCTCGCGCGGCTCCCTGAGATGAGAGCCTATTTCCTCGTTCGGGCTGGTCACCCGCTCCTTTCACGCGCCGACGTCGCGCTGGCCGACGTGCTCGACTACCCGTTTGTCCAGATTGCAAGGATGCCGCCGCGCGGTCTGACACCGCTGTTGCAGCGGCGGCGCCAGAAGGCGTCGTCTGAAGGCGTGACCCCATTTCCGTCCATCGACTGCCCTGCGGTCCCTCTCGCGCTGAACTTGGTGCTTGATTCCGACGCGACGGTGATGGCCGCATTGAGCATGGCGCGCACGGAGCTGGAACATGGCCTCCTTAGCCCGCTGCTGCACGAGCCGTGGATGTGTTCCAACTGGGCGATCGTGAAGCTTCGCCGACGATCCCTGGGGCCTGCGGCGATAGCCATGGTCGCTGAACTGCAGGGTGCGCATGAAGAGGCACTGGCGCGCGATCTAGCCCTCTGTCGCGATTGGGACCGCCGGATCGCAACCAGGCGGATTGGCGGCGCGACCAGTCGCCGCGCAGCGCTGGGGACTCGTAACGGGCGAAGCGCTGCGCGCCGAGGTTGAGCGGCCAGGGTCGCGAGCGCGGACCTCGTGAACTCTCTGCTATGGGTCGGCCGCTTCAGTACGCGGCCTTCGGATGCAGTCGTTCTGCCGGGATCCTGCCTCGATCGATGATGGCCACCCGCGAACGACCGCTGTCGCCGCGCATGACTCTCTCCGCTGCTTCGGCGAAGGCCAAGTTCCAAGGTACATCAGTCGTTCGCTGAATGAACCACCGCCGACTCCTATGGGTCGAGGGCTGCCTGCCATGCGAAGCCGGCGAGCGACCGGTCACTACGACGTTGCCGACGTTCGCAACGTGCCCGGCGACACTCTCTTCGTGACTGCAGCGCGTCCTCGAACGCCCGTCGTCAAGCTTCTTCGTGAAGCGGCCACCGGCGTGCCGTCGTGACACGTCAGAAGGCTATCCCTCTCGTCGTATTGCGTGTAGCGTAATACTGTGCGCTCGTGATCCGGAGCTTTCGCTGCAAGGACACGCAAGTCTTGTTCGAAGGCGCACATCCCGAGCGTTTCCGCACCATCGAGATGGTCGCGACCCGTAAGCTGGCGATGCTCGACGCAGCGAAGACGCTGGATTTCATGCGTTCGCCACCAGGCAATCGGCTTGAAGCGCTCCGGGGTGATCGGGCTGGGCAGTGGGGCGTGCGCATCAACGATCAGTGCCGGCTGTGCTGCGTGTGGACCGACTCCGGTGCGGACCAGGTCGAGATCGTTGACTAGCGCTGAATGAGTGTGGCCATGGGGCGAGTGGTGAACCGAATGCGCGCCGTGCATCCGGGCGAAGTATTGCGCGAGGAATATCTGGCGCCCTTGAGTCTGACGTGAACGCCCTGGCCATGGCGCTGGGAGTACCTGCCACGCGCATTCACGAAATCGTGAAGAAGCGCCGCGGTATCACTGCCGACACGGCCGAGCGGTTGGCGCGCTACTTCGGGGGCGATGCCGCGTCGTGGCTGGCGCTGCAGGCCGACTACGACCTGAAGACCTTGGCCACACGGGACGACATTGCTCGCAAGGTATCGCCGCGCGAGTCCGCGCCCGCATAGCGCGCGACCGTTGTTGGTGAGTTTCCGGGTCCCCGGGTGCCTGTCGAGCTCATCGCGCACAACCGGGATCGATGATCGGGCGGAGAGGCCCCGCTTCTGCCGGGCGCTGACGGCAAGAGTCTGGTAAAAAAAAAGATTAGTCGCGACAATAGCTGAAGCAATTCGATGCCAGGCCCCCTGGGGCGATTCCCGGACCGACACGGACCCGCGTCGAAGGTTTTGGGGATAGTCGCGGGAGTCGATCTGGCTGGCCATCCGCAACGTACTCGCCAAGTTGACCCGGTTGACCTACGATTGGAAGGGCGCGATGAATCAGTTCGCCGTGCTCTACGGCGAGCGCTTCACGCTCGCCAGGACCTGAACCCATTCAAGTGTTCAATCCGCCTCGCCCGCGAAAAGACGGATAGGTCCGATTCCACGAGCAAGAAGGATTCGATGCCTCAATCCTTCGAGCATCTGATGCCAGCGTGCTCTTGACAACCTGGAAAGCCGAGAAACCCATGTCCACCTTGATCGCAATCGTCTACCCGTCGGAGCAGAAGGCCGAGGAAGTGCGCAGCCTCCTGTTCGATCTCTCCAAGCGCTACCTCATCAAGCTCGGCGATATCGTCATCGCCACCCGGGACCCGAAGGGACGGGTCAAGCTGAATCAGCTCTTCAACACGACCGTTTCCGGCGCCGCCGGCGGCAGCTTCTGGGGATTGCTGATCGGCCTGCTCTTCCTCAATCCGCTCCTCGGCGTGGTCGCGGGGACCGCGGGCGGCGCGCTCAGCGGCGCTCTCACCGACGCGGGCATCAACGACAAGTTCATGAAGGAGCTCGGAGCCGCGCTCAAGCCCGGCGATGCCGCGCTGTTCGCGCTGGTGCAGGAAATGACCGCGGACAAGGTCCTCGCGGAGATCCAGCCGCACGGCGGAACGGTGCTCCACACAACGCTCGACGAGTCGCGAGAGAAAGTGCTGCGCGATGCGCTCGCATCCGCTGCCGCAGCGGCGCCGGAAGCCTGATCTCCACTCCCCGGCCGCGGCCTGTGCTCGCTGCGGTGTGCGCGGTCGCGGGGCTCGGCGGCAGCCAATAGCGGGAGCTGTAGAGCGATGAG
>JADCJL010000109.1 GCA_020247055.1 Acidobacteriaceae bacterium | reverse complement strand
GACGGTGACGGGACCTTTGCTTTTGCTGCCGTTGCGGCGCGCGGTTTCGGCGCGTTTTTGTTTTTGTTCCTCGGTGAGGATTTTCTTCATGACGGTTGCTCCGTGATTAGAAACTGGGGGCTCTCGCGCGGGCGAGGACCCTGATTTCAGAGTAGGGGAGGCGGAGCGGCAACCGGAACGCGGGGGAGGCGGGGGTGTCTGGAAGTGGTTGATAAAGTGGGTTTTGTTGGTTTGAGAAATATTCCAATGGGTCGTGAACGCCAGTTTGGGGTAGGGTAGGGCGGTGGCCCGGGGCTCGAGGCCCCGGGGCGCCGCGAGGGTGGCGGGGTAGACTTTCGGGCCGGGGGGAGGGCGTGAGATCAGCATTTAGGGGAGAGCGTTGGGCTCTGAGTTTGGCGCCCCGAGAAAGTACCCTTAACGAACATTCTCTCGATAAAACTTCATGAAAAAACGGCGGATCCTGGGTTTATGTATTGAAAACCAGCGAATCCCCGACTCAACGCGGCTTGTGTATGGTGGGTCGGACTCAAATTACCTGTCGGCCCTCCGCTCGATTCAGCAATTCAGGAAAGGCGAGAATGGCAGAACGTCGACCACTCTTCTCTCGCAGGGGACGGAGAATCCCGGCATCCTTCAATTTGCGAAGAATTGGCAGTGCGGTCTGCTTGGGAATTCCGGTGCGCTCGACGAAATCGCTCGATTGAAAAATCGGCCGGTCGAAAAGGGTGTCGAGGATCTTGATCGTGTGTTGAGACCGGGTAAGGGTCTGAATCCGATTTTTCATCGCATCGTATAGAGCTAAGATATTCCGGACGCGAACTGTGTTTTCTAGCGCCTGCTGCGTGACGGCTTCCAGGAAAAATTCGATCCAACTCGTCCAGTCTCCACTGCGGCTGATGTTCTGCAGTCCGGCATAGTATTGGTCGCGGCGAGATTCCAGAAATTCGCTGAGGTAAAACATGGGGCTACCCAGGACTCTCTTGTGATAAAGGAAGAGCGGAATCAGGAGCCGGCCAATCCGACCGTTTCCATCATTGAACGGGTGGATCAGTTCAAACTGGGCGTGGACGACGGCCGCTTGAATTAGACAGTCGATGTCATCGCCAGCGACGTAGACTTCCCAAGTCTGGAGGTAGTCGAGCAGCTGCAGCGGCGCAGGGGGGACGAAGGTCGCATCCTCCAGCGAGCAACCTGGCGGTCCAATCCAATTTTGGTCGCGTCGAAACTCTCCCGGGCTCTTGTTCTCTCCCCGGACACTGTTCATGAGGACTTTATGCATCTGTCTGATTAGGGCCAGTGTGAGTGGCCGGTCTCTCACGACTTCCGAAGCCATGACGAGTGCTTTTCTATAGTTCACGACCTCGTGAACATCGGCATATTGCGGTCGGTCGGTTTCAGCGCGCCGATGTCCATGCCGAGACGCTGCGCGGATGGAGGAACGTACCTGTTCGGCGTCGAGCTTTTCGCCCTCGATGTCGCTGCTCTTGAGCACGTCTTCAGGAAGGGTATTCAAGACGGCTTCCTGCCGGAGATTGAATCCAAGGCCCTCCATGCGACCGATTAGCCTTCCCTGGCGGTGACGGACAGAGGCCAGCGACTCGGCGATCTTCGCTATATCCCAGCGGAAGCGGGGCTAGTCTGTCAACTCGTGGACATACATTCACTGCACCTTGTGCGGTAATTATGGCCTGAAATTGCCGCATTGGCCGTATTCGCCGCCAATATGGCAGTGAACATTGCAGGTAATCGCCGCAGTGCCGAAGTCATGGTTCCATAAGCAAAGCGATGACGCATCGCCCGAAAACTCGATCTAGCGGAAACAGCGGGCGATCCTCCATGGCGTCGTCGATAATAAGGCGCCCGATGTTGCGGTGCCTGGACCCGTTCCGCTGTCTGCTAATCTGCCTGGCGGGCTGGATGAACCAGCGCCAGTTGAACGCACTTGAGTAATTGCGGAAGGAGAGTCGATGGCTTCGGGGACACCTCGGCGGCAAGCGACTTCGCTTGAACGACGATCAGCGCCACCGCATGGGCGCCAGCCTTACAGCGCTTCGTTACCCTTTAAAACAGCGAGCGAAATCACCAGGGCCTGGCGAATCCAATGATCAGACCAGAGCTTGTCCATCTCGGCAACCAAGGCGCGGCCCCACGAATAGGGCGCCTCGACGGAAGGCTGAACCACTACGACCGAGCCGCTGCCTGATCCCGCGTAGTTGTCACCGCCGCCACGCTGGCAGCAGCCATGAACGGCTGAAACGGCAAAGGTCCACACACCGTGTCCACGATTTTTGGCGTCTCCTGGGTGATTCGCGCGGTTTTCAGGGTACTCGCCGGCTCAAGTTCCGAAGTTTTGGAGTGGGATGCCACCATGGTTGGGGGGGGAGGGTTATCGCCCCACACGCGGTTAAATTTTCCCGCAACCAAACCCCGCCCGCACTCGTCACAGAGAGGACATCCAGAGCGGTCAGCCCCAAACCCTGACCCGGCAACCGAGGCAACTACGGTGCTGTGTGGCCCCCTCCCCCAAAAAGAGGACCGGCCACGATGCGCGGGAGAAACAAAAATCCCGAAAATGCCATGGTGACGCGCGCACAGCGGCGGCCGACCCTTCTGGACCACTAAAAACAGAACGAGGTCGACCAACCCATGCAAGTCCCAGCGGCGAACGCCCAACCCGAAATCCGCCAAGAACGCAAACAACAACAGCGGGACATCCTTATCCGCTGCGACGCCCCCGAACACGTCTTTCCCCGCTGGTTCCTCGAAATCACCTTCCTCGAATGGAACGACCAGACCTTCTCCGTCTACGTCCACCGCGGCAACCACGGCTACCCGTCCAGCAACGCTATCCGCAAACTCGCGACCTGCCCGGGCCCTCTAACCGCCCGTTGCGTGCGGCACTTCATTCGCACCGAAAAATCCCTCGCCATCGGCGCCTCCTACCGCGACCGCGTCCAGACCACCGGACTCACCGATCGACAAGCCCCCGTTATCGCCGCAACTCTAGCCCGTATTGGAGAGAAAACCCGTCGCCAGAAGGTCGAAGACCCCGAAAATGCTCTCTACTGGCGCACGGCCCGCGACGGCGGTCTCGTCTACGCCGATCCCCAAACAGCCCGCGCCGTTGCCCAAACCCACCGCGCTATCGAGACATCCACTACCTGGGGCGAATTTCAATCCCGCATGCCCGCCGACGAGTGGCAGGACATCTGGGAGGGCATTCAGGACTACCTGCTGGAATGCTGGCGCGAGCAAAACCCCGAAGCCGAAGACGACCCCGACGAAATCCCCCCGCCCAACCCCTGGAGCCCCTTCGACGGCAACGACGTCCCCGGCTACGCCGACGGCGACTACCCCCAATGGCTCCAACAGAGTCTTGAGACCTACCTCCCCGACGAAGTCCTCGGCAAAATCGCCAGACCCGTCTGCACCATCCTCAACGGCAACTACTGGCGAATCCGGCCCTCCGCGAAAACAGAACTCCTTCGCATTCTTAAGGAGCACGGCTACGAGCCCATCCACCGCCCTGACCTCAAGTTTTGGTGATCGAAATTACTGCTCTGTCCAGTGAGGGAACCGAACCCGCAGAAACGCCGGCGATCCGCTCCGGCCCGGGTTGATGCCGAATTCGGTCCTCGCCCCGGACAGAGCGATCCGCCGTGCGGTCCGATCCCACTCCAGCCAAAGGCCGCCGCTGACGGTCGGTGAACCAGTGCAGCAGGCGCCGCGAAGAGATGGAACGCTTGGCTGATTAGGGGAACGAGGGCAATCCTGTATTTGGGCCATACGCCAGAATTTCAGGCTGACGCGCCGTTCGTTGGCGAAAGAAAGCCAAGAAAGCCGCCAGCGTTTCTGGCGTTGGAACTGTCACTGGGTCCATCGGTCTTCTGGTGGTAGTGGGTCGTGCCACGGGAGAGCGGCTTCGGGCGGTGGCCCGGGGCTCGAGGCCCCGGGGTGCCGCAGCGGCATACGGGCGTTCCGGGCAAGCGCGGTACTTGGGGGCACCTAGCGGAGTCGCGGGATCGATGGGCGGGGGGTGAGCCGATTCGCCTCCCGGAGCATCTCTGGGTTGTTGAAGGGCTGGTCGGTGAAGGCTGATCGATCGAATGGGCGGGTCACGTATGCGTCCCGCACGATTTTGCACTTGGCGCCAGGAAATGTCGTCGTGTTTGAGAGCGAGACGTACTTCAAGACAAACGGTCCCTTGGCGCCCTTGTCATGAAAGATGAGCCCATGGAAACGCAGCGGGATGCGGTGCCGGCCGGGGGGTAGTTCCAGGGCGTTTTCCGCCCAGGCAACCGCATTGCCGGCTTCGGAGTACAGCGATGCCTCCAGGTGATACCGGCCTTTTTCTTCTATGTCCACTTCCGCCTGAATGTCGAGGTCGCCGTCGACAACCTGATCGATGTAGCGGCCGGTGAGGCGGGCGGCCGGATTGCCGTAGTGGTAGTAGGTGGAGGCGATGAGGGGCGCCCACGGCCCAACCCCGGCTTCGACGACTACTTTATGCAACCCGAGGGTACCTTTGTCGCGTGGCGCGGGCAGGTGGACCGTGCCGGCGAAGGAGTTGTCACCGGCGAGGGCATCTCCGTCGATTCCCTGGTCGCGCAGTTCGGTGGTGGCGAGGACCTTTTCGTCGGGTCCGAAGATGGTGGCCGTCAGGCTGGCGGGAATGAGTTGATTCGGGGCGGGAGAGTAGTGGGCGTGAAGGACGATAGGGTTCGGGCTGGCCACGAATACCTCTTCGGCATGTACGCTGAGTTCGGCGGGGGCGGCCGCTGGGCCGGTGACCTTCGCTGGCGTCACATGCAGTTTTTCGACGAGGGGGTCGTTGGTAGCCTCGATTGGAGCGGAGGCGTCCGGGAAGCGTGCCAGGTCGCGATAGTGCTGTTCGGCGCGTTGGAGGAAGGATGCTTCTGCCTGTGCAGGGGCCGATTCGGGAGACAGTTGGGCCGATGCTGGAAGGGGGTGGGAGGATGGCTGTGCTTGGGCGGGTGTCAAGACACGGTCATTGAGGAGCGATCCGATGAACTCCGCGGAACTTTGATTCGCTCTCATCGGCAAGCCAGGAGAACAAGGCCGGCCACTGCAGTACCAGATCCCATCTGTGATCGCCCGGCGCTCGCGATTGCTGGTGTTCGAATTGTTGCGTTCGTCGTCGTGATTCTCATAGGAGGTATCGAGGTTCAGGAGGTTTCGAGGGTGCATTTTGGAGTTGTTTCCGCAGATCGTTGTATTCGAATACGCTGCGAGTGGTCTACCACTACATGCGAATTGAGAAGCAAAGGATAAAACTCCGTCGTTCTCTCCATCGAGAGCTACGCTGAGTAATGGCACAGCCTTCGAGCCGCCAATCAACCAAATAGGCTTTGCTGGCGCCGAGGAATATCTTGAAACTTGATAGAAATCGTCCGTCTGCATCCATTGTCTAGCAACAGTACATTTGCCCACAAAGAGCTTAAGCGGAAGCCAAAGACGCGGTGAATTGCAGGCTATGTTCGCCAAAAATGATCCGCGATGGGCTCCACCAATTGAAAACACACCACTTACTCTGCTCGACGCTGTCTGGAATTGCTGACGGTAGTAAAGATTCGTTGGAGCCGCGTTACCTAAAATGAAATCTAAAATCTGGGCTCCGCCACTGTGCGCGACGACCCAAAACTGTCCCCCTTGAGCTGCTGTTCTCGGGCATCGGTTGCCGTGCTCGTCTGGAACTCCATCGGTCGCCCGCACAATCTCGGACGCAATGCGTGTTGCAGGATCGGAGTCTTCCCTGGACCCCCACTGGGCGGCTCCATTGTAGCGAATAACGTAAAAGGGCCGTGAAAATGAGTTTGTTGCCTGTCGAATGAAGTCGTCCCCTGGATTATTCAGCACTTCATCGGGCGCTCCAAAGATTGCGGCAAGGGGGGTGTACGACCTCCACATATTCCGCCCAGTCATCCAGTCTTTAGTACCGTCAAACGATTCGCCTTTGTCGTGGTCCGCCTCCCGGCTACCATGCACGAAGATCATGCAGGCGTCTGCGGAGGTCGCCGGTGGCAGGGGTGCCGCCTCGGTTGTGACGGTCAGAACATTCGAACTTGCGGAAAGGCCCGCCGCGTTTTGCGCTCTT
>JADCJL010000108.1 GCA_020247055.1 Acidobacteriaceae bacterium | reverse complement strand
CGACCCTACGGGCGGGCTACGCCCGGCCTTGCACCACCCACCGCGCCCGCAGTGTGCTTTCTCATAGGGCCCCCAGCCCGCTGGCCTGCTCCCGCACGCCCAGATCCGCACCCTCAGCCACCGTCCAGACCCCGCCGTGTCAACTTTTCAGTTGACACAATCATAGGTAGACGTATACCGTTGTGGCATTCCCGTTGACAATCTTCTTGACCCGCCGCCCCTCGCCGTCATACGCGTACACCGCGCTTCCGTTCGCGGCACTAGTCGCCGAGACCACACGCCCCTCCGCGTCGTAGCTCAACGTGTAGGGATTGAACTGGATCTGGTTCCCGGCCGCATCATACGGAACGCCTGTCATCTGATTGCTCGCCGCACTAAACCAACCCGGACCAGCAGGGGTCAATGGATCGGCCACCAAACCGCGGACGGCGGTCACCCATCGATTGCCAAACGAATCGTAATTGTTGGTCTCCGACGCCGCACCTTCCGTGAAGGCGGTCGAACCCCGATGCGAGGGCAGTCTTTCGGTAAGCCGCAAGTCCCGGGGTGCATTCGCAAAGGCGGGCAGACACAAGGCGGCCAAACAAAGAAGCAAAAGTTTTGCTTGAGCCGCCATGAAGGCAGTGTACGTCATTCGCCGTCTTCCGCTGCGGCCAGGGTGTCCATGCGCTCTCTGCTCACCACCAGCGGCGACACCCCGCCCCCCGCGGCCAACACCGCCCCGTTACCGTGCTCGTCATCGCAGTTCGTCTCCGAAATCTCCCCTTCCTCAAACGTCGTCAACCGGTTCACAGGGTCATACCCGTAAACCTGCATCACCCCCCCACCCCAGGATCCGCCATCGACTGCGTTCGCACATTCCCATGATTATTCGGCCCGCCACCGTTGCCCAAGCCCGCGGCAACGTATCCAAACCCAAACGCCCGCACCGCCTCCACCGTCCCGCAAGCCGCCGTGTTGTCCAAACAACGCTCATAGGCAATCCCTGTCAACTGCAGTCGCAGCGGGTCATACGTCCGCCGCTCCCGCTTGTGCCTCCGCGCAAGCCGGGAATGATGATTCACAACCCATCGGAATTTTTCCCCCCAATAACCACGGGCCTCCCGCGACACCCCCACCCGGATTACCCTCCCCGCCATGCCAACCTGAAAGCGTCCCGGAGGATCATTCCCATGCGCCAGGCAAAGCCTTTCTCGCCCAAACTCACGGCTCCCCGTCCGCACAACGGGCACGGCCCGGCGGGGCATCGAACCCCGCCGGGCCGTATCAATATACCGCGCGCACACGCACGCACGCGCACACCCGCCCGCGAAAGGAAGAACCCAGAAAGTGACTCAAAAGAAAATACTTACAAGTTCGGTTCTTTCAAAAACCGATCCCCACAGAACCCAAGCAGAACCCAACTGGATCCCAACAGAACCCAACAGAAACCCGAATCGGCCGATCTCCGCCGGCAGAAACCTGTCGAGATCCTGTTGCGGGCCGCTCCCGGGCATCGCCGGCTTGCGGCCCGCCCCTGCCGAGATACAAGTTTAATTCCAGTAGGTTCGGTCGAGGCTGCGGTACTGCACGGCCTCGGCGAGGTGTTTGGCGCCGATCTGTTCTCGCCCGTCGAGGTCGGCGATGGTCCTCGCCACTTTCAGGATTCGGTCGTGGGCGCGGGCGCTGAGGCCCATGCGCCGCACGGCCATTTCGAGAGTTCGCTCGCCGGCCTCGTCGAGGCCGCAGTGGGTGCGCAGTTGGGCGCTGGGGATGAGCGCGTTGTAGAAGCCGCGCCCCCGCTGTTTTTCCCGCGCGGCCTCGACCCGCTGTCGGAAGTGGTCGGAGCTGGTAGCCGCATCGGCCCCGCGAAGATCTTTGTACGGCACGGCCGGAACTTCGATATGCAGGTCGATCCGGTCGAGCATCGGCCCGCTGATCTTGGCCAGGTACCGCTGGATGATCCCCGGCGTACACCGGCACTCCCGCGTCGGGTCCCCGTGGAACCCGCACGGACACGGGTTCATAGCCGCCACCAACATAAACCGGGCCGGAAAGCGCGTCGAAATGCCGGCGCGAGCGATGGTCACGGCACCCTCCTCCATCGGCTGCCGCAGCTGCTCGAGTACGTTACGCGCAAACTCCGGAAACTCATCGAGAAACAGCACCCCGTGGTGCGCCAGGCTCGCCTCGCCCGGCCGCGGCGTGCCGCTGCCGCCCCCGATCAGCCCGGCGTCGGAGACCGTATGATGCGGCGACCGGAACGGCCGCAGCCGCAGCAGCCCGTGGCCCTTGGCCAGCTGCCCGGCCACCGAATGAATCTGCGTCGTCTCCAGCGATTCGGCGAAGGTCAACGGCGGCAGGATCCCGGCAAACCGTTTGGCGAGCATCGTCTTGCCGGAGCCCGGGGGGCCCACCAGCAGAACGTTATGGCCGCCGGCCGCGGCAACTTCGAGCGCCCGCTTGGCGGTCGACTGGCCGCGCACATCCGAAAAGTCGGGGTAGTCCGGCGTTGCCGCCGTATCCACCGCGGAAGGCACCGGGTCGAACTTCATCGGGTCGTTGACGATGCCGACCGCCTCGGCGATATGCTTGACGCCGAAGACATTCACACCCTCGACGACGGCGGCCTCGGCCGCGTTCTCGAGCGGCACTATCACGTTGCGGACGTTGCGCTCACGGGCGCACACCGCAATCGAAAGCGCACCGCGAATCGGCCGCACGGCGCCATCGAGCGACAACTCGCCGATGGCCAGGTGCTGCTCGCTCGCCCGCAGCGTCCCCATGGCGCCCAGGATGCCGAGCGCCATCGGCAGGTCAAACCCCGGGCCCTCCTTCCGGACGTTGGCCGGCGCCAGGTTAATGGTCACGGCGCGGGCCGGGTAGCCGAAGCCGGAGTTGGTCAGAGCCGACTTGATTCGTTCGCGGCTCTCGCGGACGGCCAGGTCCGGCATGCCCACCGTGATGAAGTCCCGGGCGGAGCCGGAGTTGTAGAGGTCCACTTCGACGTCAATCAAATGCGCATCAATGCCGAATACCGCCGCTGACCGGGTACGAAACAGGCCCATGTTACAGGAGTGGGCCCGACGCGGAATCCTCTCACTCGACGGTAAAGCGATGATCGGACGCGGCGCGCCGGCCGCTGATGCGGTCGTGGAGCAGCAACTGCAGACGGTAGGCCCCCGGCGCCAGATCGCGGCTCAGATTCAGGCTCAGAACGCTCGGCAGGTACCGCCGCGGGTAGGCCGATTCCCCAGTCTGTTCGGCGGCGATCTCCTGTCGGAACAGGCTCGCCCCCGCGGCGTTGAACGCCTCCAGCCCGTAAGAAACGTCGTAGCGATTGGCGTCCGTCCGGGCAAAACCGATAATCGAAAATCGCGCCCAGACGGTCTCCCCGGCGCGGTAAACGGGCGTCAGCACCGGTTCGGGATCCTCCTCCTGCCGGTAGAAGCCGAACGCGGCAGGCCCGAGCGGGGCATCGGCAGGCACCACCGGCCCCGCGAGAGGCACCGGCGTCCGGCGCGCCGTGGCCGTGCCCGCCACCTGGTCTTCCAGCCGGATTTCGAGCGTGGCCTCGCCCCGGACGAGGCCGGCCGGCAGTTCCAATTCGGCCTGCACCTTCGGCCTCCACTGTTTATCCTGCGGCGCCAAGTCCGCTACTACCTCGCCCGCCAGCGATTTGGCGAGCGCCAAGCCGGCGCTATCCGTCAAGCTCATCTGATAGCGCAGGCGGACCCGCGGGTCGCTCTCCTCATCCGCTTTGGCGGAGCGGGCGCCGCTGACGGTGAAGCGGACGAAAACCGTCTCTCCACTCGCAAATGGCCGGTCAATGGCGGTCCCGCCATCGGTAGCGCTGATCGTTAACTGGTCGATGGCGAGGGCGACCTGCCCTGGCCCGCCGGGCAAGGGTTGGGAGCGGCCCGTGGGGCAGAGACTACTTGCTAAGAGAAGGACCGCCCAGCCCACTGGGACTGGTCGGCCTGAGGCTGGCGGGAATTTCAATCTCGGCCAGCTTCTCCGTCTCCGGATCTCCTCCGCTTGAGACCTGCAGCTTGTAGGCGCCCACCGGAACATCAAATACAACATAACCTTGTTCGGTACTGCCTGGGGAAACGGTCCGGAGCAGCCCCATCCACTGCGGGAACCCTTCAATCTCGGTTACCTCGGGGTATTCCGTGCCGCCGACGCCGATGAGGCGGGTGTGGGGCAGGGTAATCTCCTGGCCCGACCCGTTGGTGGCGGACAGGAAAATCACCAGGTAGCGGTGTTTCGCCGGTTGTTTGGCGCCGGGCAACTCCGCGCGCTGCTCGGCTGTGAGCCCAACGTAAGTTACATTCCCCGCCCGGGCGGGATCGCCCAACGAATAGGTGGTCGCAGATGCTTTGGGCGCTTCGCTGCCGCACGACAGACACATCGAAAGGAGCAGAGCCAGAGATAAGATAGAAAGGTAGCGAGATAGCACGATCATAGCCGGAATCCCGGGAGCGGCTTCGTGCACGATAGCGGGCCGTGCCGGGCAGTCCCGATACGGAATAAGGACACACCATTATGCGAGTAATCAGAACAGGATTGCAATTCCCTCTTTTGCTCAGTGGGGTATTGGGCCTGTGGGCTCAGGCGAAGCATCCGGTCAGCGGGCGGGTAATCGCGCCCGTCATGAGCGCCGCCGGGGCGGATTGGCTCGAGCGGGGTGAGCGCGAAAGGGAGGAAAATCCGGCGAAGGCGATTCGCGCTCTCGATATTCAACCGGGCATGACGGTGTGCGATCTGGGCGCGGGCAGCGGCTACTACACGGTGCGGATGTCGCGTCTGGTGGGGCCGGCCGGTAAGGTCTACGCCGTGGACATTCAGCCGCGGATGCTCGAACTGCTCACCCGGCGCCTGCGGTTGGAAGGGATTGAGAACGTGGTACCCGTCCTGAGCACGGAGGACGACCCCAAGCTACCGCCCCAGTCGCAGGATTTGATTCTGCTGGTGGATGTCTATCACGAATTTGCACGGCCGCAGCTCATGCTGCGGCGGATGCGGGAAGCGCTCAAAGACGATGGCCGCCTGGTGCTGCTCGAGTTTCGCAAGGAGGACCAATCGGTGCCGATCCGCCTCGAACACAAGATGAGTGTGGCTGAAGTGAAGGCGGAGTTGGAGCCGGAAGGTTTCCGGATCGACAAAGTGCTCGATGTCCTGCCTTGGCAGCATATCTTTATCTGTAAGAAAAGCCGGAAATGAACCAGGCGAAGGGGCGGCGGCTGCGCTCGGAGTACTCACTGCACCGGGACCGGGCTACCGGCGCCCGGATTCATCAGCTGACGTCCTCTCCATCCATCAATCACGCGACTTATTTCCTGCAAAACTCCTTCACCCCGGATGGCAGGACGATGTTGTTCGTCTCGAATCGCGAGGGCGGATGGCAGCTTTTTGCGGTAACCGAGTTTCCGGGCGGGGACATCCTGCAACTTACCGACGGGGCGTGCCTGCACCCCTTTTCGCCGGCAATTGATCCGGCGGGCGAGCGGGTGTTCTTTGTCCGCGGCGGCGGTATCTGGTGGCTCAGTTTGGCCACGCTCGAGGAACGGTGCGTGGTGGATTACGGGACCGCGTCGATGGGGGAATGCTCGCTGGACGCTTCCGGCCTGTGGCTGGTAGCGGCGTGCAAACGGGACAACACCGCCGGCCTCGCCGTGGGAAGGACGGATGGTGCGGACTGGCACTGGATTCCGTTTCAACGAACGGTGATCCATCCACAGTTTCATCCCGCCGAGCCGGAGTGGATCCTGTTTGCGGGCGATCCGGCTCCGCGAATGCACCGGGTGCGACGGGACGGTACGGGCCTCGAGTGTCTGTATCGGCACGACAACGACGAGTTCGTGGTGCACGAGACGTTTCTGGGGGTGACCGGGCAACTCATCTATACGGTGTGGCCCCGGGAGTTGCGGGTGATGGATTGGCGGACGCGGGAGCACCGCACCATCGCATCGTTCAACGCCTGGCACATTACGCCGAACCGGGCAGGTACGCAGGTCTTGTGCGACACCAATCACCCGGACGAGGGCATCTTCCTGGTGGACGTTGCGACGGGAAAACGCCGGCTGGTTTGCCTGCCGGAGTCGAGCAACGCGGGGACGCAGTGGCGGCGGAGCCGGTATGCGCTGGCGGAGGACTTTGCGGCGGCCCGGAGCGGGGCCCACGGGCGAGTGCTGAGCTGGATGGAAGCGGGTACGGACACCGTTTATGGACCCCAGTGGACGCACCCGCATCCCTCCTTCAGCCGGGACGAGCGCTCGGTAGTGTTCACGAGCGACCGAACCGGCCACGCGCAGGTTTATGTTGCCGAGATTCCCTTCGCCTAGATACCGGCCTTCATGGCACTCAAGTCTTTATGAAAGGCATCGATCACCCGTTCAGCCTTGCTCTTGAGGCCCACTTCTTCGAGCAGTGGGGTGGGGTCGACCGGCGGCTGATCCGTGGGGAGCAGGGTGATTCCTAACCCGTTGATGGCTTGGTCTGCCACTTGGAGCGCCCGGCTGAGCGAGAGGAGACCCGGCCCGGCGGCGTTCTCGTCGGGAGCATGGTGGTGGCGGACGGCGGCGCGGATCGGTAACGGCAGCTGCCACTTTTCGAGCACTGCCAGCGACAACTCCGGATGCGTCACCCCGAGCAGTTCGCTCTCGCATTCGATGGCCGGCCGGCCAGACTGCTTCTGCATCTGGCAGACCTCGGAGTAGGCCTCCGGCAAGCCAACGGCAAACATCAGTTTGCCCAGATCGTGCATCAGACCGGCGATAAAAGCCCCCTCGGCGTAATCCACCGGCAGATACTGCGCCAACAGATCCGCCATGAGCGCGGTAGCAATCGCGTGCTGGTTGAAGCGCGTATCCGACCATCCCTTCGGCAACTTCAACTGCGTCATCATCCGGGCCACCTGCATGGCCAAAATGATGTTGCGCAGCTTGACCGTACCGAGAATCGCGATCGCCTGACGGACGCTGCTGATCGAGGCCGAACGCCCATAGGCGGCCGAGTTCACGATGCGCAGGACGTTTCCGGCCAGCACGGCATCTTTCTCGATCCAATCCGCCAAATCGGTGAGCATGACATCCTCGCGGGCGAGGGTGGCCATCAGTTTGGCGAGAACGGGGTTGAACGGGGGAAGTTGTCCAAGCGCATGCAGCGCTTTCTCTCTGGCTACGGAAGGGGTAATGATGGCATTCATGGCGGCTACTTCTCAATCACCTCCTCGACCCTTCGGATAAAAGTCTTAGACTATTGGTTGTGATTGAGCCTCCTCCGTTTGTACAGCCGCCCGCCGTGGCCGTCCGGGATCTTAGGAAAGTTTACGGAACCAAGGCCGCCGTGGATGGTTTGACGCTGACGGTGCCCCGGGGCTGCTTTTTCGGCTTTCTGGGACCGAACGGGGCGGGGAAGACCACCACGATCAAAATGCTGATGGGCCTGGCGGCGCCCACCGCGGGCGAGATCGAAATGCTCGGGTTGCGGATGCCGGACGATGCCGTCGCCATCAAGCGGCAAATCGGTCTGGTGCCGGACGATACGCTGCTGTTTGATCAGTTGACGGGTCCGGAGTTTCTCGCATTCAGCGGACGGCTCTATGGCCTCGCGCCGGACCTCGCCCGGGAGCGGAGCCGGGAACTGCTCGCCTTATTCGAAATGGACGGCCATGAGCAGAAGCTGATCGGCGAATACTCGAAGGGTATGCGCAAACGCGTGGCGATGGCCGCTGCGCTGATCCACTCTCCGCAGTTGTTTCTGCTGGATGAGCCCTTTGAGGGTGTCGACGCCGTGGGCGCGCGGCTGATGAAGGATATCCTGGCTGACCGGGTCCGCCGCGGGGCTACCATCTTCCTGACCTCCCATGTCCTCGACGTGGTCGAGCGGCTTTGCGACCGGGTGGCGATCATCCATGACGGGAAACTGGTGATCGACGAGCCGATGGCCCGGCTGCGCACGGGCAGCGAAACGCTCGAGGAGATCTTCGTGCGCGTGGTGGGCGCCGCGCCCCGCGCGGCCGATGCGCTGGAGTGGCTCTAGCATGCTGGGCCCGGTCCGCGCGATTGTCTGGGCGCAGTGGCGCGCGCAGCGCAACTTCGTACTCGGCTCCCACAAGACGGGTATCGTATTTTCCTGGTTGAGCAGCCTGCTCTGGTACGGATTGTGGGCGGGCCTGGCGGCGGGTGCGGCGCTGTTGACGGGCCGGGGCGGCGGGCGGTCGGAATCGATCGAGTTGGTGTTGGGAACCGTTCTCTTCTTTAACTTCTTCTTTTGGCAGGTGTTTCCGATCGTGCTGGCTTCGAGCGGCGCCTTCCTCGACGTCAAACGGCTGCTCGTCTACCCCATCCCGCCCGGCCAACTATTCCTGCTCGAGTTGGCCCTGCGGGTATCGACGGGGCTTGAGATGCTGCTGGTGCTACTGGGACTCTGCGCCGGGGTGGCCTGGAATCCGGGACTGCCGTGGTGGGCACCGCTGCCGCTGCTGGCTTTCGGGGCGTTTAACTTACTGTTATCGAGCGGTCTGAAGACGCTGCTTGAGCGGATGCTGCAGCGCCGCTGGGTGCGGGAGATCCTGGTCGGCTGCCTGCTTCTGCTGCTGGTGCTGCCGCAACTGGTCTCGATGAATGGACTGCCGGCGCCGCTGGTGGCCCAGTTCGAGCAGACAGTCCGGCTGAACCGCTTCCTGCCGTGGAAAGCTACCGCCCTGCTGGCCGCGGGCCAGGGCGGATGGGAGGCGCTGGCTTTGCTCGGTGGCTGGATTGGCCTTGCCTATTGGTTTGCCCGCGCGCAATTCGCGCGGTCGCTGCGCCTGGAGGAGTTCAGCGCCGCGACGCCCAGACCGGTGCGGCGGAGCGAGAGGTGGGTTGAGGGGATCTACCGGGCGCCGGCGCTTCTGTTCCGGGACCCGCTGGCGGCTGTGATCGAAAAAGAGCTCCGGTTACTCGTCCGCTCGCCCCGCTTCCGTCTGATGCTGCTGATGAGCTGTGTCCTCAGCCCGCTGCTATTTCTGCCGTTCGGCATGCGTAGCGGTAACGGCGAGGGGTTTGTCTCCGGCAACTATCTGACGCTGTCGATGTCGTACGTCCTCATGACGCTGAGCGACATTCTGTTGTGGAACATCTTCGGCATGGAGCGCGGCGCGGCGCAGACGACGTTTGTCACGCCGATTGGCATCCGCACGGTGCTGTACGCCAAGAACCTGGTGGCGGCGCTCGTGCTGTTCCTGTGCCTGCTGGTGCTCACTGCCACCTCGACGCTGCTGCCGGTCCCGGTGGACTTCACCCAGTTTCTGGAGGCAGCCGGGGTGCTGGCCGTGACGGCACTGGTGCTGCTGGGGGTGGGCAACCTTTCGAGCATTGCCTATCCGCGCGCGGTCGACCCCAATCAAATGATGCGCAACTCTTCGGGCGGCATGGTGACCGCCCTGCTGCTGCTGCTCTATCCCGTGCTGTCGATCCCCGTTTCGCTCGCCTATCTCGCTCGCTGGGCGCTCGATTCCCAAGCCGCCTTTTTCGCGGTGCTCGCAGTGGACCTGCTGCTGGCCGGAATCTTGTATTGGGTGGCAACCGATGCGGCGATCGAAACCGCCGAAGCGCGCAAGGAGCAAATGATCAGCGCCCTGACCGCCTCGCAGCGGGAGGGGCCGATCTCGATCCGGTAGCCCGTTATACGATCTGGCTGATCACCTGGCCGTGCACCTCCGTCAGCCGCTCGCGGCGGCCGAGGTGGAGATAGCTGAGCGCATCCTGCTGCAGGCCGAGCTGGTGCAGGATCGTTGTGTGGATATCGCGGAAATGGCAGGGATTTTCGACGGCGCGGAGGCCGATCGCATCGGTGGCGCCGACAACCTGGCCGCCCTTGATGCCGCCGCCGGCCATCCACATCGTAAAGCCGAGGTTGTGATGGTCGCGGCCTTCGGTGCCCTCGGACTCGGGCGACCGGCCGAACTCGCCGCCCCAGACGACGAGCGTCGAATCGAGCAAGCCGCGCTGCTTCAGGTCTTTAATCAACGCGGCCACCGGTTGGTCGGTATGGCCGGCAATGCGGATATGGTTCTCTTCGATGTTCGAATGGGCGTCCCATTGCATGTTGCCGGGGCCGCCGCCGGCGACCACCGTGACAAAGCGCACGCCCCGTTCGACAAGACGGCGGGCGAGGAGGCAGCGGCGGCCGTAGTCGTCGGTTTCTTTTTTGCCAATGCCGTAGAGCTCGCGCACGGCGTCGGATTCCTTGGCGATATCGAAGGCCTCGGGGGCTTCGCTCTGCATCTTGAAGGCAAGATCGTAGGCGGCGATGCGGGCTTCGAGTTCGGCGTCGCCGGGCTTCATTTCGGCTTCGTTGAGGCCGCGAAGCAGGTCGAGGGTACGACGGCGCTGCGGTGTGGTGATGCCTTCGGGCAGCTCGAGATTGAGCACGGGCCGAGCGCCGGGGCGGAGCATGGTGGGCTGGTAGACGGCCGGCAGGAAGCCTTGCGTATACATGGGCTGGCCCGCTTCGAGGGCACCCTTGGGGTCGGGGAGCACGCAGTAGGCCGGCAGGGATTCGCTTTCGGTGCCGAGGCCGTAGGCGACCCAGCTGCCCATGTTCGGGAAGCCGGGCAGAATGCGGCCGGTCATCAGCTGATACTGGGCGGCCGAGTGCACCACCATGTCGCCGTGGCAGGAGCGGATGACGGCTAACTCGTCGACGATGCTCGCCTGGTGCGGGAACAGGTCGGAGACTTCGATGCCGCTTTTCCCGTAGCGCCGGAAGGTGCGTTTGGTGCCGAGCAGCTTAGCGGTTTTCGAGACGAACTGATACTTGGCTTCGCCGAACTCGGCCGGGCGCGTCTGGCCGCTGAGCTGGTTGAGTAGCGGCTTGGGATCGAAGGTTTCGATGTGGCTGGGGCCGCCGGCCTGGAACAGGAAGATGACCGACTTGGCTTTGGCCTTGTCCGGCATGTGGGGCGGCTTGGGGGCGAGCGGGTTGTTCGCGGCGGCCTGGGCCGTCATCTGCGCGAGGGCCAGGGAGCCGAAGCCGCAGAAGGCATCGGTGAGAAATTCGCGGCGGTTACGGGTCCAGCGGAAGTGTTCAGACATGATCAGTCCACGTACAAAAAGGCGTTGAGGTTCAGCACGGCCAGGGCGAACTCGCGCAGCGGCTGGCCTTCGTTGAGATACTGCAGGGCGAGCGCGCGCTCCTTGGTCGAGGGGGGGCGGCTGGTGGCGAGCAGCCAGGCGCGTTCAACGACTTTGGCGCGGTCGCCTTTGGCTTCGGCCGTGAGACGTTGGGCCAGGGCGGTGGCCATGCGGGAGGCGAGGTCGCCGTTGGTGAGTTCGAGCGCCTGCGGGGCGTGGGTGGAGGACTCGCGGCGGGCGCAGCTGATCTGCAGGTCCGGGGCGTCGAACGTCTCCATCATGGGCAGGCGCAGGTTGCGCTTGGCCATCAGGTAGACGCTGCGGCGGTCGTGCTCGGTGGCATTCGGGGTGATGGCCCACTGCGAGGGTTTGTAGAGAAAATTGACGAGTTCGGGGTCGACCGGGACGATGATGCTGGGGCCGCCGGCCTTCGGGTTGAGCTTGCCGGAGACGGCGAGCAGGCTGTCGCGGAGCTCTTCGGCTTCGAGACGGCGCCGGCTCCAGTGCCACAGGAGCTTGTTTTCGGGGTCGGCGGCGGTAGCCTGGGCGGCGACGGGCGATTCAAACGACTGCCGCCAGGTGCTCGAAGTCAGCAACAGCCGGTGCAAAGGCTTCATGCGCCAGCCGCCGGCGATCAACTGATTGGCGAGGTAGTCGAGGAGTTCCGGGTGCGTGGGGCGGAGGCCCATCTTGCCGAAGTCGTTCGGGGTGGCGACGAGGCCACGGCCGAACTGCCAGTGCCAGATGCGGTTGGCGAGGACGCGGGCGGTGAGCGGGTTTTCGGGATCGATCAGCCATTCGGCCAGCTTCGTGCGCGGGTTTTCGGGCAGGGCCGTGCGCTCCGGCGCGCCATCGGGCAGCAGGACGCCGAGGGGCCGGGCGCCGACCTTCTCTTTCGGCTGGTTGTACTCGCCGCGGTTCAGCAGATGGATCGGCGAGACGCGCTTGAAATCGTTTTCGACGCTGTAGAGGGCGGGCAGGGGGGCGGGCAGGCGGTCGGTAGCTGCTTCCAGTTTCTTCTCGAGCGCCAGGCGTTCGTCGCCGACCTTGCCGCGCAACTCGGCTTTGAGGGTCTTGATCTCTTCCTGGATGGACTTGGCTTTGGCCTCCCAGGCGGCCTGTTCGGCTTCGGGGGCGAGCGGGATATCTTTTTCGTGGGTGGCCGAGAAGTAGGACTGGATGCGGTAGTAGTCGGCCTGGCGGATGGGATCGAACTTATGATCGTGGCAGCGGGCGCAGCCGAGGGTGACGCCGAGGAAGGCGGCACCGACGACGTTGGTCATCTCGGTGAGGACTTCGTTGCGGGAGCTGGCCACTTCCTGGTTGCCGGCGTTCTTGCGCAGCGGGCCCATGCGCTGGAGGCCGGAGGCGATGCGCAGCGGCTCCTCTTTGGGGGCGATCTCGTCGCCGGCGAGCTGCTCCATGAGGAACTTGTCGTAAGGCTTGTCGGCGTTGAAGGATTGAATCGCGTAGTCGCGGAAGCGCCAGGCGCCGTTGCGGTGGGTATCGTATTCAAAGCCGTCCGATTCGGCGAAGCGGACGACGTCGAGCCAGTGCTGGCCCCAGCGTTCCCCGTAGTGCGGGGAGGCGAGCAGACGGTCGATGACCTTCTCCCAGGCTTGCGGGGAGGTGTCTTTGAGGAAGGCATCGACCTCTTCCGGGGTGGGGGGGAGGCCGATCAGGGTGAAGGTGACGCGGCGAATCAGCGTGCGGCGGTCCGCCTCCGGCGCCGGACGGAGACCGGCTTTCTTCAGGCGGGCCAGGACGAAGGCGTCGACGGGGTTCTTGACCCAGGCCTGATCGGCGGGGTCGGAGAAGGCCGGGATGTCGGGCGTACTCCGTTTTTGGAAGGCCCAATGGCGGCGCTCGACGGCGGTGTAGGTACCGAGCGGCGCGGTAGTCTCCTCCGCCACCGCGTGAAACACGAGGAGGGCCGAGAGCAGGGCGGCAAAGCGGGAAGAGCGCATATTCATTACGGATCATACATTTTAGCCCGGCTGGAGACAAGGGGGAGTCTGCGACACTAGGGGGGATGCGGACCCTCTTAAATGCAGTTGCTCTGAGCAGTTTGAGCTTCGCCCAAGTCGTCGAGGTTCCCGTGATGGCGCCGGTTTCCCAGTGGGAGCCGCCGGCGGCCAAGCTTGCCGTTTCGCTTGCCGAGAGCACGGCGGCGGCGCCGAAGAACCTGTTGACCGTGGGAGAACGGTCCGAGTGGCGGGAGACCGGACGGTATCCCGATTCGGTGGCCTTCGCCCGGGCGCTTGAAAAGGCGAGCCCCTGGGTACGGACCATCTCGTTCGGCAAGTCGCCGCACGGGCGCGACCTGATCGCGACAATCGTTTCAAAAGACCGGGCATTTACGCCCGAGGCGGCCCGGAAGACGGGCAAACTGATCGTGCTGCTCGAAAGCTGCATCCACCCGGGCGAGGTGGACGGCAAAGAGGCCGGCGAGATGCTGCTGCGCGATGTGGCGGTCACCAAGAAGTACGCCGCGTGGCTCGACCAGGTGATTCTGATCAACATCCCGATCTTCAACGTGGACGGCCACGAGATCTGGAGCGGCTACAACCGGATCAACCAGCAGGGGCCGAACGCGATGGGCTTCCGCGCCACGGCGCAGCGGCTGAACCTGAACCGCGACTTTTTGAAGGCCGATGCGCCGGAGATGCAGGCCTGGCTCCGGTTTTTCAACGCCTGGCTGCCGGATTTCTTTATCGACAACCACGTCACCGATGGGGCCGATTTTCAGTACGACGTCACGATCGACACGCCAATGAACCAGGACATCTGGGAGAACCTGGCGCGATGGACGCGCGAGCGCTACCTGCCGGCGCTGCAGGACGCGATGACGACCGATGGGCACGTGATGGGTCCTTACGGCGGCTTCCGGCAGCGCGGCCGGCCGGAGAGTGGTTTTCAAACACTGGGCGTGACGCCGCGCTACTCAAACGGCTATCTGGCGGCGCAGAACCGGCCGTCGCTGCTCGTCGAAACCCACAGTCTGAAAACCTTCAAGACGCGGAGTTGGGGCCACTACAACATCATGAAGCGGTCGATTGAAATTCTCGTCCGCGACCCGAAGACGCTGCGGGAGGCGGTACGGGAGGCGGACCGCGCGGTGGCGGCGCTGGCCGGGGCCGGGACGGCGGTGCACCTGGACGGAGACTCCAGTGACGAAACGAAGCCATTCACGTTTCGGGCGCTGCGGGCCGAGGCGCGGCCGAGTTCGCTGGCCGGAGGGCCGGTGCTGGTCTACCAGAAAGAGACGCTCGATATCCCGACGAAGATCTTCGACCGGATGAAGACGACGCTGGCCGCGACGGTGCCCAAGGGCTACTATGTGCCGGCCGAGTGGACGGAGTTGATCGAGCGGCTGGCGCTGCACGGGGTGCGGACGGAGCGGACCACGCGGGAGCTGCGCGGCGAGTTCGCCACCTACCGGCTGACGGAGCCCAAGTGGAGCACGGCGCCGTTTGAGGGGCGCTTGACGGTGGATTTTCGGGTGACGCCGGTGAAGGAGAAGCGGGTGATTCCGGCCGGGAGCGTCTATGTGCCGATGAAGCAGCGGGCGGCGCGGGTGGCGCTGAATCTGCTGGAGCCGGCGGCGCCGGATTCGCTGGTGCGCTGGGGCTTCCTGAACTCGATCTTCGAGCAGAAGGAGTACTTTTCCGACTACGTCTTTGAGCCGATCGCGCAGGAGATGGCGCGGCGGCATCCGGAACTGCTCGCCGAGTTCAACGCGCGGGTAAAGGCCGATGCGCGTTTTGCGGGCAATCCGCGGGCGCGGCTCCAGTGGTGGTACGAGCGATCCCCCTACCTGGAGCCGGACAAGAACGCCTACCCGATCGTTCGCGTCGAGTAGTTCGTCGAGGAGTAACTAGGCGAGCAGGGCCTTGACCACGTGGGCTTTTTCAACGCCCGTGAGCCGCTGGTCGAGGCCCTGGAACTTGTAGGTGAACCGTTCGTGGTCGATGCCGAGCAGGTGGAGCAGGGTGGCCTGGAAGTCGCGGACGTGGACGGGATCTTTGACGATGTTGTAGCTGAACTCGTCGGTTTCGCCGTGGGTGTAGCCGCCTTTGGTGCCGCCGCCGGCCATCCAGAGGCTGAAGCAGCGCGGGTGGTGATCGCGGCCGTAGTCGGTGGGGGTGAGCTTGCCTTGTGAGTAGATGGTGCGGCCGAACTCGCCGCCGAAGATGACGAGCGTGTCGTCGAGCATGCCGCGCTGTTTGAGATCCTGCACGAGCGCGTAGCAGGCCTGGTCGACATCCTTGCATTGGGACGGGAGCACTTCGGGCAGCAGGCCGTGGACGTCCCAGCCGCGCATGTAGAGCTGGACGAAGCGGACGCCGCGTTCAACGAGGCGGCGGGCCATGAGGGCGGAGTTGGCGAAGGTGCCGCCTTCGCGGGCGGCTTCGCCGTAGAGCTTGAAGGTGGATTCGGGTTCGCTTTTGATGTCGGTGAGTTCCGGGACGGAGGCTTGCATGCGGAACGCCATTTCGTACTGCGCGATGCGGGTGCGGGTTTCGGGGTCACTGAGCTTTTCGGCGGTGAGCTGGTTCATCTGGCCGAGGGCGTCGAGCATGCGGCGGCGCATCGGGGTGGGGACGCCGTCGGGATTATTGATATAGAGCACCGGGTCGCCGCCGCTGCGGAGCGAGACGCCGGAGTACTGGCCGGAGAGGAAGCCGGCGCTCCACAGGCGGGCCGAGATGGCCTGGACGTTGGCTTTGGGGTGGGTGTGTTTGGCGTTAAGGACGACGAAGGCGGGCAGGTCCTGATTCATGCTGCCGAGGCCGTAGGAGGCCCAGGAGCCGATGCAGGGTTTGCCGGCGATCATGAATCCGGTCTGGATGAAGGTGATGGCCGGTTCGTGGTTGATCGCCTCGGTGTTCATGGACCGGATGAGGGTGATGTCGTCGGCCATTTTGGCGGTCCAGGGCAGGAGTTCGGATAGCTCCATGCCGCTTTTGCCGTGCTTGCCGAATTTGAAGACGGTGGGCGCGATGGGGAAGCGGGCCTGGCCGGCGGTCATGGTGGTGAGCCGCTGGCCGGAGCGGATGGATTCCGGGAGGTCCTTGTCGAACCAATCCTTCATCTTCGGCTTCCAGTCGAACAGGTCGTGCTGGGGCGGGGCGCCGACCATGTGGAGGTAGATGACGCGCTTGGCTTTGGGGGCGAAGTGGGGCAGCCCGGGCAGGCCGGGGACGCCGCCTTCGGCCTTGGGCGCGGCCGAGAGCAGCTGCGAGAGAGCCACGGCGCCGAGGCCGCCGCGCAGCAGTTGGCGGCGGGCTTCATTGACAACGGACTCTTCCGTCGGGTCTGGGTTCGATTTGAGAAACGGGAGCAGGCTCATTTGGTGACGACCTCGTCGAGATTGAGAAGTTGGTTGGTGACCATGGTCAGCGCCGCGAACTCGGCCGGGGGCAGGGACGCGTCGGCCTTCGATTCGCCGACGGCGAGCAGTTTGCGGGCGTCGGCGGGGGAGGAGTCGTAGTGGCGCAGATAGTCGCGGTAGGCGCTTTGGGTGATGGTCTGTTCGCGCTCGTCGAGGGGACGGGCGAGCACGGTGCGGGCGATGAGTTGGAGCTGGCCGGCCGGGTTGTTCTTTTCGGCCTGCAGGGCGCGCTGGGCGAGCGCGCGGGCGGCTTCGACGAACTGGGGATCGTTCATGGTGACGAGGGCCTGTAGCGGCGTATTGGTCCGTTCGCGGCGGACGGTGCAGGTCTCGCGCGTGGGGGCGTTGAAGATCTCCATGTTGGCGGGCGGGGCGCTGCGCTTCCAGAACGTGTAGAGGCTGCGGCGGTAGAGGTTTTCGCCGGAGTCGCGTTTGTAGAAGCGGGTGTTGCTGCCGTCCATGGCGACGGTTTCCCAGACATTATCCGGCTGGTAGGGCTTGACGCTGGGGCCGCCGATTTTGGCGGTGAGCAGGCCGCTGGCGGCGAGGGCGTAGTCGCGGATCATTTCGCCGTCCATGCGGAAGCGGGGGCCGCGGGCCAGGAGGCGGTTGTCGGGGTCGGCCTGGAGTTTGTCGGGCGTGGCGATGGCGGCCTGGCGGTAGGCGGCGCTGGTAACCATCAGGCGCAGGAGCGCCTTGACGTCCCAGCCCGATTCGCGGAACTCGATGGCGAGCCAGTCGAGGAGTTCGGGATGGGTGGGGGCTTCGCCCTGGCTGCCGAAGTCGTCGGCGGTTTTGACGATACCGGTGCCGAAGATCTCCTGCCAGAAGCGGTTGACGGTGACGCGGGCGGTGAGGGGGTTGTTGGCGTCGACGAGCCATTGGGCGAGGCCGAGGCGGTTCTTGGGGGCGCCGGCGGGCAGGGGCGGGAGGACGCCGGGGACGGCGGGTTCGACTTTGTCGCGCGGCTGGTCGTACTGGCCGCGGTAGAGGATGTTGGACATGGGCAGGGAGTTGGTTTTCTCCTGCATGACGTGGGTGATGGCGGCGCGGCGGCGGATGGCGAGGCGTTCGGCGGTGAGCGCGGCGAGGTGTTGATAGGCCGGGCGGGCGGCGGGGTCGACGTTGACGAGGTAGTAGTGCTCGGCGGCGGCGCGGTCGCCGCGGGTGAGTTCGGGCCAGAGGGCGATGGTGCGGGCTTCGTCGACGCCGAGGGCGCGCGGGTAGAGGCGCAGATCGCTGATTTTGCCGCCGGCGAAGAAGCGCTTGTTGCCATCGCCACCCAGGCGCAGGGGAGCCTTGGTTTCAATCTCGCCCATCAGGTCGAAGAACGATTCGTTGGCGCCTTCGTAGGGCACGGCTTCGCCGTTGACGAAGAGGGCGAGGCTGTCGCGGCGGCCGCTGCCGTCGTAGGTGAGGGTGACGTGGTGCCAGGAGTCGACAGCGAGGCGGCGGTCGTTCGAGCCGCGGACCTGGATGGCTTTGTTGTCGTCCCCGACGAGGCGGAGGAAGGGGCGGCGGTCGTTGACTTCAACGGCGATGCCGCGGGCCTTGTCTTCGGGGTAGCGCTCGAGCTGGCTCAGGACAGTGAGGTTTTCCGTGGACTTGGGCAGGAAGAAGCGGACGGCGATAGAGAAGGGCCGGTTGCGGGCGAACAGGGGCTGGTTGGGGAGTTCGCGGGTTTGTTTGGCGTCGAAGGTCAGCTCGCCGGCGGGGAGGCGGAAGAGTTCACCGGCGACGGGGAGCTTCAACTTTTTATACCGGCCTTTGGTGAACCAGGCTTGGAAGCCCGGGGCGGCGGCAGCGCGGGCGGCTTCGATGGCGGTACGGGCGGCCGCTTCGTCGGCGGGGAGGCTCTGCCAGCGGGCTTCGTCCGCGGGGCGGGGGACGATGAGGATGGGCGGGGTGTCGTAGATGTTGCCGTCGAGCGGGCGCTGGAGGGTGTTGCGGTAGAAGGCCGTGAGCGCGTAGAAGTCTTTCTGCGAAATGGGATCGAACTTGTGGTCGTGGCAGCTGGCGCAGCCGACGGTCATGCCGAGGAAGACGGCGCCGGTGGTGTCCGCGCGGTCCTTATCGTACATGGCCTGCACTTCGTCGGGGATGACGCCGCCTTCGTTGGTGGTGACGTTGCAGCGCTGGAAGCCGCTGGCGATCTGCTGCTCCATGGTGCGGTTGGGGAGCAGGTCGCCGGCCACCTGCCAGAGGACGAACTGATCGAAGCGGAGGTTTTTGTTGAAGGCCTGGATGACCCAGTCGCGATAGGGCCACATTTCGCGGTAGTTATCGATGTGGAGGCCGTGGGTATCGGCGTAGCGGGCGGCGTCGAGCCAGAAGCGGGCGCGGTGTTCGCCGTACTGGGGGGAGGCGAGGTAGCGGTCGACGAGCTTTTCGTAGGCGTCGGGGGCGGGGTCGGCGAGGAAGGCTTCGACGTCGGCGGGTTGGGGCGGGAGACCGGTGAGATCGAGGGCGAGGCGGCGGGCGAGGGTGCGGCGGTCGGCTTCGGGAGCCGGGGTGAGACCGGCGGCTTCGATGCGGGCGAGCAGGAGCTGGTCGAGGGGGCTGCGGGGCCAGCGGGTGTCGCGGACGGTGGGCAGCGGAGGCTTGGCGGGCTGCTGGAAGGCCCAGTGCTCCTGCCAGGGGGCGCCCTGGGCGATCCAGCGGGTGAGGATCTGCTGCTGCTGGGCGGTGATTTTTTTGTGGGACTGCGGCGGGGGCATGAGGCGCGCGGGGTCCGGGTGGGCGATGCGTTGGAGGATGAGGCTGGCGGCGGGTTGGCCGGGGACGATGGCAGCGCCCTGTTTGCGCGGGGCGAAGGCGCCTTCGCGGGTATCGAGGCGGAGGTTGGCCATGCGGGTGGTGCGGTCCGGGCCGTGACAGTGGAAGCAGTTATCGGAAAGAATTGGGCGCACCTGGCGCTGGAAGTCTACTGGTGTTTCGGCCAGGGCGAGAGCCGCGGCGAACGTGATGAAAACGATACTCCGCATTCATCCCCTATTCTATTGCAAAGGATTCTAGTGCACGAGCGCGGGGCCGACCTGCGGGTCGAAGCCGGTGGCGGCGTGGAGGTAGAGGACGCGGCCGCAGTTTTCGCAGGTCATCAGTACGGGGTGGGCGCGGAGCTCCTGCCAGAGTTGCAGGCGGATCTCCATGAAGCAGCCCTGGCACTGGGCGTTGATGGCTTCGACGGCGACGACGCCGTTTTTGTGCTTCTTGCGGAGGCGTTCGTAGAGGCTGGTGAGCTGGGGCGTCAGCGTGGCCAGGGTGGACTTTCGCTGCTCGCCGAGGGCGGCTATTTCGGCCAGACCGGCCTTGTGACGGGCGAGGGCCTGCTGGCGGGTGGACTCAAAGTTTTTCTGCTGGCCTACCAGTGTTTCTTTGGCCGTGGCGAGTTCCGGGCGGAGCTGCTCTTCTTCCATCAGCAGTTCGAGTTGGCGTTCTTCGGCCTTGGCGATGGCCTGTTCGGCCCAGTCGATTTCGTGTTCGAGGGCGCGGGTTTGGGTTAGATTCTGGGCCTCGTTCAACTGCTTTTTCAGCTTGACGATCTTGCTTTTGTGCAGCTCGACGGCGCCTTCGAGGGTGCGGCGT
This sequence comes from Acidobacteriaceae bacterium, assembly GCA_020247055.1. Lineage (GTDB taxonomy): Bacteria > Acidobacteriota > Terriglobia > Bryobacterales > Bryobacteraceae. The sequence goes on along the minus strand of JADCJL010000108.1, from coordinate 98,548 downwards.
TCGGTTTCGCCGGCTTTGAGGCGCGTTTCGAGGGCGGCGACAGATTTGGCCTGAGCGGCGGCTTCTTTTTGCAGCGCGTCGAGGCGCTTGGGCAGTTCGGCGAGTTCGGCTTCGAGGCGGGTGACCGCGTGGTCGCACTCCTGGAGCCGGACGAGCGCTTGCACTTCGGGTAGCATTCTTAGCGGAGTCTACCACGCAAGCGGGCCAAGGGCCGCTCGAGGGCGTCGACGGCGAGCGCCATCTCTTCGACCCGGAGCAGGCGGCAGGCGAAATAGTAGACAGCCAGGCCGGAGGGAATGGAGAGCGCGAGGTCGAGCAGATAGCGTAGACGGCCGGGGTCGATGCGCGAGGCGACCAGCCAGCTGGTGGCCCAGATCGCGGCCGACATGGCGGCGGCGGCGGCGAGAATGCGCAGGACGCTGGCGAGGAGCGCGCGGCCGTAGATGCCGGTGATGCGGCGCTTGAGAATGGTGAACAGAAGCAGGCTGCCGGTGATGGCGACGACGGAGGTGGACATGGCGAGTCCGGCCAGGCCGAAGCCGGGCTGCGTGGTCAGGGTGGAGACGACGCCGTAGTTGATGGCGATGGAGGCGAGGCTGACGATCATCGGCGTCCGGGAGTCTTTGAGGGCGTAGAAGGCCGGAACGAGTACCTTGAGCGCGCTGTAGCCCGCCAGGCCGAGGGCGAACCAGCCGAGGGCCATGGCGGTCTGCTGCGTGTCGTAGGGGGTGAACTCGCCCCGTTCAAAGAGCGCGCCGATGATGGACGGGCCGAGGACGAACAGGCCGGCCGAGGAGGGAATGGTGAGCAGGAAGACGAGGCCGAGCGAGCGGGAGAGGGTGCGGCGGAAGTCGTCCATGTCGCCGCGGGCGACGCTGCGGGAGATGGCGGGCAGGGTGGCCCCGCCGATGGCGACGCCGAACAGGCCGAGCGGCAGTTGCATCAACCGGAAGGCGTAGCCGAGCCAACTCATGCCGCCGTTGATCTCCGAGGCGAAGCTGGTGTTGACCATGACGTTGATCTGCACGGCGGCGTTGCCGAGGATGGCGGGCCCCATGAGGCGGAGGATCTGCTGCAGCCCGGCGTGGCCCCAGTCGAGGGCGGGGCGGAAAACGAACCCGCTGCGCACCAGCGCCGGCACCTGCGCGAACAATTGAATACAGCCGCCGGTGAGCACGCCCCAGGCCATACCTTCAATGGCCGGGATGCCCAGATGGGGGCCGGCGACCAGGCCCAGACCGAGGCCGACGGCGAGCGAGCCGACGTTGAACATCGACGAGGAGAGCGCCGGCAGGGCGAACTGGTTGCAGGCGTTCAGAATGCCCATCGCCTGCGCCGCCAGGGCGACGACGAGCAGGAAGGGGCACATGATGCGCGTGAGGCGAACGGCGAGTTCGTGCTTGCCCGCAATCTGCCGGAAGCCGGGGGCGAGCAGGTCGACCATTTCGGGCGCGAAGATCATGCCGAGCAGGCAGAGCGTGCCGACGACGAGCATGATGGCCGTGGCGACGAGGTTGGCGAGGTGGGCGGCTTCGGCGCGGGATTTTTTCTGCAGCGCTTCGACGAAAGTGGGGACGAAGGCCGAGCTGAGGGCGCCTTCGGCAAACAGGTCGCGCGTGAGGTTGGGGATGCGGAAGCCGAGCAGGTAGGCGTCGTAGGCGGCCGTGGCGCCGAAATAGTGGGCGAGGGCGATCTCGCGGACCAGGCCCGTGATGCGGCTGGCGAGGACGGCAATACTGGTGACCCCGGCCGACCTCGCCACCGACTGGCTGGAGGAGACGGCGCCGGGGGGGGCGGCCGCGTTACTGCTCACTTACGCTCCGTACTGTTCAAGAAAATGGGCGACCGTGGCGATGCCTTTGTAGTAGTTCTCCACGGCAAACTTTTCATTGGGCGAATGCAGGCCGTCATCGGGAAGGCCGAAGCCCATCAGGATGGTGGGGATGCCGAGATGCTGGGCGAAGTCGCCGACGATGGGGATGGAGCCGCCGCTGCGGACGAAGACGGTTTTGCGGCCGAGGGCGTCGGCAAAGCAGCGGGCGGCGACGGCGATGGCGGGGTGGTCCGGGTTGACGAGCAGCCCGGGGCCGCCGCTCAGCACGCGAACGCTGATCTGCACGCCTTCGGGCTGATTCTCCGCTGCCCACTGCCGGAAGGCGGCGACGACGGCATCGGGGTCCTGGTCGGGCACCAAGCGCAGAGAGACTTTGGCGACGGCTTTGGCGGGGATGACGGTTTTGGCGCCGGCGCCGGTGAAGCCGCCGGCGATGCCGTGGACTTCGAACGTGGGCCGGGCCCAGGTCTTTTCAAACGTGCTGCGGCCGGGTTCGCCGGTGAGGGCCGTCGAGCCGACCTCGCGAAGGTACTCGGCTTCGTCGTAGGGCAGGCTGGCCCAGCTTTCCACTTCGGCGGGCGAGGGGGGGGCGACGGTGTCGTAGATGGCGGGGATTTGAATAGTGCCGTGCGCGTCCTTGGCCTTGGCGAGGAGTTGGACGAGGCCATAGACGGCGTTGGGGGCGGCGCCGCCGTAGAGGCCGGAGTGGAGATCGCGGGCCGGGCCGGTGGCTTCGACTTCGAGGTAGACGAGGCCGCGCAGGCCGACGCAGAGCGTGGGCAGGCCGGGGGCGAACAGGGCGGTGTCGGAGACGAGCGCGACGTCGGCTTTCAGCTTTTCCGGGTTTTCCGCGACGAACCGGGCGACCGATTTGCCGCCTACTTCCTCTTCGCCTTCGATGAGGAATTTGACGTTGAGCGGGAGTTCGCCGTTGAGCGCCATGAGCGCTTCGACGGCCTTGATGTGGGTGTAGAACTGGCCCTTGTCGTCGGCCGAGCCGCGGGCGTAGATGTTGCCGTTGTCGATGACGGGGGTGAAGGGCGGCGACTTCCAGAGTTCGAGCGGGTCGGGCGGCTGGACGTCGTAGTGGCCGTAGCAGAGTACGGTGGGCTTGCCGGGCGCTTTTAGGCTTTCGGCATAGACGAGCGGATGGCCGGCGGTGGGGATGACTTCGACGTGGGGCAGGCCGGCGGCGCGGAGGGCGGCAGCGGTGAACTCGGCGGCGCGGACGACGTCGGGCTGATGCTCCGGCAGCGTGCTGACGCTGGGGATGCGCAGGAAGTCGAGCAGTTCGTCGAGCAGGCGCTCCTGGTGCGCGGTGACGTGGGCGGAGATGGCTTGATAACCAACCATGGCGGGAAACTCCATTCTACGATGTTAGAGATGCTTTCCCGTCGAACCCTTTTGCAGATTCTCGCGGCTGGTCCGCTGGCGGCGGCCGGCCGGGACCTGCGCGCTGATGTCGCCGTGATTGGCGCGAGTACCGGCGGGGTGGCCGCCGCGCTGGCGGCGCTGCGCAATGGCCGGCGCGTGGTGATGACGGAGGAGACGGACTGGGTGGGCGGGCAGTTGACCTCGCAACTGGTGCCGCCGGATGAGCATCCGTCCGTCGAGAGCTACGGCGGCACGCAGCTCTATCGGCAGTATCGGCGGGCGGTGCGGCAGTACTACCGCGACCACTATCCGCTGACGGCCGAGGCGCGGGGGCGGGAGTATCTGAACCCCGGCGATGGGTCTGTTTCGCGGATTACGCACGAGCCGCCGGTGTCGCTGCACGTTTTGGAGGCGATGCTGGCGCCCTGGATCAGCGCCGGGCAGTTGACCGTGCTGCTGCGGCACAAGCCGGCCAAGGCCGACGTGGACGGCGACCGCGTGCGGGCGGTGACCGTGAAGAGCCTCGAGACCGGCAACGAGTTGACGCTGACGGCGCCTTACTTCATCGATGCCACGGAACTCGGGGACCTGCTGCCGCTGACGCGCACCGAGTATGTCACCGGCTTTGAGTCCCGCAAACAGACGGGGGAACCGCACGCCCCCGAAACGGCGCAGCCGCAGAACCATCAGGCGTTTACCGTCTGCTACGCGATCGACTACCGCGAGGGCGAAGACCACACGGTCGACAAGCCGGCTGAGTATGCTTTCTGGCGCGACTACGTGCCGACGATGACCCCGCCGTGGCCGGGCAAGCTGCTGGGGTGGGCGATGTCGGACCCGATCCGGTTGACGCCGCGGGCGGTGACGTTCGACCCGCGGGAGCGCTCCGGCCGCCCGGGTCCGCTCAACCTCTGGCTGTACCGGCGCATTGCGAACAAGGCGAACTTCGCCGGGGCGTACAACGACATCTCGCTGATCAACTGGCCGCAGAACGACTACTGGCTGGGCAACCTGTGCGAGGTTTCCGAGGCCGAGGCCGCGCGGCACTTGGCGCGGGCCAAGCAGCTTTCGCTCAGCCTGCTCTATTGGATGCAGACGGAGTGCCCGCGCGCGGACGGCAAGCAGGGGTGGCCGGGGCTGCGGTTGCGCTACGACCTGGCGGGCACGGAGGATGGTCTGGCGAAGTATCCCTACGTCCGGGAGGCGCGGCGGATTCAGGCCGAGTTCACGGTGCTTGAACAGCACGTGGGCACCGAGGCGCGACGGCAGGTGGCGGGGCCGGAGGCCGGGGCGGCGGAGTTCGCCGATAGCGTGGGCACGGGCAGCTACCGCATCGACCTGCACCCGTCTTCGGGGGGCGATAACTACGTCGATGTGAGTTCGCTGCCGTTTCAGATTCCGATGGGGGCGCTGCTGCCGCGGCGCGTCGAGAACCTGCTGGCCGGGTGTAAGAACCTGGGCGTGACGCACATTACCAACGGGTGTTACCGGCTGCATCCGGTGGAGTGGAACATTGGCGAGGCGGCGGGGGTGATTGCGGCCGAGGCGGTGCGGACGGGTCAGGCGCCGCGCAAGATTCGGAATGATCAGAAGTTGCTGGGTGAGTTGCAGGCCCGGATGACGGCGCAGGGGATGGAGTTGGCGTGGCCGAAGCTGACGCCCCGCTGAAATGCAAAAAGCCTCCCGCCGGGTAGGGCGGGAGGCTTTGGTTTTCCCGGCCAGGGCCGGGCTTCGTTAGAAGCTGTAGCGGAGGCTGAGCTGCAGGTTGCGTTCGCTGCTCTTGCTGGTGATCTTGCCGAAGGTAGCGGCCGTGGGATTGGTATCCACGCCACCCCAGTTCGGGTGATTGATCCAGTTGAAGGCTTCGAACTTAAAGGTCACGGCCTGCCGTTCGGTGAACCGAAACGCCTTCTGCAGCGCGAGGTTCCAGTTCTGGAAGCCCGGGTTGTTGAAGGAGATCGAGTTGCGGTTCTGGTTAGGCAGGGTGCCGTTGGCGGGACGAGTGGCGAGGCTGGTGGTGCCGTTGGTTACGGGGAAGTAGAAGTTCGGTTCCCCGACGTAATTACCCGCAGCAGTGATGTTGCTGAACGCGCGGCCGGAGTTGTCCGGAGCGAAGTTCAGGTTCCACGGCTTGCCGTTGGTTGAACCGATGCCGAGGTAGTCGTCGCCGTTGCCGATGGTGATCGGCGTGCCGGTCTGCCACTGATTAACGCCCTGCAACTGCCAGCCGCCGGCGATGGCCTTCACGGCGCGGTTGGTGTCCTGTCCATTGAAGAACGGCAGTTCCCACACAACGCTGGCCACGGCGATGTGACGGGTGTCGTTGCCGGACTTGCCCCAATTCAGACCCTGGTTAAAGGTGTCAATGAACCCGTCACGCGGACCGGAGTTGTTGTCCATGGTCTTCGAGAGGGTGTAGGAGAAGCTGTAGAGGATGCCCTTGCTGAAGCGCCGGTTGGCTTCCACCTGCAGACCATGGTAGGTGCTGCGACCGGAGTGTTCGAGCATGGGGATGTTGGCAAAGCCCTTGAAGGGGCGGAGGAAGTTGACGTTGGCGCCGGCGTTGGCGGCCTGGAACGTGGTGCCGGTGGGCAGTTGGTTCAGGTCGCGCTCGCGGGCCAGGAACAGGCCGGTGGTGCCGACGTAGCCGACTTCGAGGGTGGTGGCGAGGCCGACTTCGCGCTGGTAGGTGGCGTTCCACTGGTAGGACCGGGGAATCTTGTAGGCGCGGTCGATGGTCATGAAGAACTGCGGGAAGTTCACGCGGGTGGCGCCGCCGGGCTGATCGACGTTGCCGTTGGTCACCGAGGCCATCGGCTGGAACGGCGGATTGCCGCCCAGGAAGACCGAGTCATAGACACCGGGGCGCGCCATGAAGCCGCCGAAGCCCATGCGGACCACCTGCTTGTTGGTCATCGAATAGGCGAGACCAAGGCGGGGCATCACGTTGAACTGGTTCGGCGACGGGTAGCCGTTGCCGCCGTCGAGGAGATTGTTATAAAGACCCGAGTCGATAGCCGGAACGCGGCCCTTGCCGGCGGCCGGGAAAGAGGAGCCCGGGATGCGGACGCCGTTGAAACGGTTGCCGCTCAGGACGTTGCCGGTGGCGCGATCGAGGACGGCGGCCTGGGCCGGATCGTAGTTCTTCGGATCGAAGTAGGCCATGTTGCCCCAAAGCGACTTGTAGTAGCCGTTTTGCCAGGTGCCGCGGAAGCCGAGTTCGAGCTTCAGCTTCTGGTTGACGCGCCAGGAGTCCTGAGCGAAGAACTCGAACATGTTGCCACGGTAGGGCGTGTAGCTGCGCGGGCCGATTTCGGCGTAGGTGGAGAACAGGCCAAGGGCTGCGTTCGCCAGACCGGTGCCGGAGCCGGGGGCGCCGCCGGGACGGACGTCGTTGAATTCAAAACGACCGTTCTGGTTGTTGGTGCCGCCCGGGACGCCGGAGACGTTGATCTGGTCGAAATCGTTCTGGCCGGAGCGTTCAAAGAGCGCGCCGAACTTGAAGGTGTGGTTACCCACGATCTTGGTCAGATTGTCGGAGAAGGTGTAGATCGGGCCAGCGGAACTGGCCGGGTAGGGTCCACCGTCGATCTGGCCGATGTTCGGGATGACCACGGTGGGGATCTTGTCGTTGATCTCCTTGGGCTCGGAGAACAAATAAGGGTAGTTGATATTGTTCACCGAGCGCTGATAGCGGCCGGTGCGCTGCACCGCAATCGTGACGCGATCATTCGAACCGGTGATCGTCGCTTCATTGATCATCGTGGGCGACAGCGTCCAAACGTGGGTGAGGCTGGCCGTCTTGTTTGGCCGGTCCAGAGCGGACGGAGCAAAATCAAAGCCACCAGCGAAAGCATTAGCCACATTGAAGGCGTAGTTCAGATGGCGGAAACGAACAACCTGATTCGAGGTTGGGTTGTAGTCGATCGAGATCGTGTCTTTGCGCTGATTCTGGGGCTGCGGACGCACCTGGAGGAAGTTGTTGTTGCCCTGAAAGAGACCGTTAGGAGCCGGGTAGGTGCGGAGGAACGCAATGCCGTTGGGGCTCAGACGGTTCGGAGGAATGATGTTTCCTGGGAAGGGCGCGCCGGTCTGGGGATCATTCAGAGTGCGGGGCGCCGAATAGTAGATGTTCGTGCCGAGCAGCTCGCTGAAGTCACCGTTGCGCATGGCAAGGCTCGGAACGCGCTGGAAGGTGGTCTGGTCCTGGCGGAAGCGGACCCATTCCTGCGCAAACAGGAAAAACAGCTTCTCGCGATCTTTGTTGAACAGTTTCGGGATCATGACAGGACCCGAGAGGTTATAGCCGAACTGGTTAAATTTGAGGGGCGCCACGAAGTTGGTAGTCGCGGAGCGGTTCCGCGCCCAGCTGTTGGCATCGAGTTGGTTGTTGCGGAAAAACTCGTAGGCGCTGCCGTGGAAATCCTTCTGGCCCGAGCGGGTTACCATGCGGATCTGTCCGTTGCCGGACCGGCCGTACTCGGCCGAGTAGTTGGCGGCGAGAATCTGCACTTCCTGCACGGTGTCGGCGTCGGCGGTACCAATGGAGGTACCGTTGGCGCGGGTCCGGATGGCGACGGCGCCGTCAACGGTGATGAGCGAGTCCTGCGACCGGCCGCCGTTGATGGTGAAGCCACCGCTCGACAGGCCGAAGCTGAAGCCGGACAGAGCGCCGCCGCGCACGCCGGGGCGGAGCAGGGCCGAGAAGAGCGGATTGCGGCCGTTCAGCGTCAGGTTCTGAATCTGCGCCTGCTCGACGGTCTTGCCGACTGTGGCGGATTCGGTGTTCACCTGCGCGGTGCTGGCTTCGACCGTGACGGTTTCGGTCAGCTGACCAACGGCGAGATCGAGGTTGACCGCGATCGGTACGCCGGCATTGAGCTTGTTGCGGCTGGAAGCGGCCTTCTTAAAGCCGGCGGCTTCGACGGAAACCGTGTAGTAGCCGGGCGCGATGTTGGTCACGATGTAAAAGCCATCGGTGTTGGTTGTCGCCTGGCGTTCAAACGCCGTGTCGTCGTTCTTAACAGTTACCTTGGCGTTGGCGACCACGGCCCCGCTGGGGTCCTTCACCACGCCGGAAATGCTTGCGTTGTCCGATTGCGCAAAAGCGGACAGCGCAAGCAGACAGAGTGCCGCAAAGGCACTGGAAGCTCTGCGTAGAGCTTTCTGAAGCTTCATAGATTCTCCTTACCAAAGCAGGGGGTAGTTCCCCCTCGTCTCATCAGTTTAACTGATCGAGGTCATAATGGGAGTTTCGAGATGATTACGCCTTTGTTGCAATGGGAAAACGTGACGGTGATGCACGACGAGGTGACCGCCCTCGAGGAGTGCTCACTCACGATCCATCCGGGGGAGCACATTGCCATTCTGGGACCGAACGGTTCCGGCAAGTCGACCCTGATCAAGACCATTACGCGGGAGCTGTATCCGCGCTGGCCGGCCCCGCGCTGCCGGATGGAGGTGCACGGCCAACAGATCTGGAACGTATGGGAGCTGCGGGCGTGGATGGGGGTGGTGACCAACGACCTGGTGCAGCAGTGTACGCAGCCCTACCCGGTGATGGAGACCATCCTCTCCGGCTTCCACTCCTCGGTCGGTATCTGGCCCTACCATCCGATCACACCCGCGATGGAGGCCCGCGCCGAAGAGCTGCTCGATCTGCTGGCGATTCGCCATTTGAAAGACCGGCTGCTGACGGAGATGTCGAGCGGCGAGGTGCGGCGGGCCGTCATCGGCCGTGCCCTCGCCCACCGGCCAAAGGCGCTGATCCTGGACGAGCCGACCAACTCGCTCGATATCGCGGCGATGCGGGAGCTGCGCGAGGTGATGCGGACGCTGGCGCAGAGCGGGGTGACGGTGATTCTCGTCACGCACCATCTGCCCGATATCATTCCCGAAATCGGGCGCGTCGTCTGCCTGCGGCGGGGCCGGATCTACCGCGACGGGCCGAAACCCGAGGTGCTCACGCCCGCGTGCCTGAGCGACGTTTTCGAAACGCCCGTGCAGGTATTCGAACACGATGGTTTTTATCACATGTGGTGATGGTAGTCTGATAGTTCCGGGCCCTTAGCACAACGGTTAGTGCAGCGGACTCATAATCCGTTGGTTGTTGGTTCGAATCCAACAGGGCCCACCAGGTTTTATGCGAGCGCTCGTGCTGCTGTTGGCCGGTACGGTGTGGGGGGCGGACTCCGCCTCCGTGCTGCGGGACCGGTGTCTCAAGTGTCATGGTGGGGAAAAGGTTTCTGCAGGTTTCGACCTGACGAAAGCGGCCTCGCCGCGGGTGATGGCTCGCGTTGAAAGCGGCGAAATGCCGCTCGGCGGGCCGCGCCTTTCGCCCGACGAGGTGGCGGCCGTGAAGGCGTGGGTCGAGGCCGGCGCCAAGCCTTTGGCCGCGCCGGCGCGGAAACCCTTTTGGGCGTTCCGGCCGGTGGGGAAGCCGCCGGTACCGGCGGGCACGGGCGCCAAGACGCCCATCGACGCCTTTCTGCTCACCAAGCTGCAGGCCAAGGGTTTGGGCTTTGCGCCACGCGCCGACGACCGGACGCTGCTGCGCCGGCTGGCGTTTGACCTGACCGGCCTGCCGCCGGGCGAGAGTCTGCCTTACGAAAAAGCCGTGGAGGCGTACCTGGCTTCGCCGCGCTACGGCGAGCGGTGGGGACGGCACTGGCTCGACGTCGTCCGCTTCGGCGAAACCGACGGCGGCGAACACAACTTCGAGCGGGCGCTGGCCTGGCCGTACCGCGACTACGTGATTGAGTCCCTGAACGCCGACAAGCCCTATCCGCAGTTCCTGCGCGAACAGATCGCCGGCGACCTGCTCGCCCCGCAGGATCCGAAAATCGTCCGCGCCACGGGCTTCCTTACCGCCGGCCCGTGGGACTCCGTCTCGGCCGAACTCAACAAAGACGCCGCCATGAAGGCCACCGCGCGAATGGACGAGCTCGACGATATGGTCACCACGACCATGCACACCTTCCAGGCCATGACGGCCAACTGCGCCCGCTGCCACGACCACAAGTTCGACCCCATCCCGACGCGCGACTATTACAAACTCACCGCTGTTTTTCAAACCGTGGGCTTCGGCACCCGGGAGGTGGTGACGCCGGAAGCCAAGGCCGCCTACGAGCGGGCCACCACGCCGCTGCGGGCGCAGTTGAAGACTGTCGAACAGAAGATCGCCGACGCCGAAGACCCCGTGCGGGCGGCCTACCTGCGCCAGGCCATCCGCGAGTTCCATGCCGCACGCCGCGGCGAGGCCCGGCGCATGCCGCTCAACCCGGTCTTCAACGTCAATCGGATCCGCGAGGCGGGGGAACTGCGGCTGGTCATCACCGGCCACGATGGGCCGCTGGCCCGGCTCGACTGGCTCACCGTGGGCGGACGGCGCATCGAAAACTGGCAGGCCGACCGCAAGGCGACGCCGGATGATCCGGTCTTCCTGCCCCTTGGCGAGGTGGCCGCGCCGGGCGAAATGGCCTGGGCGTGCGATGAGAAGCTGGCGCGCCGCCCGGGCGGCATTACCGTCTACCGCGTCGAGGCGCGGCGGGGCGACCAATGGGTGGAGGTAGCCAGTTCGCTCGACCATATTCGCAGCGTGGAAGTCAGTCTGCCCGCGGCGCCGGACCCCGGCCTCGTGCCGGAACTGAAGCGGGAGCGCGACCGGCTGAAGGCGGAAATCGCCAAAATCCCCGCGCCCGAAAAGCTCTACGCCGCTATGCCGCACAAGCCCGAGCAGGCCTACGTGCTTGAGCGCGGCAGCATCACGCGCAAGGGTGCGGCGGTGGACCCCGGGGCGCTGTCGGTGCTCCCGGCCGCCTTCGCCACGGACAAAGACCGCCGCCTGGCGCTGGCCGATTGGATGACCGATCCGGCCAATCCCCTAACGGCGCGCGTGATTGTCAACCGCGTCTGGTACTTCCATTTCGGTAACGGCATGGTGAACACCCCGAGCGACTTCGGCCTGATGGGCGACCGCCCCTCGCACCCCGAACTGCTCGATTGGCTCGCGGCTTCGTTTGTCGAAAACGGCTGGAGCCTGAAGTGGCTGCACCGGCAGATTCTGCTTACCGAGGCCTATCAGCAGTCGACGGCGCATAACGCCAAGGCCTTCGCCATCGACGCGGGCAACCGCCTGCTGTGGCACATGCCGCTCAAGCGGATGGACGCGGAAACGCTGCGGGACTCGATGCTGGCCGCGGCGGGCACGCTCGATTTGACGATGGGCGGCCCGAGCTTCCGGCTGCACCGGATGCAGTCGGGCGGCTCGTATATCTTCAAGGCGGTCGACAACCCGGGGCCGGAGACGTGGCGGCGCAGCGTCTACCGCTTCAACGTGCGGGGCGGCGACCGGCTGATGATGGACAACTTCGACTGCCCGGACCCGTCGGTGGCGACGCCGCAGCGGAGCTCCTCGAACACGGCGCTGCAGGCACTGACGCTGCTCAACGACGATTTTGTCTGGGAGCAGGCGCAGAAGCTGGCGGCGCGCGCCGGGAGCGTGGGTCGGGCCTATCAACTGGTGCTGGGCCGGCCGGCCACGGAAAAAGAGCTGGCCCTGGGCGACCGGTACGCCGCCCAGCATTCGTTGGCTTTGTTTTGTCGCGTGCTCCTGAATACGAACGAATTTCTCTACATCCCATGACGAGACGAGAACTACTCTGGAACGCGGGCGGCGGCGCCGCGGGACTGGCGCTGGCGCAGCTGCTGCAGGGCAAGGGAACGCACTTTCCGGCCAAGGCCAAGCGGCTGATCATGATCTTCCTGCCCGGTGGGCTGAGCGCCGTCGATACTTACGACTATAAGCCGGAGCTCGTCAAACACCACGGCAAGGAGACGCAGGGCGCCAACACGATCACCCCGTTTTTCGGCAAGCGCGGAACGGTGATGCAGTCGCCGTGGCAGTTCGCCCGGCACGGGCAGAGCGGCAAGTGGGTGAGCGAGCTGCTGCCCCATCTGGCCACCTGCGTCGACGACACGACGTTCGTTCATTCGATGGTCACCCGTTCGAACGCCCACGGCCCGGCGCTGTTCCAGATGTCGACGGGGTTCATCTTCCAGGGGTTCCCGTCGATCGGGTCGTGGATCAGCTACGGCCTCGGCAGCGAGAACGAGAACCTGCCGTCGTTTGTCGTGCTGCCGGACCGGCGCGGGCTGCCGCCGTGCGGGGTGGCCAACTGGGGCAACGGGTTTTTGCCGGCCGTGCACCAGGGCGTGGCCTTCGGTACGCAGGAGCAGCCGATTGCCAATCTGCGCCCGCCGACGGCGGTGAACGCCAAGGCGCAGGCCGCCAGCTACGATCTGCTGAGCCAGTTGAACGAAGCCCATGCGGAGGCGAACCCGGGCGAGGACGCGCTCGTGTCGCGCATCCGCGCTTATGAGCTGGCGGCGAAGATGCAGTTGGCGGCACCGGAGGTGACCGACATCAGCGGCGAGACGGAAGCCACGCGCAAGGCCTACGGCCTGGACGACCCGGAGATGCGCGACTACGGCTACAACTGCCTGCTGGCCCGGCGGCTGATGGAGCGCGGGGTGCGGGTGATCCAGATGTACAATGGCGGCCACTTCGGGGCGCCCCGGGTGAACTGGGACGCGCACGAAGACCTGATTACCAACCACGGCAAGAACGCGCGCATCCTTGATCAGCCCACGGCGGCGCTGCTCAAGGACCTGAAGCAGCGCGGCATGCTCGACGATACGCTCGTCGTCTTCACGACCGAGTTCGGTCGATTGCCGATCTCGGAGGGCCTCGGCGAGGGCGGGCGCGACCACAACCCCGAAGGCTTCACATCGTGGATGGTGGGGCCGGGCTTGAAGAAGGGCTTCAGCTACGGGTCAACGGATGAGCTGGGCTACAAGGCGGCCGAGAACCCGGTGACGCTCTACGATTTCCACGCGACGATTCTCCACCTGATGGGGCTCGACCACACGCGGCTGAGTTGGTACCACAACGGCCTGCAGCGCCGGTTGACCGACGTGCACGGACACGTAATCAAGCCGCTTTTCGCTTAGACAAGAACCAGCCGGCGCCGACGACGAGCAGCGCGCCGGCGATCTGAATCGCAACATCGACGGCGAACGGCGGATGGAAAGAAGAACGGACGACCGGGTCGGTGAGGATCATCTCGGCGCCGACGCGACCGAGGATGGCGGCGCCGATCCAGACGATCACCGGGTACTTGTCCATGATGGTGGACAGGATCTTGGACGTGAAGACGACGAAAGGGATCGACAGGCCGAGGCCGAAGATCAGCAGCGGCAGGCTCCCCTTGGAGGTGCCGGCCACAGCGAGGATGTTGTCGACGGACATGGTGATGTCGGCGACGAGGATGTACCAGATGGCGGACATGAGGGTCGCCGCTTGCGGGCCGCCGGCGTCGTGGTCGGCGGCGTCGGTGAGGAGCTTGATGGCGATCCAGAAAATCGCGAGGCCGCCGACGAGCTTCAGCCACGAGACCTGCAGGAGTTGGGCGGCGAAGAACGTGAGGCCGATACGGAGCACGACGGCGACGCCCGCGCCGATCAGGATGCCGAGCTTCTTTTCGCGGTCCGGCAGCGACTTGACGGCCAGGGCGATAATGACGGCGTTGTCGCCGGCCAGGAGCAGGTCAATCAGGACGATAGCGAAGATGTCGATGAGGAGTTGAAGGGACAGTTCCGGCATGCAGGGCTGGTGTCCTGAAGATAGCACGACCAGCAACCGTTTCTGCGCATCTGTCCTCATAAGTATGGCTCCAATCTGGATGAAGCGCTGGTTGCTGGCGGCCGGAATCTACAACATCAGCTGGGGATTATTAGTGGGGCTCTGGCCCCATCTGATGTTTGATTGGGCTGGCATGGAGCGGCCGAACTACCCTGAGTTGTGGCAGTGTATCGCCATGATTGTCGGGGTATACGGCGTTGGCTATGCGCTGGCCGCGCTTGACCCGTATCGCCACTGGCCGATTGTGCTGGTGGGGTTTCTGGGCAAACTGTTCGGACCGATCGGGTTCGTGCAGGCGGCCGTGGCGGGGCGCTTCTCCTGGTGGTTTGGGGTGAACAACATTACGAACGATCTCATCTGGCTGATTCCGTTCGCGCTCATTTTGCGGGGCGCGTGGCAGGATCGCGGTCCGGTGGGCGAAGCGGGGCCGTTTCTCGCCCGGCATCGCGACGCGCTCGTCGTGTTTCTCCGGCACGCGGGCTGCACGTTCTGCCGGGAGGCGCTGGCGGACATCGCGCGGCAGCGGCGGCAAATTGAGGCTGATGGCACGAAGATCGTCCTCGTGCACATGGGCGCGGGAGATGAGTTTTTCGGCCGGTATGGTTTGGCGGACGTCGAGCGGGTGCACGATCCGGAGCGGGCTCTCTACAAAGCGTTTGGGCTGCGGCGGGGGAACGTCTGGCAACTGCTGGGGCCGGCGGTTTGGCGGCGCGGCTTTCTCGCCTGGCGGCAGCACGGCGTAGGGTTTCTCGAAGGCGATGGGTTTCAGATGCCGGGAGCGTTTCTGGTGCGGGGCGGGCGGATTGTGAAAGAGTACCGGCACGCGACGGCCGGCGACCGGCCGGACTATTGCCAGCTAACCTAGAGACATGGGTTTTGACGGATTGCGGGTGCTGGCGCTTGAGTCGCGCCGGGCGACCGAGATGGCGGTGCTGGTGGAGAAGAACGGGGGCGTGGCGACGGTGGCGCCGTCGATGCGGGAGATGCCGATTGAAGATAACCCCGAGGCTTTTGCGTTCTTTGACCGACTGCGGGCCGGCGAGTTCGATCTGGTGATTCTGCTGACGGGCGTAGGGACGCGGGCGCTCGATAAGGTGCTGGCGACGCGCTGGCCGGAAGGAGCCTTGGCCGCGGAGTTGCGGAAGCGTCCCGTGGTGGCGCGGGGGCCAAAGCCGATGGCCGTGCTGCGCGAGTGGAACGTGCCCGCGGCGGCCATGGCCCCGGAGCCGAACACCTGGCGGGAGCTGATGCAGGTGATGCGCGGGCGCACCGAACGGCGCATCGCCGTGCAGGAGTATGGCAAGTCGAATCTGGCTTTGCTGGCCGCGCTGCGCGAGACCGGGGCGGAGGTGACGCCGGTGCCGGTCTACCAATGGGCGCTGCCGGAGGACACGGCGCCACTGCGGGCGGCGGCGCGGGGGATTGCGGCCGGAGCGTTCGACGTGGTGCTGCTGACGACCTCGATTCAGGTGACGCATCTGCTGCAGGTGGCGGCCGAGGAGGGGGTCGATGTGCTGCCCGCGCTGCGGCGGATGGTGATCGGCTCGATCGGGCCCACGACATCGGAGGCGCTTGACGAGATAGGATTAAAGGCCGATATGGAACCGTCGCATCCGAAGATGGGCATTCTGGTGAAAGAGGCCGGAGAGCAGGCGGCGGGGATCTTGGAGGCGAAACGATGAATCGGCGCGAATTGGTGCGGAACCTGGTGGGCTTGGCGGCAGGATCGCCGCTGTTGCCGGCCGAGGTGCCCGATGAGTTGATGGGACCGGTGAATGTGCATGAGTTTGAGGAAGTAGCCAAACGGAAGATGCACAAGCTGGCTTATGACTTTATTGCTGGCGGCGTCGAGGATGAGTACACGCTGCGGGCTAACCGGGAGGCGTACGGCAAGTTTGCGCTGCGGCCGCGGGTGATGACCGATGTTTCAAACGTCTCGCTCGCAGTGGACCTGCTCGGCATGAAGCTGGCGAGCCCGATTCTGATTGCGCCGACCGGGGGGAAGAACCTGGTGATCGAGAGCGCGGATGAGAAAGTCGCGGCGGCGGCGCTGGCCTCAAAGACGCTGATCTGCTCGGCGACCGGGGTGCAGAAGATTCTTGAGAAAGGGGAGCCGCTGCTGTGGTGGAGCAACACGATCGGTGCGGCGACCAAGGCGCAGGCCCGGGGCTACGCGCGGCGCATTGAAGACGGCGGGGGCCGGGCCATCACGCTCACCGTCGACAACCAGTATCAATCGAACCGCGACCGCAACAATCGCAACCGGTTCGACTACGGCTACATGCAGACCGGCGTGCCGAAAGAGGGCGAACCGAAGCCGGCGCCGAAGTCGCCGGCGCTGCCCGCGATGTGGCAGCCGCACACGCCGCAGATGACCTGGGAGCAGATCTCCTGGTTGAAGGAAGGGGCGAAGATTCCGGTGATTGTGAAGGGGATCATCCATCCGGAGGACGCCGCGCTGGCGGTGAAGCACGGGGCGGATGCCATTGTGGTCTCCAACCACGGTGGGCGGCAGCTCGACGGCGTCATGGGCACGCTCGAGGCGCTGCCCGATTGCGTCGATGCCGTGGGGGGCAAGGTGCCGGTGCTGATGGACGGCGGGCTGCGCCGGGGCACCGATATCTTGAAGGCGATGGCGCTGGGCGCCAAGGCGGTGCTGGTGGGCCGGGCGCCGCTGTGGGGTCTGGGCGCCTTCGGGCAGCCGGGCGTCGAACGGGTGCTGTGGATGTTGAACGCGGAGTTGAAGCTGGCGATGGCTCTGGCCGGCATGGCCAAGCCGAGCGACATTACGCGGACCCTGGTGACGAGGAAGCTCGGATGAGCCGGCTGCTGTGGCTGCTTCTGCTGCCGGCGTTGGGTTCGTTTCGCAGTGCAGCGCAACAGGACTGCGCGCCGTGTCACAACGAGCAGATCGCCGACTTCAGCAAGCATCGGCATAACTCGCGCGCGGGACTGCAGTGCGGCGTCTGCCACGGGCCGAGCGAGAAGCATCGCAAGAGCAACGGCGAGGCGCCGCCCGAGCGCGTGGCCGCGCCCGACGAGGTGGCGGGCATGTGCGGCAACTGCCATCACCTCGAAAAGAACCAGTACATGCAGAGCAAGCATCACGTGGCCGTTGTGCAGCGGACGGCGAAGTCAGCCAACTGCAGTACCTGCCACGGGCACCACGATATGAAAGAGTGGACAGCGACGCAGGCGGGCTGCGCGCGGTGCCATGCCGCAACCCCGGCGGCGTGCAAACAGCCTCCTTTGAGCGCGGGCACGGCGAAGGTGACCTGCATGAACTGCCATGCGCGGCATACGCTGGCGGTGTCGTCGCGGTGAAGCGGGAACGCAGCGTCGGCCGGATGATCTCGGACTACATGAACCTGGCGCTGATTTTGCCGGTGAGTGTGGTGGTGGGCTACGGGATTGGCGCGGCGCTCGACCATGTGTTCGGGACGAAGTTTTGGGGCGTGTTCTGGCTGATCGTCGGGGTGATTGCGGGGATGCGCGATCTGATCCGGAAGCTGAACAAAGAGTTCGAACGGGATAAGGACGCCGGGTGAACAGCTACGAAGGCATGGTGCGGCGGATGGAGTGGGGCATCGCCGGCTGGGGCGTTGTGTTTGCCGCAGTGGCAGGCGTGGGCTGGGGCGGGTTGGCGGCGCTGGGGGTGGCCAGCGGCGCGGCGGCGGCCTGGGCCAATTTCCGCTGGCTGGAACGCGCTTTTTCGCGGCCTACGCCGGCCCGTGCAGGACTGCTGGGGCTGCGTCTGGCGGCTCTGGGCGGGGTGGGCTATGTTATAGTGAAGGTATTTGCGGTTACCCCGGTTACGTTTCTGATTGGCCTGCTGACGGCGGCCGCGGCGGCACTGGGAGAGGCCCTCTACCAACTGATTTATGCACGAATCTCATGAGCTTTGGCTCACCGCCCTCTTCAATGATCACTTGGCTGGCTTAGGCAACTCGGTTCTGTCCGCGGTGGGCCTGGCCACGCACGACCGGCCTTGGGCCAACTACATCACCATGGAGATCCTGGTGGCGGTGTTGATCGTGATTCTGTTTACGATTGCCAAAAGCGGTTTCTCGATGACGGCGCCCGGCAAACTGCAGCATGTCCTCGAAGCCATGTACGAGTTTTTGGGCGAACAGGCGCACGACAATGTGCACGAAGGCTACAAGAAGTACATTCCGATCGCCGGAACGTTCTTCGTGTTCGTGCTGTTTTCGAACCTTTTGGGCGTGATTCCCACGTTTGAATCGCCGACGATGTACCACTACGTTCCGGCCGGCATCGCCCTGCTCGCGTTCCTTTACTACAACATTCAAGGTATCCGCCAGCACGGCGGCCACTACATCAGCCAGTTCACGGGTCCCATCTGGTGGTTGACCCCGCTGATGCTGCCCATTGAGATTGTCAGCCACGCGGCCCGCCCGGTTTCGCTGACGATTCGTCTGTTCGCCAACATGTTCGCCGGCGAGCAGGTGACGCTGGTCTTTTTGAGCCTGACCTATCTGATTGTTCCGGTGGCCTTCATGGGGCTGCACGTGTTCATCTCGGTGATTCAGGCCTACGTTTTCGCGCTGCTGACGCTGATCTACATCGGCGCGGCGGTGGGCGACGAGCATTAAGTTTTTATCTGGCATTAACCCCGCGCCAGTGTGAGCCCTCCCCGTCCCAACGGCGGAACGGAACCACCTCCTGAGCGCAATTCATACCCAAGGAGCAACACCCTATGTTCGGAAAAATGTTTGTCCTCGCCATCGTTCTGATGGCCTTTGCGATCCCCTCGATGGCCGCTGACGGCGGCATCGTTCTCACCAGCGCCTTCTCGATGGCCATCGCCTCGGGCCTGTGCGCTCTCGGCCAGGGCAAAGCCATTGCCGGCGCCGTTGAAGCCATCGCCCGCAACCCCGGCGCCGCTACCGTCATCCGCGGTCTCGGGCTGCTCGGCCTCGTCTTCATCGAGTCGCTGGCGCTGTTCACCCTCGTCATCGTTTTCGTCAAAGGCTAATTTCTTTCAGGGCGCGGCGCACCGGAGTTGGGGGCGCCGCGCCCTTCGTGTTTCTATATGCTGAAACTTCAGGGCATTCTCGTTCCGGTCTCTACGCCGTTCGATCATCGCGGCGATGTCTACAAAGCCAAGCTGAAGAGTAACGTGGAGCGGCTGAACGCGATCGCGCTGGCCGGCTACGTGGCCGGCGAGGCGGTGTTGACCGCTGAAGAGAAGGCGCAGGTGTGGGAGTGGGTAGCGGCGAGCGCTAAGCCGGGCAAGCTGTTGGGGGCGGCCGCCTCGGCACCGAGCGTGCGCGAGACGGTGGCGCTGGCCAACCGCGCGGCCGGGTTGGGCTACCAGTTTGCGTTCGTGCGGGCGGCGGCCGAATACACGGGCGAGACCCGGCAGTTGTACTACCGTGCCGTGGCCGACGGAGCGCGCGTGCCGGTCGTAGTCGACGGCGAACCGGCACCGGCGCATCCGAACATCCTGCCCGTGGCTCTCACCCACGATTCAGCCAACCTGTTTGCGGCCTTCGAAGGCGGCGCCAGTGCGGCCGTCGTGCCGGTGGCCAACGCCATTCCCTACTCCGTGCAACTCATCTGGGAGGCCTTCCGGCAGCGCGAGCACGAGGCCGGCACCGACTGGCAGCAGCGCATCCGGCCGTTGGTTGCGCTCGTCGAAGGGCACGGCGTGGCGGCGCTCAAGTGCGCCATGGATCAGAACAGCTACTATGGCGGTGTCCCCCGGTTGCCCTGGACGCCGCTAGCGGAATGGATCAAGCCGTCCATCACGGCGGCGCTGCACGATCTCAAGAGTTGATATGATCGGGTTCCATGAAAACGATCTTAGGATTCTTTATGCTGGCCGCGCTTAGCTTCGGCCAGGCGGAAAACGAAGTGAAGGCGGCGCACGCCGAGTTTGTGAAGGCGGCCAAGGCGGGCGACACCGCGACCCTCGAGAAGCTGTTTGCCCCCGAGTTGCAGTACAGCCACTCGAACGCCCTCCTCGAAGACAAGGCTACCGCGTTGGCGGCGATTGCCAAGGGCAAGCCCAACTTCCAGGTGCACAGCGAGTCGATCAAGGTCTACGGCAAGACGGCCACCATCCGGGCCCGCGTGACTTCGATTGCGAGCCCGAATGTGGAGTTGACCGTCCTGCTCGTCTGGGTGAAGAACGGCAAACAGTGGCAGCTCGTGCAGCGGCAGACGACGCGGCTGCCGGCCAAGAGCTAGTTAGATATAGGCCACCGAGCCGTCGACGCGGTAGTCAAAGCCGCGTCGCCACGGCTTGGGCGGCATCCGGCGAAGGGCGTCTTCATTGAGTTCGACGCCCCAGCCGGGCTTGGTGGGCAGCGGAATGTAGCCGTCCTTGACCATGAGCGGCTCCTTGAGCAGATCCTTGCGCGGGGAGACGTCGTCGGGGTGGTATTCGAGGACGAAGAAGTTCGGGGTGGCCGCGGCGAAGTGCACGTTGACCACCGTGGCGAGCGGCCCCATGGGGTTGTGCGGCGCGACCATGACGTAGTGCGCCTCGGCCATGGCGGCGATCTTGCGCATCTCCCACAAGCCGCCGCAGACGCAGATGTCGGGCTGGATGATATCGAGCGACTGGTTGGCGAGGATCTTGCGGAACTCGTGGCGGGTGTAGTTACACTCGCCGCTGGCGAGCGGAATGTTGACGTGGTCGGCGAGCTTCTCCATGGCGTCCTCGTTTTCGGGGCGGATGGGCTCTTCGAGCCAGGCGGGGTGGTAGGGTTCAATGGCCTTGGCAAGGCGGACGGCGCGGCTGACTTCGAGGAAACGGGCGTGGATGTCGCAGCCGATGTCGATATCGGGGCCGACGGCCTCGCGAACGGCGCGGACGCGGTTGGCGGCGCCGAGGGTGACGGCGTTGTAGGAGATCTGATTGTCGCGGGGCGGCTGCGGGCGCATCTTCAGGCAGGTATAACCGTACTTGGCGACGAGGGCCTTGGCGTTGGCGGCGATCTCATCGGGGGTGTTGCCGCCCACCGATTGATAGACGCGGATCTTCTCGCGGACCTTGCCGCCGAGGAGCATATAGACGGGCAGGCCGGCCGATTTGCCCGCGATGTCCCACAGGGCGTGTTCGATGCCGGAGATGGCGGCGTTGACGACGAGTCCCCCGGGGAAGCGGGTGAAGTTCATCATCAGGTTGTAGAGGTGCTCGATGTTGCGCGGGTCCTGCCCGACCAGCCAGCTTTTGAAATCGGCGACAACGGCTGCGGTGGCCTCGTCCGGGCCGCAGGAGTAGGCTTCGCCGATCCCGGTATGGCCCTGATCGGTTTCCACTTTGACAAAGCAGGTGTTGCGGCCGCCCGTGCCAACGAGGATGGTCTTGATGTCGGTGATTTTCAGCGCGGGCCGGCCGCCGGGCTGGGCGGCTTGCAGCGCGGGGACGGCGCTGGCGGCGAGGGCGTGTTCAAAAAAGGAGCGGCGTTTCATCGTGCCGCAGA
The DNA here is from genome assembly GCA_020247055.1 of Acidobacteriaceae bacterium. Lineage (GTDB taxonomy): Bacteria > Acidobacteriota > Terriglobia > Bryobacterales > Bryobacteraceae. The sequence goes on along the minus strand of JADCJL010000108.1, from coordinate 77,184 downwards.
TTGTATCAGAACGGGCTGCCCCGCTTGCTCATCGCCGCGTGCTTCCGATCCCGGCGGCCGGGCGCGGGGGGGCGGGGTGACAGCTCGAAACCGTCCATCTACAACTCTGTCAGTGAACACTTGGAGCAAAACGCAGAAAGTATTCGAATGGATCGAGCGATCATCTTGAATCACGTTTCCACTTCCCGCCAGCCTGGGGAGGCGTTTACAGGGAACGATGAGATCTGTGGAATCGTGTTGGGCGCAGCAGCGGAGGACAAATCCTAAGGCCATTCGGAGCCCTGGTCTCTGCAGTGCCAGTGTCTCCCTGGAGAATCATGACTTCCCCAGTTCTTCGTTTCAACCTCGTGGAAGCTCAGGCTCTCCGAAACTTTACCTTGCACCCAGAGAACCTTCGTCTTTGGCGGACGGCCTGCTGGCTGGTATCCTCTGCCCACACCTGGATAGCGGCTTCAGTCGTTCACCATTCCTGGCTTCAGAGACCGCCGCCGCATGAGAGGATGGCACGCGGCGGTCTCCTCTGCCCGCACTATTGACCGAAGAAGGCCACCAGGCCCAGCAAAATCGTAGACTGGGCTTTAGCACTGGCGTTCTGGTTGCCCCGGTCGTAGAAAGGCTTGTCAGACCAGTCTCTGCGGTACTCTAGGCGGCTCAGCAGACCCTGGACCCACTTGTACTCGCCCGTCATTGTAAAGGTGTTCAGTTTCTGCGCCTGGCCGGTGATGAAACCGTTGCGGTCGTTGTAGTGTTCGTAGCGGGGCGTGAAGGCAACCGTCTTCGACAATTGAAACTTGGTGGCAAATCCGATGGCGACCCAGGTGTCGCTCCCGCTCGTCAGGCGCTTGTCGGCGCCGTAATCGAAGTTGATGTACATGGAGGTCTTGTCGTTAGGCGTGATGTTGACGACGGTGTCGTAGAAGTTGCGGAAGCCCTGGTTGGTACCCTTCTTTTCCGGGCCGGTGTAGTAGGTGTTGAACCAGGAAATCTTCGAACCGGTCCAGGCCGTGGTGAAACCGAGCGTTTTACCGGTGTTGTTATCTTCGACGTTGTTCCAGCCGTTGACGAGCTGGACGCCGGCCGAGAAGGACTTGGTGAGGGGCTTCGTTACCCGCAGACCGGTGTGGTAGTACGGACCATTGGCATAGAGATAGCCACGGGAGTAGTTCCAGGCGAGGTGGGTCTCAGTAAGTTCTGCGCCGGCTGAGGTGAAAAACTTACCGAAGTCGACCTGCAAACCGCCGGCGTTTTTCGGTTTGAAAGAAACAAAAGCCTGCGGAATATAGTTAACAATGCCGGCGCCCGACGGCTCCGTGGCATGGAACACGTCCCAGGCGCGGCCGAAGCCGACATCGAGCGTAAAACCGATCGGATCGGCGTCATGCGTCAGAGAGATCTTCGTCATGTTCAGCGTAAGAGAGTTTGCTTTCACGTCGAAGTTGCGCAAAACATTGTTGCCGGATGCGGGATTGCCAAAATTCTTGCTATAGTACCCGTCAATCAAGCCAGTGATCTTGATGGAACCCACGGTCCACGGGGCCGGCGCGGCAGGGGCAGGGTCAGGAGTGGTAGCGGGAGCCGTGGTCTGACCAAACAGGCTCAATCCCGTAAATACCGACACGACGAAGGCACGAGTCGCCGAAATGTTCATTAATAATCTCCAATTTAAAGGGAAATTCGGAGCGACTTGGATCCTTACCCACCTTATCGGTCGGAACGGGCAAGTACCAATAGATATTTTCAATAACCTGAATAGCAATTTTCGACTTCCGCTGGCGGCCTCCGCGTTGCATCATGTGGAGCAATGCATTGTGGCAAGTCTTCCCCGTCTGCTGGGCTTGTTCTCACACTTAACTCCTACCGAGGTGTTTCATGAAAAAATTCTTCACCGCAAGTTCGCTTGCCGCGCTCGGGGCTTTGTCGCTCCTCGCCCAAGCCCCTCCCGCCGCACCGACACCGGCAGAGCTTGTCCCTAAAATCGCTGCCGCGCAATCGGCTGGCGACAATGCCTGGATGCTGGCCAGCTGTGCGCTGGTGCTTCTGATGACCGGTCCGGGCCTGGCCCTCTTCTACGGCGGTCTGGTCCGCAAGAAGAACGTGTTGGGAACCATGATGCAGAGCTTCATCCTGATGGTCGTCGCCACGGTGATGTGGGCCCTGTTCGGATACTCGCTGTCGTTCGGCGATGGTAACTCCTTCATCGGTGACATGCGGTTTGCCATGATGAATGGCGTCGGCATGGAGCCGAACACCGACTATGCCGCCACGATTCCTCACCTCACCTGGATGGCCTTCCAAATGATGTTCGCCATCATTACTCCGGCACTCATCACCGGCGCCTTTGCCGAGCGGATGAAGTTCAGCGCCATGCTGCTGTTTACGGTCCTATGGAGTTTGCTGATCTATTACCCCATGGCGCACATGGTGTGGGGCAAGGGCGGTATGTTGAATGCTTTCCTCGGCGGGTCGATTCCAACGCTTGACTTTGCGGGCGGCACGGTCGTTCATATCACCTCGGGTGTCTCGGCGTTGATTTGCGCCATTGTCATGGGCAAACGTCTCGGCTATCCGACCGAACCGATGCGGCCCCACAGCCTGGTACTGAGCTTCATCGGCGCCTGCCTACTTTGGTTCGGCTGGTTCGGCTTTAACGCCGGTTCGGCCCTGGCGGCGAACGGCCTGGCGGCGAGCGCTTTCGTGGCGACCCACTTCGGCGCGGCGGCGGCGGCCCTCGGCTGGCTGCTGGCCGAATGGTTCCAGCACGGGAAACCGAGCGTCCTTGGCGGGATCTCGGGCTGCGTGGCGGGCTTGGTGGCCATCACCCCGGCCTCCGGCTTCGTGAAACCGATTCCAGCGCTGATTATTGGCTTTGCGGCCGGTATTGTCTGCTACTTTGCCGTGGTGAAAGTTAAGAACATGCTTGGCTATGACGACTCGCTCGACGCCTTCGGCGTGCACGGTGTGGGAGGGACCCTCGGCGCCATCCTGACGGGCGTTTTCGCCACCAAGGAAGTGAACGCTCTGAAGGATTCGGCGGGTAATGCGATCAACACCGGTTTGGTCGACGGCAACGGCGGGCAGGTGCTCAACCAGCTGTACGGCGTCGGGATCTCGTGGGCCATCGCGATTGTCGGATCGTTCATCATCCTGAAGGTCGTCGACGTGGTGGTCGGTTTGCGCGTGACCAGTGAGCAGGAGACGATGGGTCTCGACCTGAGCATGCACGGGGAAGAAGGATACAATCTCGAAGCGTAAGAGCGGAGGCCACGAACATGAAAAAGATTGAAGCCATTATTCAGCCGTTCAAGCTGGAAGAGGTCAAAGAGGCGCTGAAGGCGATCGGCATCGACGGCATGACCGTCGTCGAGGTCCGCGGGCACGGGCGCCAGAAGGGACACAAAGAGGTTTACCGGGGTCAGGAGTACCAGGTGGACCTGTTGCCGAAGGTAAAGATTGAGATGGTCGTGCCGGACTCTCGCGCCGACGAGGTCATCTCGGCGTTGGCGACAGCGGCGCGGACAGGAAAGATCGGGGACGGGAAGATCTTTGTGTCCGAAATTGCCGATGCCATCCGCATTCGCAATGACGAACGCGGTGAATCCGCCCTCTAGTTCGGCTCTGGCCGGTATCCGCGCCGCCTTCTTCCAGGATTGGGACCCCGTTGCCGTCCTGTCTGGAAGAACGGCGGAGGTGGACCGGACCGTTGTGGCCGCCTTCGACCAATATCTGGCTCCGGTTTATCCTTCCGGTCTGGCCTTGTTGGCCGTGGGCGGCTACGGCCGTCGGGAGTTGTTTCCCAACTCCGATGTCGATCTGTTGCTGCTGCTCGAAACCGCGCCGCACAATCAAAACACCCGGGATGCCCTTTCGGCCTTCCTGCGCGCGCTGTGGGATTCCGGTTTGCGGCTGAGCCACTCGGTGCACTCGCTTGAAGAATGCTGCCAGTATCACCCCCAGAACGTCGAACTGAACATTAGTCTTCTCGACCAGCGCTACCTTTGCGGCGATCGGGCCGAGTACGAGAAGCTGGCACGGCAGTTGCCGAAGTTCGTGATGGACGAACGGTCAATTTTGGTGCGTCACCTGATTCGGCAGGTGCGCGAGCGCCACGACAAGTTTCACTCCACCGTGTATCACCTCGAGCCCAACGTCAAGGAAGCTCCGGGCGGTCTGCGCGACATCCATTCTATCGGCTGGCTCACCAAGCTGCAGGATCCCGACCGCGAACTGCCCGACTGGCTCGCCGAACTCACCGAACCCTGCCGCTTCCTCTACTCCACCCGCTGCTATCTGCACTGGCAAGCCAACCGCGACCAGAACCTGCTGCAGTTCGATCTGCAGGAGTCGCTGGCCGCCGAGCGGGGTCTCTCTCCGGCCGAGTTTGTCCGGCAATACTTCCTGAGTGCCCGCCGGATCCACCGCAGTCTGCTGCAAGCCGTCGACCTGTGCGAGACCTTGGTGCCCAGCGGCCTGCTCGGGCGCTTCCGCGACTGGCGGTCGCGCTTGTCCACGTCTGAGATCTCCGTTAACAAAGACCGCCTGTATCTCAAGAACGCCCACCTGCTCGAATCGGATCCCGATGTGGCCCTGCGGCTGATCCGCTTCTCGGCCCGGCACGGGCTGCCGCTTTCGGCCGACGCGGAACGCCGGCTTGCCGCCGCGCTGCCCACGCTGGCGGCCCACTACGCCCAGCCGGGCCCCGTCTGGAACTATCTGCGGGAGATCTTTGAACAGCCCCACGCCATGGCCGCGCTGCGGACGATGCACGAGTCCGGCCTGCTGGCTGCCATCCTCCCGGAGTGGAAGCTCATTGAAGGGCTCGTGGTGCGGGACTTCTATCACCGTTACACGGTTGACGAGCACACGCTGATCGTCATGGAGAATCTGCTGGCCCTGCGGAGCAATACCGACCCCGCCCGCCGCCGGTTCGCCGCCCTGTTTGCTGAAATCCAGTCGCTGCCGGCGCTGCTGTTCGCCATTCTGATGCACGACGTGGGGAAGGGAATCGACGGGCCGACGCATGCCATGGAGTCCGCCCGCCTGGCGGCCGCCATCATGGAGCGGATTCAGGTGCCGGAAGAGGATCGACCGCTCATTCACTTCCTCATCGACCAGCACCTGGCGCTTTCGAGCGTGATGAATTCGCGCGACCTCTCCGACCCGGCCACGGCGGAGCATCTGGCCAGCCGCGTCGAGACCGTCGAACGGCTCCGGTATCTGACGTTGCTCACCTATGCCGATATCAGCGGCGTCAACGACACGTCCATGAGCCCGTGGCGCCTCGAGCAGTTGTGGCGGGTCTATGCCGTCGGGCAGCGGGAGTTGACCCGGGAGCTGGACACGGACCGCATTGGCCCCTCGGCCTCCCATCCGTTTCTCGAAGGCTTTCCGCAGCGCTACCTGCGCACCCACCGCGATGCCGAAGTGGCCCAGCATATCGCCCTGGCCGAGAAGGCCAGCCAATCGGGCGTGGCCATCGATCTATCGCGCCAGGGAGGAGTCTGGAATCTAGTCGTCGTTACCCGTGACCGCCCCAAGCTCTTTGCCTCTCTCGCGGGCGCCCTCGCCGGCTCCGGCATGAATATCGTCAAGGCCGAGGCCTTCGCCAACCATCGCGGCGAAGTCCTCGACTCGTTCACCTTCGCCGATCCCAACCGCAATCTCGAACTCAATCCACCCGAGATTGAGCGGCTCTGCCAGACAATCGAACGGGTCGTGCTCGGCAAGCTGAACGTGGCGAACCTGCTCGCCAGCCGCCGGCGGCCGCCCGCGGGCAAAGCCAAGCCGGATATTCGTCCGGCCGTGCACGTCGACAATCAGGTCAGCGACCACGCTACTCTCGTCGAGATCAGCGCCGAGGACCGCCCCGGCCTGCTGTTCGACCTCGCTTCCACCATCTCGCAGGCAGGTTGTAACATCGAAGTTGTGCTGATTGATACCGAGGCGCACAAAGCCATTGATGTTTTCTATCTGACCAGAGAAGACCGCAAACTCTCTGTCGAGGAGTCGGCGGCGCTCGAACGGCGTCTGGACGAAGTGTGCCGCCGCTTCTAACCCGCCGCGGCCTGCTGGCGGGTCTGGCCGCCCCCGCGCCCCGGCGGCCGAATATCCTTCTTCTTCTGCCCGATCAATGGCGGCCGGACTGGATGCCGGGCCAGCCCGGGATTCCGGTGCGCCTCCCGCACGTCGAACAGCTGATGGCCCGGGGCGTCCGTTTTCTCAACGCCATCACCCCTTCGCCCCTGTGCGCCCCGGCCCGCGCCTGTCTCGCCTCCGGCAAGGAGTACACGCGCTGCGGCGTCGCCTCCAATCAGTTCGATTACCCGCTCAACCAGCTAACCTACTACCAGCTCCTGCGCGATGCCGGCTACCACGTCATGGGCTGCGGCAAGCTCGACCTCCACAAAAAGACGCTCGACTGGGGCCTCGACGGCCGCCGTCTGCTGCGTGAATGGGGCTTTTCTGACGGCATCGACAACGCCGGCAAAATGGACGCCGTGCGCAGCGGTCTGCCCGCGCCCAAAGATCCCTACATGAAGCTGCTGCACGACCGGGGCATGGCCGAAGTGCACGTCAAGGATATGCGAGCCCGGAAAGCCCACGAGGGCACCTACCCCACCCCGCTCCCCGATGACCTCTACTGCGACAACTTCATCACCCGTAACGCCCTCACCCTGCTCGAGCGCGCCCCGCGCGATCAGCCCTGGCACCTGGCCGTCAACTTCACCGGCCCGCACGACCCCCTCGATATCACCTCTTCGATGGAGCGCACCGCGCGGGACCGCACCTACCCGCAGCCGAACCGCAACACCCAGGACCCGCCCGCGCACCACGTGGCCGTGCGGCAGAACTACTCGGCCATGTGCGAGAACATCGACCGGGGCATCGGCCAGATCCTGGCCGCCGTCGCCGCCCGCGGCGAACTCGACAACACCCTCGTCGTCTTCTCCTCCGACCACGGCGAAATGCTCGGCGATCACAATCGCTGGGGGAAACACGTCCCCTACCAGGCTTCCCTCGGCATTCCCCTCGTCATCGCCGGACCCGGCGTCCGGGCTCGCGGCAACAGCCGGGCGCTGGTTACGTTGATGGACCTGGCGTCCACGTTTCTCGATTTCGCCGGCCTGCCCGTTCCCGCCGCGATGGACAGCCGCACCCTGCGGCCCCTGCTCGCGGACCAGACCCGGCGCCATCGCTCGCACCTCGTCGCCGGGCTCGAAGGGTGGCGTCTCGTCTGGGACGGCCGCTACAAACTCATCGAGGGTTTCGAGAAAGAGCCCCAGCTGTTTGACCTCCGGCGCGATCCATTAGAGAATTTAAACCTATGGGCCCAGCAGACGCGGATCCGGACCCAGTTGAAAACTCTGCTGCCTTCCTGAAATAATCTAATCCGGTTAATTTAATCCGATTTATACTCTATACATATGAAGTCGTCTTCCCCAGAGGAGCCGCGCCGCGGCTTTCTGATCGCCTCCATTAACGGCCTGATGGGCCTGATCACGGCCGCCTTGGCGCTGCCTTCGGCCGGTTATCTGCTCGGTGGCTCGAAAGCGAAACGCCCGGCCGACTGGGTTCCCGCCGGTGACTTGGCCAAGCTCGAAGAGAACGTGCCCGAGCAGGTGATCTTTGAACGGGTACGCCGCGATGGGTGGAAGACGGTGAAAGAGAAGGCGAGTGCTTGGATGGTCAAGACGGCCGATAAGCAGGTGGTCGCTTTCTCGCCGGTTTGCACGCACCTGGGGTGCGCCGTGAGTTGGGACGGGTCGGCGAAGAACTTTGCCTGCCCCTGCCACACCTCAAGTTTTGGCACTGACGGTAAGGTTCTATCCGGACCCGCGCCGCGCGCGCTCGACCGGTTTGCGGTGAAGTTAGACGGCTCCACCATCCTGCTGGGCGAGATCCGCCCGGCCGACAAGGCATAACGCATGCTCAACAAAGTACGCGCCTGGGTGGAGGAACGGACCGGTCTGGAATCCGGTATCGCTCACTTTCTCAACGAAGACATTCCCGCTTCGAGCGGCTGGCATCAGGTGTTCGGCAGCATGGCGCTGTTCATGTTTCTGGTGCAGGTGTTCACCGGCATCATGATGGCGCTCAACTACGCGCCTACCACCGCCGAAGCCCACAGCAGCCTCCGCTACATCCTCACCGAACTTACCGCCGGACGGCTGATGCGCGGCTTGCACCACTGGGGCGCGAGCATGATGATCTGCATCGTTGTTCTGCACATGGTGCAGGTGTTTCTGTGGGGCGCCTACAAGAAACCCCGCGAAGCCACCTGGATGCTCGGCGTTGTGCTCCTGCTGTTAACCCTTGGCTTCGGCCTCACCGGCTATCTGCTGCCCTGGGATAACCGCGCCTACTGGGGTACCGTCGTGACGACGCAGATTGCGGCCAAGGCACCGGTGATGGGTCCCTATATTCTGACGCTGCTTGGCAGCGAAGACGGGCAGATTGGCGCGGTTACCTTCGCCCGCTTCTACGCCGCGCACGTGCTGATTCTTCCGGCGGTCACGGCCCTGCTCGTGTTCCTTCACGTCTATCTCGTCCGCCGGCACGGCGTTGCCCCGGCCCCGGTCGAAACCGCGCCGCCCATCAAGTTCTACCCCCGGCAGGTGTTCAAGGATACGGTCGCCATCTTCGCCATGTTCGCCCTGCTGTTTGTGCTCGCCGTCGCCGTCCGCGTCCCGCTCGGGAAACTCGCCGACCCCAATGACGTCTCCTACATCCCCCGCCCGGAATGGTACTTCCTGTTCCTGTTTCAGATCCTCAAGTACTTTGAGGGGCCGCTTGAAATCGTCGGCAGCATGGTGCTGCCGGGCCTCGCCGTCCTGCTCCTGTTCCTGACCCCGTTTATCGACCGCGGCAAGGCCATCGCCCTGCGCCAGCGCACGGGCGCGATCGGCGTCCTGGTGCTGTCGCTGATCGGCTGGGGCGCGCTGACGGCCGCCGCCCTCTCCACCACCCCGCACCGCGATTCCTGGAAGGGCTTTACCGCCGAAGAGATGGCCGCCATCGGCACCTTCCGGCAGGCTGCCTGTTGGCAGTGCCACTCCTCCACCCCGGGCGACTCCCGCCCCGGACCCAACCTCGCCGACATCGCCGTCCTGCGCGACCGCGACTGGCTCGTCGCGCACTTCAAGCAGGCCAGCGGCCCGGCCGGCCAGGGCGTCAAGGATCTCCAGTGGCGCCGCCTCGCGACCTTCCTGCCGAAACTCGACGATGAGAACGTCGAAAGCCTCCACCGGACGCCGCAATCGCTCGTCAGTGGAGCCGTGGTCTACCAGCAGAACAACTGCGGCGCCTGCCACCAGATCAACGGCGCCGGCATGAAGTCCGGCCCCCCGCTCAACGGCGTCGCCAAACGCTGGGACCGCAAGTGGATGGAGGAGCACTTCGTCGATCCGGAAAGCAAATCGCCCGGAACGATCATGCCGGCCTACAAGTTCTCCCCGGCCGACATGACCGCCATGCTCGATTACATGATGTCGCTTACTGACTAAGCGCTGCTTGCTGAAAGGCGTGCCGCACGGGCGAGTCGTCCGAGTTGGCGAAGCCGGCCCGCTGCACCATCAGCAGCAGCGCCACGCCCCGCTTCGGGTCAATCCACGCCTGTGTCCCGTAAGCGCCACCGTGGCCGTGCGAGCCGGCGCTCAGTAGTTTGCTGACGCCCTGCGGTTCGCGCACCACGCACCAGGCCAGCCCCCAGCCGTTGCCCGGCGTGAAACCCGTCTTCAGGTCGCCGGATTGGATGGTGGTCATCTGCCGGACGGACTCCGGCTTCAGGTAGCGCTTGCCGTCGAGCGTGCCCTCGTTCAGGATCATGCGCTGAAAGCGCAGGTAGTCGGTGGCGGTCGAAAACAGGCCGCCGTTGGCCGCCGGGAAGGGTTCGGGATCAAAGCCCGGCGGCAGCGCGGCCGGTACGAGCTTGCCGGTGGCTTTGTCCTGCCGGACCGGCGTAATCAGCCGGGCCTTCTGCTTGGCGGTCGGGAAAAACGTCGTGCTCTTCATGCCCAGCGGCTTGAACAGCCGGTCGGCCAGAAACTTCTCGAGCGGCTCGCCGGAGGCCACTTCGACGACATGGCCCAGGGTATTGATGCCGCTCTGGCAGTACTTCCACTGGCTGCCCGGCGCAAACTGCAGCGGCTTGGCGAGGTAAGCCGGAATCAGGTCGCCGAGCTTCCGCGCCGCCGCCCATTCGGCCGGTGCGGCTTCGGCCAGCCCCGAGGAGTGCGTCAGCAGGTGCTTCAGCGTAATGTTTGGATACTTCGAGAAGGCCGGAATATGCTTCGCCACCGGGTCGTCCACCGACAGCTTGCCCTCCTCCTGCAGCATCAGGATCGCCGTGCCGACCACCGGCTTGGTCATCGAGGCAATCCAGAACAGCGAGTTCTTCTTGACGGCGCCCGTCGCGGCCAGGTGGGTGACGCCGCTCCGCGTGGCAATCGCCGTCACCGCGCCCGTCACCTCCTGCGCATCGATCATCTTCTGCATGGCCGCGCGGATAGCGGCGTCCTGGGCGGGGAGTAGCGCCGGCAGCAGAGCGGCGGCAAGGAGAATTCGCATGGCGCCAGCGTATCATGAAGGAAACATGCCCCAAGACTGGACGCGCCTGCGCGTCTTCCCGCTCAGCGAACGCAAGAGCCTCACCCGCGTCGAACAGATTCTCCTCGACCCCGCCAGCGACCCGCCGCCCGCCCCCCCGGCCGTGGCCGCCTGCGCGGCAAAGATCCTCGCCGCCCGCGAGCGCGGCGCCGCTGTCGTGCTTTTCTACGGCGCGCATCTGCTGCGCAACGGCGCGGCGCTGCTGCTTGACCGGATGATGGCCCGCGGCTGGGTGACGCACGTCGCCACCAACGGCGCCGGCACTATCCACGATTGGGAGTACGCTTGGCTGGGCCGCTCCACCGAGAGTGTCGAAGAGAACGTCGCCACGGGCACCTTCGGCGCCTGGGACGAAACCGGCCGCAACCTGCACGTCGCTCTTCTGGCCGGCGCCCTGCGCGGCGAGGGCTACGGCGCCTCGCTCGGCCGTTTCATCGCCGAAGACGGCGTCACGCTGCCCGCCCCCGCCGAGCTGGAGCAGTGGATCCGCGAAGAACCCCGCCACCCGCTCACGGCCGCGCGCGCCGACCTTCTCGCGGCCGGCCTGCCCGCCGGGCGCTATGCGGTGGACCACCGGTGGAAGTCCGCCTCGATCCTCTATCATGCCTTCCGCCACGGCGTGCCCGCCACGGTCCATCCGGGCATCGGCTATGACATCATCGCCAACCACCCGCTATTCAACGGCGCGGTCATCGGCCGCGGGGCGGGTCTCGACTTCCGGCTGCTGGGCGACTCGGTGGCCGGCCTCGACGGCGGGGTCGTGCTCTCGATCGGCTCGGCCATCATGGCCCCGCAGGTGTTTGAGAAGACGCTCAGTAACGTGAACAATCTGCGCCTCGGCGCCGGCCGCGCCATCGTTACCGGCCATGAGATCTACGTCGTCGACCTGCAGGACGGCGGCGGCTGGGATTGGACCCAGGGGGAGCCGCCGAAGACGAACCCGGCCTACTACCTGCGTTTCTGCAAGAGCTTCTCCCGCATGGGCGCGCCGATGCACTATGTGCAGCACGACAACGCCGCCTTCGTCCACAACCTCTACCGGACGCTAGAGCGACTCGTCGCCTAGCCGCCGGTCGTGGTTCAGATAGTTGCGGATGTAGTCGGCCACCGAGTCGGCGAGCGGCGTAATGGGCGGCGCGTAGCCGGCCTCACGCAGCTTGTTGATGGTTGCGCAGGTGCGGTATTGGTACTTGCCGCGCAGCTGCTCGGGCATGGGGATGAACTCGATGTTCGGTTCGAGATCGAGGGCGGCGAAGATGGCGCGGCCGAGGTCGAGCCAGGTATGGGCGTGGCCGGAGCCGAGGTTGAACAGGCCGCCGGCGGTAGGCGAATCCGCCAGGTGAATCGACATGGCGACGGCGTCTTTGACGTATAGAAAGTCGCGCTGCTGGCAGCCGTCGGCGAAATCGGGCCGGTGGCTGCGGAAGAGTTCGAGCTTGCCGGTGGAGCGGATTTGGTGGAAGGCTTTGTGCACGACGCTGCGCATATCGCCTTTGTGATCTTCGTTCGGGCCGAAGACGTTGAAGTACTTCAGGCCAACCACCCGCTCGGCGAAGCCCGCAGCGAGGGCGTACTGGTCGAACAGGTGCTTCGAGTAGCCGTACATATTGAGCGGGCGGAGGGAATCGAGCGGCAGGTCTTCGCGGAAGTCATCTTCGCGGGCGCCATAGGTAGCGGCCGAGGAGGCGTAGACGAAGCGGGCGTCTTTGGCCAGCGCCCAGTGCGCCAGCGTCTTCGTGTAGGCGAAGTTGTTGCGCATGAGAAATGCGGAGTCTTTCTCGGTAGTGGCGGAGCAGGCGCCGAGGTGGAAGATCGTATCGACGTCGTCCAGTTGCGGCAGGGCGGTGAGCAGGTCTTCGCCGTCGATGTAGTCCAGGAACCGCAGCGGCACGAGGTTCCGCCATTTTTCAGAAAGGTCGAGGCGGTCGGCGACGAGGATGTTCTGGTAGCCGAGTTGATTCAGCCGCCAGACGATGGCGCTGCCGATCATGCCGGCACCGCCGGTGACCAGAATACGGCGGGAGGATGCAATGGGCATAGTACAGTTCGATTATCCCCGAATCTGCGCCGAATCGGCACCGTGCGGTCCACGGTGGGCGATGGCGGGAGAACAAAAGAGCGGCGGGAGTAAAATAGATGAAGGTTCGCGACGGAATGGCGGCGCTCGAAAAGCACCGCGCCGTGCCACCCGGGACACTAAGCTCTGTCCTGAAGCAGGTACGGTGAAAAGGAAAACCCCGGCGTGCTTGAACAAACAGCCCCCGACTGGGCGGCGTAGTTACCGTTTGCCCGATTAGGTCACCCAAAGGTTCAAGCGCCTCGAATGAGTTGGTAGTTCTTTACTGCCAACCGCTGGTCTATTGAAAGCGCAGAATCAAGAAATGGTCGGGGCGAGAGGATTCGAACCTCCGGCCTCCTGGTCCCGAACCAGGCGCTCTACCAGGCTGAGCCACGCCCCGAAGAAAATAGGATAGCGCGTTCGACACCCATCCAGCAACATTCCGCAAAAACTCCTCAGTTTGTGCGATCCTACCCATGAATCTTCCCCTTGCCAGCCATCCCGGACGATCTCCGCTTCGCCATCCGCCTGCTCGTCAAGCAGCCCGGTTTCGCCTCAGTCGCCCTACTGACGCTGGCGCTGGGAATCGGCGCCAACATCACCATCTTTGCCCTCGTCAATAGCCTCCTCCTGCGGCCCCTCCCCTACGACCAGCCCGACTCCCTCGTCCACCTCTCCGGCGTCCCCACCCTTGACGGCAAAGAGCAGCAGGGCATCTCCATGCCCGACCTCCTCGACTACCGCCAGCACTCCCAAACCCTTGTCGCCCTCGCTGCCTACTCCTTCTACCCCGACCGCCCCATCTACTCCGGCGCCGGCGAACCCGAACAGGTCGAAACCATCGCCACCAACTTCAACTTCTTCGCCCTCCTCGGCGCCCGGCCCCTCCACGGCCGCACCTTTGCCGCCGGCGAAGACCAAGCCGGACAACACCGCCTGATCGTCCTCTCCCACTCCTGGTGGCTCAGCCGCCACGGCGGCGACCCCGCCATCCTAGGCAAAAAAATCACCCTCAATGCCAACGACTACGAAGTCATCGGCATCATGCCGCCCAGCTTCCAGTTCCCCCAACCCGCCGCTGGCTGGACCCCCATCCCCGTCGGCTCCCCCAACTCCCGCCTCCGCGACGCTCATATCTATAAAGCCATCGGCCGTCTCCGTTCCGGCGCCACCGTCGAAGCCGCCCGCCAGGAGATCCTCGCCCTCGGCGAGCGCAACGAACAGCTCTACCCCCAAACCAACCGCGGCTACCGCGCCGCCGTTGAAACCCTCGCCCACGCCATCACCGGCGAAGTCCGGCCCATGCTCTACCTGCTCGCCGTCGCCGTTGGCGTACTCCTGCTCACCGTCTGTGGCAACCTCGCCAACCTCCTGCTCGCCCGCGCCGCCAGCCGCCAGCGGGAGTTCGCCATCCGCTCCGCCCTCGGTGCCCCCCGCGCCCGCCTCCTTCGCCAACTCCTCACGGAAAGCTTCGCCCTCGCCGCCCTCGGCGGCGCCCTCGGCCTCCTCCTCGCCTGGTGGGCCGTCCGCCTCCTCCGCGTGCTGTCTCTGCCGTCCCTGCCCCGTCTCGACGAACTCCAACTCGACGGCGCCTCCATCGCCTTCACGGTTGCCCTTGTCACCGTCACCGCCCTTCTGTTCGGCCTCGCCCCCGCCCTTTTCGCCACTGACCTCCAAACCGCCGGCGGACGCGGCGCCACCGCCGGCCGCCGCCAAAGCAGCCTGCGCGGCGCCCTCGTCATCGCCGAAGTCGCCCTCGCCTCCTTCCTCCTCATCGGCGCGGGACTCCTGCTCGAAAGCGTCCGCCGTCTCCTCGCCGTCGACGCCGGCTTCCGTACCGGCAGCGTCACCGTCCTCGATCTCTCCCTGCCTACCCGACGCTTCGCCTCCCCCGATGCGGCCGCCCAGTTCGTCCAAAACTACCTCGACCGCATCCGCGCCCTCCCCGGCGTCCAATCCGCCGCCGCCACCATCTTCCCCCCTCTCGGCGGCGTCTACTCTTTCATGGATCTCACCATCCCCGGCGAGCCGCCGCCCGCCGTCAAGCCCGCCGTCGGCAACGTCTCGGTCACTCCCGGATACTTCGAGACCTTCCGTATCCCCCTGCTCGCTGGACGCCTCTTCGACCCCCGCGACGCGAAGGATTCCCCGCGCGTCGTCATTCTCTCCGCCCCGATGGCCCGCCAGTTCTTTCCCGGCCAAAACCCGATCGGACGCAAGATCACCCTCTCCTACGGCGCCGACTGGACGGGCGAAGTCGTCGGCATCGTCGGGGGGATCCGTCGCCGCGGCCTCGCCGACGAACCTCGCGCCGAAGTCTACATCCCCTTCGCCCAGATGCCCTATCCCACTCTCACTATTGCCCTCCGCTCCCCCCTCGCTCCGTCGCAAATCGCCGGTGCCCTCAAACAGGAGATGCGCCAGCTCGATCCCACTATTCCCCTCAACCGCATCCGCTCCATGGACGACGTCGTCCACGAATCCATCGCCGCCTCCCGCCTGCTCAGCCTGGTCACCCTCCTGTTTGCCGCCGCCGCTCTACTGCTGGCCACCATCGGCATCTACGGCGTCATGACCTACTCGATCACTCGCCGCTCGAAGGAACTCGGCATTCGCCTTGCCCTCGGCGCTGCACCCGCTCAGATCCTCCGCCTGGTGATGGGCCAGGGCCTCCGCTTGGCCACCTGCGGTATCGGTGCCGGCCTCATCCTCGCCGCCCTTGCCGGTCAGGCCCTCGCGGCGGTTCTCTACGGCATCAGCGCCTGGAACCCGCTCGTCTACTCTGCCGTCGCCCTGCTGCTGACCCTCGTCGCCGCCCTGGCCACCTTTCTGCCCGCCTGGCGCGCCACCCGCATCGACCCCGCCACGGCCCTTCGCGGCGAGTAAACAGCCTACAGGTTGAAGAACCGCTCGGCCTTCCGAAGCGCCTGCTCGGCCACCGAAAAGTGCTGCCGCGCCGCCTCGGCGTCCGCCCCCTGCATGGCCGCTTCCCCCTCGCCGATCTCACTCGCCACCGTCTCGAGCAGCGCCGCGATGTCTCCCCGCGGTTTCAGTCCCTGGCTCGCCAGCGTCTCCCGCAGATTATTCATCGCCGCCTTGCACGCCTCGAGGCGCGACTGAACCCGCACCCGCCGCACCCGCAACTCGGACGCCTCTGCGGCGCCCAAACGCGGCGGCGCCGCCGGTGTCGCCACGGGCGCGGCGACCGCCCCCACTGGAGCTGCCGCCGGAGCCACTGGCGCCGAAGGTGCCGGTTCCGCCGTCCTTGTGGCTGTCAGCTCCGGCGGCAGCTTGCCCAGCCGTTGGACGGCCGTCCCCTGCGCGGGCGCCGCCGCTGGTTTAGCTGGTTCCGCCGCCACCGGCGCAGCGGTCTCCGCCGACGGTTCGCTCCTTCCCTCCGGAGCCGCCACCACCGCTGGCGCTGCCGCTGCCGGTTCGGTCACCACCGGCTCGGCCGCCGGTCTGCGCAGCTTCCACCAAACCAACCCGCCCCCCGCCACCAACGCCACCAACAGCGCCACCGCACCCAGCTTCAGCGCCAACCCGCCGCCCCCGGACGAAGGCGTAGCCGCCGCCACCGCCGGCGCCTGCGGCGCGACCGCTGCCGGAGCCGCCGCCCCCCCGCCCTGCAGCACCCGCAGCACCCCGTCGAGCGCCGCGTAAAACTCCCCCGCGCTTTGATAACGCTGATTAGCGTCCTTGGCCATCGCCCGCAAAATCACATCGTTCAACGCCTGCGGCATTGAAGGATCCAGCTGAATCGGCGGAATCGACTGCTGCTGCATGTGCGCCGCCATTATTGAAAACTCGCTCGTCCCCTCAAACGGCTTCCGCCCGGTCACCATCTGGTAGAGCGAGATCCCCAGCGAATACAGGTCCGACCGCGAATCCACCGGCTGCCCGTTAATCTGCTCCGGCGACATGTAGAACAGCGACCCCATCGTCTGCCGCGTCTGCGTCAGCGAGGGATCGTTCACCACCCGCGCAATGCCAAAGTCCAGCAGCTTGATCTGCCCCTGGCTTGTCAGCATCATGTTCGAAGGCTTGATGTCCCGGTGCACAATGCCCCGCTCGTGCGCGTACCCGAGCGCGCTCAGCACCTGCATCGAGCACCACACCGCATAGTCGAGCGGCAGCGGGCGCTCCGGCGTAAACAGGCTCTCCACCGTCCGCCCCTCGACGAACTCCATTAGCATCAGCAGCTGGTTGCCGTCGCGCATCGCCGTGTGCAGCCGCGCAATATTCGGATGCTCGAGACTCGCCTGTACCTTGATCTCGCGCAGAAACCGGTCGGCGAGCTCCGTGTTGCCGCTCAGATCCGGCAGCAGAACCTTCATCGCCTCCAACCGGTCCGAGATGACGTTCTGCACCTTAAAGACCTTACCCATTCCCCCTGCACCCAATTCCTGCAGGATGCGGTAGTCGCCAATTTGTTGCCCGGGAGCCAGACTCATAGCAATGCCACTATAGTACGCGGAATCTCCCGCCGCCATACCGCGGCCAAAGTAAAAAAATGCGGGATAGACTTGACAGCTGGTTCCTATTACACTAGGGATACGATCTGAATGTATCCAAACCGACCCTTCCGTCTTCCGCGCCCCAAGATTCGAGAGAACGTCAATGAAGCAATCCGAGCGCGCGAAGTGCGCGCCGTTTTTCCGGATGGCACCGTGGAGGTTATGCCCACCCCGGCCGCCGTGCGGAAGGCCAAAGACCTCGGACTGGATCTGATCGTCATCGCGCCCACCGCCGAGCCGCCCGTCGCCAAGGCCATGGACTATGGCCAGTGGCAGTACGAGCAGAAAAAGAAGTCGCACGACGCCAAGCGCAAACAGCACGTCATCCACGTCAAAGAGCTGAAGTTCCGGCCCAATACCGACGACCACGACTACGACTTCAAAAAGAACCACGCCATCCGCTTCCTCGGGGAAGGCAACCGCGTCAAGGCGGTCGTGCAGTTCCGCGGTCGCGAGATCGCCCACGTCGATCTCGGCCAGAAACTCCTGCTCCGCTTCGCCGCCGACTTGAAGTCCCATGGCATCGTCGAAGGCACACCGCGCCTCGAAGGCCGCAACGCCCATATCCTTATCAGTCCCCTCAAGAAGGACACCCCTGCCAAGAAAGCAGCCCCCGCGCCCGCTCCGGCCGCCGGCTCTTCGGAAGCACCGCGCTAACCTCCGGCCCTGCCCGGACCCGCTGTACTATACTGACTTCGATCAGGAGGTCGAGTATGCCTACAGTGCTCCAGGTGCAGGGCTGGGGTTGTTACTTCAACTCGAACGAAGGCGAAGAACCCATGCACGTCTACGTGCAGAAAGGGAACAGCGAGTGCAAGTTCTGGCTCCATCCGGACCAGTTTGTCATCGAAGAGGACTTCGAGCACAACCTCACGACGCGCTCCCGCCGCGACGCCCGGCGGATCGTTTATACCCACTTCGACGAAATCGCCAACGGCTGGTATGAACTGTTCGGAGGGCGCCGTGCCTTCTAACGCCATCCTCGCCCGCGAAATCAGCGCAAGCGAAAGCCACCTCTCCATCCTCACCCACCGCGGCAAAACCGACCTCCGCTGGGAGTTGATCTCCGAGCGCCTCGGCCAGGCCACCAGCGTCGAAAGGATGCGCTGTCAGCTCTCCCCGAGCGGCTACTCCATCCGCTGGCCCTTGCTCGATGAAGATCTCGGCATCGGCGAAATGCTGCTTCCGGGGCGCTAACCCCGGAAGCAGCCGCTAGCCCATCACCCCGGCAGCTTGCTCTCGCCCATCAACCACGCGTCTACGCCGCGCGCCGCCTTCCGGCCCTCCGCAATCGCCCAAACCACCAGCGACTGCCCGCGCCGCATGTCGCCCGCCGCAAACACCCCCGGCACCGACGACATATAACCCTCATCGCACTTCACGTTGCCGCGGTTATCGAGCTCCACGCCCAACTGCTCCAGCATGCCGCCCTTCACCGGACCCAAAAAGCCCATCGCCAGCAGCACCAGATCGGCGTCCCATACCTGCTCGGAACCCGGAATCGGTTCAAACTTCGGCGCCGGACCCACCTTCACCGTGTGCAGCTTCCGGACGTTGCCCTCCTCGTCGCCTTCAAACTTCGTCGTCAGGATCGACCACTCCCGCCGTCCGCCCTCTTCGTGTGCACTCTCGGTCCGCAGCATGAGCGGCCACATCGGCCACGGCGTGTTCGGAGACCGCTGCGCCGGCGGCATCGGCATCAGTTCAAACTGCGTCACGCTCTTGCACTTGTGCCGGTGCGACGTGCCCAGGCAGTCCGCCCCCGTGTCGCCGCCGCCGATGATGATGACGTGCCTGTCGGTTGCCAGGACATCAAACTCGCCCTTCACCGTATCGCCCGCCACCCGCTTGTTCTGGTTCGGCAGCCACTCCATCGCAAAGTAGATGCCCTTCAGCTCCCGCCCCGGGGCCTTGATGTCCCGCGGCGCCTCCGAACCACCGGTCAGTAGCACGGCGTCAAAGTTCTTCCGCAGCTCCTCGACCGACACGTTATGCCCCACGTGGGCGTTCACGACAAACTCCACGCCCTCGGCCTTCATCTGCTCCACCCGGCGGTCAATATGGTGCTTCTCCATCTTGAAGTCCGGGATCCCGTACCGCATCAGCCCGCCAATCCGGTCGTTCTTCTCAAACAGCGTCACGCTGTGCCCGGCCCGGTTCAACTGCTGCGCCGCTGCCATGCCCGCCGGCCCGCTGCCCACCACGGCCACCTTCCTCCCCGTCCGGGTCTCGGGCGGTTCCGGCACAATCCAGCCCTCCTCCCACGCATGGTCAATAATGGTCCGCTCGATTGTCTTAATCGCCACCGGCGGCTCGTTGATCCCCAGCACGCAGGCCGCCTCGCAAGGTGCCGGACAGATGCGACCGGTAAATTCGGGGAAGTTATTCGTCGAATGCAGCACGCGGATGGCGTCCCGCCAACGGTCCCGGTAAGCCAGGTCGTTCCAGTCCGGAATGATGTTATTCAGCGGGCAACCGTTATGACAAAACGGCACGCCGCAGTCCATGCACCGCGCCCCCTGCGTCTGCACCTTCACGAGGGGAAACGGCTCGTAGATCTCCTTCCAGTCGTTCACTCGCTCGGCCACCGGCCGCCGCGTGGGGACTTCCCGCTCAAACTCGATAAATCCAGTTACCTTACCCATGAATCACCTGTCCTCCCTGCGCCGCGCCAGGAACAAAGTACGGGGTCTCGCGCCGCGGCACCCCGGCCACGCGCTTCAATTCGTGCGGGAATACCTTTACAAACTGCGGCAGCATCGTGCCCCAGTTGGCCAGGATCCAGCGGCCGCGCGGGCTGCCGGTATAGCGCACATGCCGCTCGATCAGATTCCGCAGCACCTGAATATCGGCCGCGTCTTCCACCGGTTCAAGGTCCACCCCCGAACGGTTGCAGCGCGTCCGGCAGAACTCGCCCGATTCGTCGAGCACATAAGCAATGCCGCCGCTCATGCCCGCCGCGAAGTTCTTGCCCGCCTTACCCAGGCACACCACCAATCCCTTGGTCATGTACTCGCAGCCGTGGTCGCCCACGCCTTCCACCACCGCCGTCGCTCCCGAGTTCCGTACCGCGAAACGCTCCCCGGCCATGCCGTTGAAATACGCCTCACCGGTCGTAGCCCCGTAGAGCACCACGTTGCCCACCAGAATGTTGTCTTCCGGTACAAAAGAGGAGTTCTTCGGCGGGTATACAATCACCTTGCCGCCCGACATCCCCTTGCCCACGTAGTCGTTGGCATCGCCTTCGAGCTCCAGCGTCACCCCGCGCGACAAAAACGCGCCAAAGCTCTGCCCGGCCGAACCGTGGAACTCAAACTTGATCGTATCGTCCGGCAGCCCTGCGGACCCGTAACGCTTGGCCACCTCGCCCGACAGCATCGCGCCCACCGTCCGGTGCACGTTCCTGATCGGCATCTTGAACTCCACCTTCTCGGCGTTCTCGAGCGCGGGCTTGGCAAAGTCGATCAGCTTGTAGTCGAGCGCATCGGCTAGCCCGTGGTCCTGGCTGATCAGGCACCGCCGCCCCACCTTCGAAGGCACCGGCGGGTTGTATAGAATCGCGCTCAGGTCCAGGCCGCTCGCCTTCCAGTGATAGCTCACGTCGCGCGCCTCGAGCATGTCCACGCGGCCCACCATCTCGTCCACCTTCCGGAAGCCCAGCTTGGCCATGATCTCCCGCATCTCCTCCGCGACGAAGAAGAAGAAGTTGATCAGGTCCTCCGGCTTGCCCTGGAACTTGGCCCGCAGCGCCGGGTCTTGCGTCGCAATACCCACCGGGCACGTGTTCAGATGGCACTTCCGCATCATGATGCAGCCCATCGTAATCAGCGGCGTCGTCGAGAAACCATACTCTTCGGCGCCCAACAGCGCGGCAATCGCCACGTCGCGGCCCGTCTGCAGCTTCCCGTCGGTCTGCACCCGGATCCGGCTCCGCAGGTCGTTCATCACGAGCACCTGCTGGGTCTCGGCCAGGCCCAGCTCCCAAGGCACGCCCGCGTGACGGATCGACGTCATCGGCGCCGCGCCCGTCCCGCCCGAGTCGCCCGAAATCAGCACCAGGTCGGCGTGCGCCTTCGCTACGCCGGCCGCCACGGTCCCGACCCCGACTTCAGAAACCAGCTTCA
Organism: Acidobacteriaceae bacterium; assembly: GCA_020247055.1. Taxonomy (GTDB): domain Bacteria; phylum Acidobacteriota; class Terriglobia; order Bryobacterales; family Bryobacteraceae. The sequence continues at coordinate 55,882 of JADCJL010000108.1, read as the reverse complement.
CCGAAATCCGCGACTTCGGGTTCACGTTCTTGAGGTCGAAGATCAGCTGCGCCAGGTCTTCAATCGAGTAGATGTCGTGGTGCGGCGGCGGCGAAATCAGCCCCACCCCCGGCGTCGAATGCCGGACCTTCGCAATCGCTTCGTCGATCTTGTGGCCCGGTAGCTGCCCGCCTTCGCCCGGCTTGGCGCCCTGCGAAATCTTGATCTGCAACTCGTCGGCATTTACGAGGTAATTCGTCGTCACCCCGAACCGGCCGCTTGCCACCTGCTTGATGGACGACCGCTTCGAGTCCCCGTTCTCCATCGGCCGGAAACGGATCTCGTCCTCGCCCCCCTCGCCCGTGTTCGAGCGCCCGCCAATGCGGTTCATCGCCACGGCGATCGTCTCGTGCGCCTCTTTCGAAATCGACCCGAACGACATTGCCCCGGTGGCAAACCGCTTGACGATCTCGCTGGCCGGTTCCACCTCTTCGATCGGCACCGGATGCCCTTCTTTGAACTGCAGCAACCCGCGAATCGTACACAGCGCCCGCGTCTGCTTGTTCACATGGTCCGAGTACTCTTTGTAGGTCGCGTAGCTCTCGGTGCGCACGGCCCGCTGCACCGCACTCACCGTCTGCGGATTCAGCAGGTGATACTCGCCGCGCACCCGGTACTGATACGTTCCGCCCACGTCCAACTCCGTATCCGCCTCCGTCACCGGGCGGTACGCGTGGTCGTGCTTCATCTTGGCCTCCCTGGCCAGCACGGCGAGCCCCACCCCTTCAATCCGCGACGGCGTCCCGGTGAAGTACTGCTGCACCAGATCGGAACTCAACCCGATGGCTTCAAAGATCTGGGCGCCGCGGTAGCTCTGCAGCGTCGAAATGCCCATCTTTGAAAACACCTTCAACATGCCCTTGTTGATCGCCTTCTTGAAGTGCTTCAAGGCCACATCAAACGGTACGTTCAACCGGCCCCGCAGCGCCAGGTTCTCAAGCGTCTCAATCGCCAGATACGGGTTTACCGCGCTTGCGCCATAACCAATCAGGAGGCAGAAATGCATCACCTCCCGCGGCTCGCCGCTCTCAATCACCAGCGCCACCCGCGTCCGGCTCCCCTCGCGGATCAGATGATTATGCACCGCCGTCAACGCGAGCAGCGACGGAATCGGCGCCGAATCTTCGTTGATCCCGCGGTCGCTCAAAATCAGAATCGAGTAGCCGGCCTCAATCGCCCACGACGCCCGCTTGCAAAGCGAATCGAGCGCCCGCGCCAACTCCTGCTCCCCGCCGTGTACGTTGTAGAGCGCCGGCAGCGTGTAGGCGAGAAAGTCGCCCTGGCTCACGCGCCGCATCTTTTCAAGGTCCCGGTTGGTCAACACCGGCTGCGTCAGCTTTAGCGTATGGCAGTGCAGCGGCGTCTCGTCTAAAAGGTTCCGCTCGTTGCCGATGTAGCTCGTCATCGACATCACCAGCTCTTCCCGGATCGGGTCAATCGCCGGATTCGTCACCTGCGCAAACAGCTGCCGGAAGTAGTTGAACAGGCTCTGCGGCTTCTCCGACAGGCAGGCCAACGGCCAGTCGATGCCCATCGACCCGATCGCCTCCTCCCCGTTCACCGCCATCGGACCCATGATGATCTTCAGGTCTTCATCCGAATAGCCAAACGCCCGCTGCCGCTGCAGCAGCGTCTCGTGCTCGGTCGCGTGGATCCGCGCCGGCTCCGGCAGATGGTCGAGCGTAATCTGATTCTCCGCGAGCCACTGCCCGTAAGGCTGACGGCTCCACAGCGACTGCTTCAGCTCCTCATCGGGAATAATGCGGTGCGCCTGCATGTCCACGAGCAGCATCTTGCCCGGCTGCAGACGGCCCTTGTACTCCACATCCTCCGGTCGCACCGGCAGGACGCCGGTCTCGGAGGAGACAATCAGCAGCCCGTCTTTCGTCACCAGGTACCGCGACGGCCGCAACCCGTTCCGGTCGAGCGTCGCGCCAATCACCTTGCCATCGGTAAACGCCACCGACGCCGGACCATCCCACGGCTCCATCAACGACGCATGGAACTCATAAAAAGCCTTCTTATCCGGATGCATCGTCGTATCCGCATCCCACGCCTCCGGAATCAACATCGCCATCGCGTGTGGCACCGACCGGCCTGATAGCGTCAACAATTCAACGACGTTATCAAGCGTCGCCGAATCGCTCGCCCCCGGCTCCACAATCGGCAGCAGCTTCTTGAGATCGTCACCCCACACCCCGGAAGCCAGCACCGCCTCGCGCGCCCGCATCCAGTTCGCGTTGCCCTTCACGGTGTTGATCTCACCGTTATGGCAGATAAACCGGAACGGATGCGCCAGCTTCCAACTCGGGAATGTGTTGGTCGAAAACCGCTGATGCACCATCGCCAGCGAACTCTTGCACTCGGCATCCGACAGGTCTTTGTAGAACTTCTGAATCTGCGGCGCCAGCAGCAGGCCCTTGTACACCACCGTCCGGCAGCTCAGCGACGGCATGTAGAAGAAATCCTTATCCCGGATCTCGCTCGCCGCAATCTCGTGCTCGGCCCGCTTGCGGATCACATACAGCTTCCGCTCGAGCGCATCCTCGCTCATCCCCGCCGCGCGGCGGATAAAAATCTGCTCAATGTAGGGCTGCGAAGCCCGCGCCACCCGGCCAATGGCATCGGCGTCGATCGGGGTGTCCCGCCACCCGAGCACCTCCAAACCCTCCTCCCGCGTGATCCGCTCGACAATCCCCTCGGCCTGCAGCCGCGCCGTGTGTTCCACCGGCAGAAACACCAGCCCCATGCCGTACTCGCCCGGCTCCGGCAGTGCGAAGCCCAGCTTCTGACACTCCCGGGCGTAGAACGAATGCGGAATCTGAATCAACAGCCCTGCCCCGTCCCCTGTCTCCGGGTCGCAGCCGCACGCGCCCCGATGCGTCAGATTGATCAGAATCTGCACACCCTTTGTAATGATGTCGTGGGAACGGTGGCCCTTGATGTTCACGACAAAGCCAATGCCGCACGCATCATGCTCATTGGCCGGCGAATAAAGCCCCTGCGCTTCCGGCAAACCGGGCCGCTTCAGGGTGGGATGGTCGAACTGATCACTCATGTACGAAAAACCTCACAATCCAGATTCACTACTATAAAGAATCGCGGACTATTAGTCAATTGAAACCTAACCGCCATCAGATTCGAATTCACTAATACTACAGAATCATGAATTCCGATATCGCCCCCGTATTGGAATAAGCCGGTCTTATGGTATGCTGTCGCTTGTGAGTTTCGAGCACCTCAAGCTCTTCCGTGATATCGGTCACCACCGCAGCGTTAGTCGCGGCGCTTCCCTCAACGCCATCAGCCAGTCCGCCGCCAGCCAGCACATCCAGGAACTCGAAAAGTCCCTCTCCGTCAAACTCCTCGACCGCTCCACCCGCCCCCTTACCCTCACCTCGGCCGGCCGCCTCTACTACGATCTCTGTCGCGATGTGCTCCGCCGCAAGGAAGAGTTCGACGCCTCTCTCACCAACCTCGCCGGCGACGTCGAAGGCACCGTCCGCGTCTCGTCGATCTATTCGGTCGGCCTGTCGGAGATGTGGCGCCTCGAAGCCGAATTCGCCCGCCGCTGGCCCGAAGCGGTCCTCCGCGTCGATTATCTGCGCCCCGAGCGCGTCTACGAAGCCGTTCGCACCGACCAGGCCGACCTCGGCCTCGTCTCCTACCCCGAACCCACCCGCGAAATCGCCGTTATCGACTGGCGCAGCGAAGAGATGGTCGTCGCCTGCTCCCCCGGCCACCCTCTCGCGGACTTCGCCGAAATCGATCCCCTCCAACTCAACGGCGCCGACTTCATCGGCTTCGACGACGAACTCCCCATCCGCCGCGAGGTCGACCGCTACCTCCGCGACCGCAACGTCGCCGTCAACCTCATCATGCATTTCGACAACCTGCAGATGATCAAAGAGGCGGTCATGCTCGGCTCCGGCATCTCCATCGCCCCGGCCCGCGTCCTCCAGGCCGAACGCGACGCCGGCCGGCTGTTGGCCATCCCTCTGGCCGCCCCCCGGCTCTACCGCCCCCTCGGCATCATCCACCGGCGCCGCAAAAAGTTCAACCGTGCCACCAATCAGTTCCTCTCTCTCCTGCAGGAAATCCCCCACGGTATTGAAGCCGGCCAGCCGGCGCTCCCCCGCTAAGCCGGAGATTTTTCTCCACCCCGCCTCACTTTCCTGGTATGCCCGAGGATCTGATTCTCGTCGCCATCTCCCGGCAGGGAGACGGTCACAGCATCGCCGGCTTGCGCGTCAATGGTCGCGGTTGGGTTCGTTTGGTAACGCCTCGCCAGCAGGGTATTCTCTACCCCCACCACACCCTCCTCTCCGGCCGTACCCAGCCGCGCCTCCTCGACCGGATTCTCGTCGACGCCGACTGGCCCGACCACCATCCCGAGCAGCCCGAGAACCGTCTCATCGAGGGCACGCCTTGGCAACTGCTCGAACGCCCCGCCTCCCTCCCCGCTCTCCGCGCCATCCCCGCCGCTCTTCAAACCTCGCCCGCCCTGCTCGGCGACGCCGAAACCCGCCTCCGCTCCTCGCGCGTCCGCGAACTGCCCGGCCCCTCGCTTGCCCTCTTCTCCCCCCACCGTCTCCACCTCTCCGTCCGGGACGATGACGACCTCGGTCGCCGTCGCCTCCGCGCCCACTTCTCCTGGCGAGACCGCGACTGGAACCTCCCCCTGCAGGACCAACTCTACCGCCGCGCCCTCTCCCACCGCCCCGCCGGCGACTACCCCGCCGCCGCCCTCGGCCTCCGCCCGGACCGCCCCCTCTACGGCGCCGTCGCCCTCGGCCTCCCCTTTGGCGGCTGGTGCTACAAAAGCGTGGTCTCGCTCTTCCAACTCCCCTTCGCCTGCCTCCACGATCCCCACCAAATCCCGATCGAAACACTACCCCCGTGCGTCTCCCTCTCCTCCGCGCCCTGACCCTTCCCCCGATCGCGGCCGAGGGCGTCACCATTCAGTCCAACGTCGCCTACGGCATGTACTTCGGCGCGGCCTTGCCGCTCGATGTCTACCAACCCACGCCCCCAATGGCTACGGCATCATGAACGTCTCCGGCTCCGGTTGAACACCCCTCGCCTACTCCGCTCCCGCGCAAGAATCGAACGTCGGCTACACCGTCTTCAGCATCAACCACCGCTCGCTCCCCCGCTTCCGCTATCCCGCCCCTGCTAACGATGTGCACTGCGCCGTGCGCTTCATCCGCCACCGCGCAGCACGGTTCAGCATCACCCCCCACCGCATCGGCTCCTCCGGCGGCCGTCTCGTCAGCATGCTCGGCGCGCTCGACGGACGTGGCCTCCCCGCCGATCCCGACCCCGTCGAACGCGAGAGCGCCAAGGTCCAGAGCATCGTCGCCCGCGCCGCCCCCGTCGATTTCCTGACGGGTACCAACGGCTCGTTCCTGCTCGGGATGACCCGCCCCCTCCCGAACGACCGGACCTCCGCCGAGTACCGCACCCCCCGGACTATCTCGGCGAAATGGTCCGCTGGTTCAACCAGCATCTGATCCCCCGCTAACCGCGAGGTCCAACGCTCGAAACGGGGATCGCAAAAGTCGCGAGGCGAGTTTCGCCAGCGGATCGCCGCCCCGGGGTCTCCGCCCCGCTAGGGCTGCTCCTCCCGCTCCGGTTGCAGCAGCAGGAACAGCACAAGGAGGATCGTCGTCGACATCCGAAACGCGGCCTGCTGGCCGTTCCACTTTGCCGATTGCCACATCAGGAACCACTCCCCGCCGATAGTGATAAAGCCGCCCAGCCAAAGCAGCACCCCAAACAGGAGCGCCAAAATCGGAATCCGTTTGGCCGCGTTGAATTCGGCCGCCGGGCTTCGCAAGCGGCGCCATAGCTGCCAGGCTCCCCACCAGCAGAGGACCATCGTCACGAACTCCCACGCAATCAGAAACCAGTATGATGCCAGATGGATCGTCGGGCTCGTCAGCGCCCGCCACATGCCCTGGTTGCCGGCAAACGTGGAGTCCATCATCAGCACGTGCCGCACGAACTGGTAGTTGGAATCAAAGTCCGTCAGGTTGTTGAATACCACCAGCGTGTAGAAGAGTCCGATGCAGGCCAGCAGGAGAAGCTTGGTGAGACGGGTGATCATGCGGAACCTTGCCTTGCATTTTATCGCCGCCGCTGTATGGCCGGCACCCTCTGCGGGTCTTCCGGCAAAATGGTCCTGATGCCGGCCCGGCGCGGGGAAAAAATCCGTTCACAGCTGGTCGATATTCTTTATTTCTTTTGTTTGTAAATATTTGCGGCGATTTTTGCGAACGCATGGTTCGGAATCAGCACCTCTCTCGCTAGACTGCGGATAGCGGTAGGCAACACGCCCCGGCTCTTCTGCAAGCGGCTTCTCGGAGCCATTGGCACAAGCGTCCGGGGCGTGTGTCTTTGCACCGCCAGGAGAACCCCCATGTCCCTATCCCTTATCCCTGCCGATTTACTCGCGCCCCTCGAGGCCTCCCGCCGTGTAATGGAATTCCATGGCCGTAAAGTTGATCTCTCCCGCTACTCCGCCCGGTCGATCTGGCTCAGCCTGACCAATCGCAACGGCAAGCCCGGAAACTCCACCCGCGGCATTACCTTCCATCCCGAAAAACAGATCTGGCAGGTCCGCTTCATCAACCTGCTCGTCGCTTCCGCCCGGCACTCCTCCGAAGCCCGCCTGCTCCAGTTGCAGTTCCTCTTTCAGGCCTTCGGCAACCTTGGCCTCGAGTTAGACCGCATCTCCCGGCTCCAACCTTACGTCGACGGCGACACCGGATACCTGCCGCTCCCGGACGGCCGCTTCGCCATGGTCGACGCCGCCGAGTTCGGCCGATGCGCTGACCACACCTGGTTCGTCAAGGAGGGCTGTGTCCAGTCGCACATTCGGGGGCGCCATCTGGCGCTCTACCGCGTAGTGCTCGGCCAGGATCTGCCGAAACTGGTCAAGCCGATCTATCAGGACGGTGACCGCTTAAACTGCCGCCGCGCCAACCTGGAACTCCTAAACTACTCTGAGGCCGGCGCGTCGACGCGGAAGATCGGGAAGAAGACCACTTCGGACTACAAAGGCGTCTCCTGGATCAAGGACCAGGCCCTGTGGCGGGCTAAGATCAAAAAGAACGGCAAAGCCTTCCCGCTGGGCGACTACCGGAGCGAATGGGCGGCGGCGCGGGCTTATGACGAAGCGGCCCGCGAAATGTTTGGCGAGTTCGCCGCGCTGAACTTCCCGCGGCCCGGCGAGTTAGCCGCGCACCGGCCGAAGGACCTCAACGGAGACAGCCGCTTATTCGACCGCTCCCTGGCCGCGTAGAAACCTGCCGGTGTAGGAACCCGGGAGCTGCGCAATCTGCTCCGGGGTTCCTTCGCCGAGGATGCGGCCGCCGGCGGCGCCGCCCTCCGGGCCCAGGTCAATCAGCCAGTCCGCCGCGCGGATGACGTCCAGGTTGTGCTCGATCAGCAGAATCGAACCGCCGTTGTGGATCAGACGCTGGAAACTGTCGAGCAGTTTGCGGATGTCCTCGAAGTGGAGGCCGGTGGTGGGTTCGTCGAAGATAAACAGCGTGCCCTCTGAAGTCGATTGCGCCAGGTGCGCGGCGAGCTTAACCCGCTGCGCCTCCCCACCCGACAGCGTCGTCGCGGACTGTCCCAGCCGCAGATAGCCGAGGCCGACATCGGCGAGCACCTGCAGCCGCTGCTTGAGCTTGGGCGTATCGGCAAAAAAACGCAGCCCCTCGGCGATGGTCAGGCCGAGCACCTGATGGATGTTCAACCCCTTGTACTTCACATCGAGGATCGCCTGCTTGAAGCGCGTGCCGCGGCACTCTTCACACACCAGCTCGACGTCGGCGAGGAACTGCATTTCGACGGTGACGGTGCCGTCGCCCTGACAAACCTCGCAGCGGCCTCCGGGAATGTTGAACGAAAAGTGGCCCGCGGTGTATCCTTTGCGGTCGCTGTCCGGCGTGGACGAGAATAGTTCGCGAATGATGTCGAAGGCCTTGACGTAGGTGACGGGATTGGAGCGGGGCGTGCGGCCGATCGGGGTCTGATCGACAAGGATCACTTCGTTGAGCAGGTGCGCGCGCTCGATCGACTTCCACAACTGCCGTTCGGCGCCGTTGAACTCTTCTGACTCTTCCTGGGCGGTTTTGCGCGGTCCCTCGCGTTCCAGCTCCCGCGTGAGGGCTTTGTAGAGGACCTCGTGCACCAGCGAAGACTTGCCGGAACCGGAGACCCCGGTGACCGCCACCAGCAGGTTGAGCGGGATCGAGACATCGACGTGCTTCAGGTTGTTGGCCCGCGCGCCGCGCACCGTGATCACTTTGCGGGGATTGACGAGGCGGCGCCCAACGCGCGGAGCCGTTTCGAGTTCCCCGTGGAGGTACTTACTCGTCAGCGATTGGCCGCCGTCGCGAAGGAGCTTGTCAAAGCTGCCCTCGAAGATGATCTTGCCACCGTGTTCGCCGGCGCCGGGCCCGAGATCGATAATGTGGTCGGCGGCGCGCATGACGTCCGGATCGTGCTCGACGACGAGCACGGAGTTGCCGAGGTCGCGGAGTTCGTGCAGGATCTTGATCAGGCGCGCGGTGTCCCGCGAGTGAAGGCCGATGGAAGGCTCGTCGAGGACATAGCAGGCGCCGACGAGGCGGGAGCCGAGGCAGGTGGCCAGTTGGATGCGCTGCGCTTCGCCGCCTGAGAGCGTGGCCGAGAGGCGGTCGAGCGTCAGGTAGTCCAGGCCGACGTCGTTGAGAAACTTCAGGCGCTGCTGGATTTCGACGAGTACCTTGCCGGCGATGGCCTGCTGTTCGGGGGCCAGACGGAGGGAGTCAAAAAAGGCGTGCGCCTCGGCGATGTTGGCGCGGGTCACCTCGGCCATGGTGCGGCCGCCGATGCGTACGTTCAGCGCCTCCTTACGCAGGCGCGCGCCGCCGCATTCCACGCATTCGCTGTAGCCCCGGTAGCGGCTGAGGAAGACGCGGACCTGCACCTTGTACTTCTTCTCCTCGACCTCCGGGAAGAACTCGTTGCGCAGGAAGTTGACGAGCAGCGCGCGCTCGTCCTTGCGCAGATCGGCCAACGGGACCTCGCACCGGATGGACTTGCCGTAGCGGCGGACGAAGCGGGCCTGCCAGTCATGGTAGGCGGGCTTGGTCCAGGGAGCGACGGCGCCGGTGAGGATGGAGAGCGAGGAGTCGGGCAGGACAAGGTCGAGATCGTAGTCGATGACGTTGCCGAAGCCCTGGCAGCGGGGGCAGGCGCCGAAGGGCGAGTTGAAGGAAAACAGGGTCGGCTCGGGCGTCTGGTAGGTGATACGGCAGGCCTTGCAGGCGAACGCTTCGGAGTAGCGCAGCCGCTCCGGCTCGGCCGCACCGGCCTGTTCAAAGATCACCTCCCCGGATTCGCGGTAGCAGATTTCGACCGTATCGACGACCCGGGAGCGGATGCCGGCGCCAATGGCGAGACGGTCGGCCAGGACAAAGAGCGGTTGGGCGAAGTCGATTTCAAGGAGCGATTCCGGCGTTGAGAACTCGCTGACCTTGCCGAGCTGATAGAGGCGGTTGAAGCCGCGTTTGCGGAGGTCGAACAGATGGTCGCGGAGTTTGGAGGGATCCTGCTCGATATTGACGGGAAAAAGGGCGTACCAGCGGGAGCCGGCCGGCAGTTGGGAGACGGCTTCGGCCACGTGGTCGACGGTATCTTTCTGAACGGGCTGGCCGCACTGCGCGCAGTGGGTGGTGCCGGCGCGGGCGAACAGGAGGCGGAGGAAGTCGTAGACCTCGGTAGAGGTGGCGACCGTCGAGCGGGGGTTGCGGGTGGTGTTCTTCTGGCGGATGGCGATGGGGGGCGCCAGACCGAGAATCTCGTCGACGTCGGGCTTTTCCATGCGGTCGAGGAACTGCCGGGCGTAGGCCGAGAGCGATTCGACATAGCGGCGCTGGCCTTCGGCGTAGATGGTGTCGAAGACGAGCGAGGATTTGCCGGAGCCGGAGACGCCAGTGACGACGGTGAGTTGATTGTGCGGGATGTGGAGCGAGATATTCTTGAGGTTGTGCATCCGCGCGCCGCGGATGTCGATGAACTCGTCGATTTTCGCTTTCCCTTTTTTGCTAGCCAATGACTGATCTCCGGAAGGTGCGCGCCGCTTTGGCCGCCTGGTATGAACGCTCTAAACGGGATCTGCCCTGGCGCCGGACCCGGGATCCGTATCGAATCTGGGTTTCCGAAATCATGCTGCAGCAGACGCGCGTGGCGGCGGTGATCCCTTATTATGATCGGTTCGTCGAACGGTACCCAACTTATGATGCTCTGGCGGCGGCAGAAGAGCAGGAACTGTTGGGGATGTGGGCCGGACTGGGCTACTATTCGCGGGCGCGGAACCTGCAGGCGGCGGCGCGGGAGATGGTGCGATTGGGGGGATTCCCACGGGAGTACGCGGCGATTCGCGCGCTGCCGGGGGTGGGGGAGTATACGGCGGCGGCGGTGAGTTCGATTGCCTTCGGGCTGCCGCATGCGGTGGTGGACGGGAATGTGCTGCGGGTAATGGCCCGTTTTGGCGCCGAAGGCGGTGAGATTACGGCGGCGGCGACGAAGAATCGTCTGCGGGAGGCGGCGGATGCGTTTTTGGACGCGGCGGAGCCGTCGCGGCATAACCAGGCGGTAATGGAGTTGGGGGCGACGGTGTGCACGCCGAAGGACCCGCAGTGCGGCCGGTGCCCGCTCGAGCCTTGGTGTGAGGGGCGGGCGCGGGGTTTGGCCCGAGAATTGCCAGTAAAGTCCAGCAAGACGGTAATCCGTCGGGTGGAGCGCTCGCTCCTGGTAGTCATGCGGAACGGACATATTCTTCTCTGGCAGCGGCCACCGGACGCGGCGATCCTGTCAGGTTTCTGGGAACTTCCCGAACCGCATCAGCTACCGAAGGCGAAGCCGGGGGTGGCGCTCCACCGCTTCAAACACAGCATTACGAATCACATCTATCAGTTCGAGGTGTTTTCAGTGTCGGCGGGCAGGTGGTCGCCGCCAGAGGGCGAAGCGTGGCGATGGGTGCCGGTGGCGGGTTTGGCGGAGATTCCGCTAAGTACGACGGCGCGGAAGGCGCTGGCGGGATTGGCGCAGGGCAATCTGTTCCAATCCGGAACAGGTGTCCCAAGTGTGAACTTTTGACCGGGGAGAAGGATTACGGGGTGGAATCGAGTAGACTGTCCGTAGATCGGGTTATTGGAGATTATGCAGAAAAATCGTCTCGTGGGGCTGGCCAAGTCCTCTGTTGTTTTCTTGACGCTTCCGATTTTATTGTTGGCCTTTTCCGTTGGGCCCGACCCGCGGCACACGGGTGCGCCCGGAGATCAAACCTGCGCCCGGTCCGGTTGCCATACCGGCACGGCGGTGAATGGCGGTGGGGGCCGGGTAGAGTTGCAGTTGCCGGGAGGATTGACCTACGTTCCCGGGCAGAAGCAGCGGATTGCGGTGGTGATCACAGATGGCAACGCGACAACGCGGAACTATGGGTTTCAGGCTACGGCGCGTTTGGGGTCGAACGAGGCGAACGGGCAGGCGGGGACATTCAGCCTCGTTGGCCGGGACATAATCCTTTGCGTTGACGGGCGGGAGCGGACCGGGGCGAGTTGCCCGTCGACGGCGGCTCTGGAGTTTATCTCCCACGGGGATGCAAGTAACCGGACCGGTCGGTTTGAGTTTGATTGGACGCCTCCGTCGACGGACGTGGGTCCTGTGAAGATTTATGTCGCGGGGAACGCGGCGAACGGGAATGGTGCGGCTTCAGGGGATCGGATTTACACTACCAACGTGACGCTGACGCCGGCGGCGAGCGGAGGGAACCGGCCGGTGATCACCTCGAACGGAGGGGTCGTCAACGGTGCAAGTTTCGCGCCCGGAATTGTGGCGGGAGCGTGGACAACGCTTTTCGGATCGAATCTGGCGGCAGCATTGAAAACCTGGGATGGTCTGATCGACGCCCAAGGTAACTTCCCGACGGCGATTGACGGGGTGCGGGTGACGATTGATGGTCTGCCGGCCTTCATCAATTTCATAAGCGCCAACCAGATCAACGTGCAGGCTCCGGCGTTGACACGGACGGGGATGGTGCCGGTGGTCGTAACGACGCCCGGCGGGACGAGCGAGACGGTGATGGCGAACGTGGTCCGCGAATCGCCCGGACTGTTCCTCTTCACGCAGTCGCCGGTGCGGTATCCGGCGGCGGTGCGGGCCACCGACGGGCGATTTATCGCTCCGGCGGGACTGTTTCCGGGCTTAACTACCGAACCGGCCAAGCCGGGGGATATCGTTCTGTTGTTCGGCACGGGCTTCGGGCCGACCACGCCAGCGGTGACGCCGGGGCGCGTCTTCAGCGGCGCGGCGCCTCTGGCAGACTTGAGCGCTTTGCAGGTGCGGATTGGCGGAATGAGCGTCACTCCATCATTTGCCGGGCTTTCCGGCTCCGGACTCTATCAGTTCAATGTGACCGTTCCCAACCTGCCGGATGGGAACCATCGCATCGAGATGTTGGTGAACGGACAGCAGATTCAGACGGACGTGCAGCTGCCCGTCCGCCGCTAAGTGTAGCTTTTACCTCACAAAATTGGAGAACCGAATGAACCGGGTGACTCGGACGGGATTGGTGTGCGCGGTCGCTTTGCTATCGACCAGCGCCGTGATGGGCTTCAGTCGCGGGGCGCCGGCAAACGCCTCGGGTGTCCCGACGGACATGGCGGGACGGACGTGCGCGGCATGTCACCGACCGGACGCGGCGAACTCGGATCCGCGGGGGCGCCTGACGGTGCTTCTCGACCGGGCGGTGTACCGGCCGGGGGTGAAGCAGACGTTGCGGGTGCGACTGGAGCATCCGGAGGCGCGGCGGTGGGGATTTCAAATGACAGCGCGGCCGACGAGCGATACAACGCAGATGGCGGGAAGTTTTACACCGAACGCAAACATTGTGGTGAATTGCGATCCGTCGGGGAGCGCGCCGTGCGGGGGCAGTCGGGAGTTTGCCACGCACAGTACGGCTTCGAGCCGGCAGGGTACCACGGGGGGTGTTGAGTGGGAGGTGGAATGGACTCCGCCGGCGAATGAGGTGGGCGAAATCACGCTGTATCTGGCCGGCAACGCAGCGGACGGCACGGCGGGCAACACGAATGACCGGATTTATACGACGACCGTAAAGCTGACCGCGGAGGGGGCCTGCAACCTCACGCAGCGGCCGATGCTGCGCAACTTGGCCAATGGCGCCTCGTTCGCAGGCACGCTCGCGCCCAACGGATTGGCCAGCGTGTTTGGGATGAACTTCGAGGTGGCGGGCCGGACGCGGCAGGTGGGAGCGGGGGACCTGGTGAACGGGGCGTTTCCGCAACAGTTAGCCTGCGTCGCGGTGGAGATCGCCGGGCGGCGCGCGCCGGTGACTTATGTGCAGGCGGACCAGATCAACTTCCAGGTGCCGACGGTGACGCAGACGGGTCCGGTGCCGGTGGTGGTGATTCTGAATCCGGGGCGGCCGAACGAACTGCGTTCGGACCAGGGTACGGTGACGCTGGCGGAGTATTCGCCGGGGTGGTTTACCTTTGGCGGTCGGTCCATCGCGGCGACGACGGCCGATGGGCGGATTGTGGCGGACCCGGCGGTGGTGCCGGGCGGGGTGGCGGCGCGCCGGGGCGACGTGGTAACGCTCTACGGGACGGGATTCGGGTTTACTGAGCCGGTGTACCAGGCGGGAGAGATCCCCGAACGGGCGGCGCGGCTGCGGGATCCGGTCACGATTACGGTGGGCGGGACGGTGCTGGCGGCGTCCGACATTCTCTACGCTGGCCTCGCGCCGGGTTTGATCAGCGGCCTGTACCAGTTCAACATCCGGATTCCGATGGGGGTTTCGCCGGGTTTGGCACCGGTGGTGGCGACCATGGGCGGGGCGAGCACGCAGACCGCGGGGGGCGGGATCCCCGTTCAGTAAATTCCTAGCGGTAGTTTTGTTGCAGTCCCGCGTAAAATAGGGGTAGACGCCGAGTCTACCCCATTTTCAGCTCTATGGTCAGCGGATTCCAGCGGAAGGCCGGATTATGGTGGGCGCTGGTGCTCTGCACTCCGGTGTGGGCCCAGGTTCCCCCGAGTTCCAACGCGCCCTTTTACACGGCGACCAGCGTGGTGGATGCGGCGACCAACCTTCCGGGCGCGGTGGCACCGAACGGGTTAGTCGCGTTGTACGGCACGCGGCTTTCGTTTGCTACCCGGTCGCTGCAGCCGCAGGACGTGATCTCCGATGTGCTACCGACGGCGCTCCCGGGGACCGGCGTAAGGATTGCGATCAGCGCCATTTCGGTCCCGATCCTGTTTGTTTCTCCGCAGCAGGTGAACTTTCTGGTCCCGCCGCTGCTGCGGCCGGGAAGGCACAAACTGCAGTTGACGCGTGAAGGATGGACCGGTCCGGAGGTGGAGCTGGAGGTAGCGGAGGTGGCTCCGGGGACGTTTGTCATGGAGTCGCGGTTTGTGATTGCCACGCACGCCGATGGCAGGTTAGTCGACGGGAAGGCGCCGGCGCAGTCGGGTCAGGTGGTGATTATCTATGCCAGTGGATTGGGGCAGACGTTGCCGCGCCTGGGGAACCTGAGCTTGCCGCGGGGGGCGGTGCAGATTGAGCGGCGGAGTCAGTTCCGCTTATTGCTGAATGGGACGGAGGTGGAGGCGGGCGCCGTGCTTTACGCTGGGGTGACGCCGGGGTTCGCGGGACTTTATCAGATCAACGTACGACTACCGGCGCGACTGCCGGAGAATCCGGAGTTGCGGCTGGGGGTGGGGGACCGTTTGAGCCCAGCCGGCCTGCTGCTCGCGGCACAGGCGGCGCTACAATAAGACCCTGATGAGCCCTCGTACAGTTCTGGCCGTGCTGCTGGTGGCCGGTGTGGCGTTTTTTTCCATCGGTAGGTTTTTTCAAGAAATTTCTGATTTTTACGCCCGGCGGCCGGAGGTGGACGGGGTGACGCAGTTCACCGCGCGGTATGCGCCGGTGCGGGCGATGCTGCCGGAGAAGGGGATGATCGGCTACATGGCGGATCCGGGAGCGGGGGCGGACGAGTTGACGGCAACGGCGGAGCTGTATCTGGTGCAGTATGCGCTGGCGCCGGTGATTGTGGTGAATTCGACGGATCAGCGCTACTTTGTGACCAACTTCCATACGACGGTGACAACGGGGTCGATGGCGGATCAGGGATTTAGGCTAGTGCGGGAGTTTGGCAACGGGGTGGCGGTGTTTGAGAACGAGAAGTGGGGGAAGCGCTAGATGGGTGGGTTAGGCGGCTTATTGCTTTGTGTGCTGGCGGGATTCGGGTTGCTGCGGGCGGGGTGGCCGGCGCCGCGGCGTTGGAGCGCGCACGATCCGCTGCGGTTGGCGATGGCGCCGGCGTTGGGTTTGGGTCTGTTGTCGCTCGTCTACTTTGCGATCCGTTCGGTCGGGGGGGTGGGAGGCGGGGTGGCGGTGGTGTTCTTTGCCGCCGTGGCGCTAGGTTTGGCGGGACTGGCGTGGTGGAGGGCGGGCAGCGCGGCGGGCGAGACGCGGGATTGGGCGAAGGGTCCGGCGTGGTTGTGGTGGGTGTTTGGGGCGGTGGCGGGGGTAGCGGGATTTACGATGGTATTGGTCTTGGTGGCATCGCCGCACGGGGAGTGGGACGCGTGGTCGATCTGGAATCTGCGGGCGCGCTTTCTGTTCCGGGCGGTGGAGGCGAAGGTGGCGTTTGATCCGATGCTGCAGTGGTCCCATCCGGATTATCCGCTGCTGACGCCGGCGGCGGTTGCGGGGTTGTGGACGTGGAACGGGGAGGAGGCGCAGTGGCTGGCGGCGGCGGTGGCGGTGGTCTTTTGGGCGAGTGCGGTGAGCGTGCCCGTGCTGCTGCTGGCGCGTCTGCGGAGTACGGTGGTGGGGTTGACGGCGGGTTTGGCGCTGGCGGGGATGCCGCTGCTGGTGCGGAACGCGAGTGCGATGTATGCCGATGTCGTGGTGGGGTACTTTTTCGTCGTGGCGGTGGGACTGTGCCTGATGGCTGTGGACCGGGGCGCGGGATGGGGTGTGGCGGCGCTGGCGGGGGTGGCGGCGGGATTGGCGGCGTGGTCGAAGAATGAGGGGCTGCTGTTTTGCGGAGTCTTGCTCGTGACGTTTTTCGGGGTGGTGCGCAACCGGGAGGAGTGGCGGGAGCGGTGGAGGCTGGCGGGGCCGCTGGTGGCGGGGATGGCGCTTGTACTTCTGATGGTTGGCTACTTCAAGTATGCTTTTGCGCCGGCGAATGATCTGGTGGCGGTAGGCAAGGGTGCGGCGATGGGGGCGCGGCTGTTGGACTTTTCGCGCTATGGGGTGACGATGTGGGGGCTGGCCGAGGGGGCGTTCCGGTTTGGGGACTGGGTGGTGCCGCCGCTGATCGTTTTTGGCGTGTGGCTGGGCCTCGTGGGAGTGCGGCGCATCGACCGGGGTAGTATCGTTTGGCCGCTGGTGGTGGGTGGTTTGCAGGTTGTTGGTTATCTGTTCGTGTATGTTGCGGGCTCGGAGCGGTTGG
Source organism: Acidobacteriaceae bacterium (assembly GCA_020247055.1). Taxonomy (GTDB): domain Bacteria; phylum Acidobacteriota; class Terriglobia; order Bryobacterales; family Bryobacteraceae. The sequence goes on along the minus strand of JADCJL010000108.1, from coordinate 39,299 downwards.
AGTGGCAACTGGAGACCTCGGTGGAACGGCTGCTGCTGCAGGTTTGGCCGACGGCGGTGGTTGGTTGGTTGTATCTGACCCGGGATTCTGCTGGAACGCAATAACGGGGCGGGCCGTAGAATGAGTGGAGGAGTTACGATGCTGCGGATCGAGATGCTGGTGTTGGTTCTGGGTGCGGTCGGGTTGCGGGCGGCTGAGCCGGCGCCGTACCTGGTGGACGCGGGGACGAAGATCCCGCTGGTGATGATCAACAGCGTTTCGACGCGGCATGCGGCCGAGGGGGACCGGTTGTACCTCGAGACGTCGTTTCCGATTCTGGCCAGTGGGAAGATTGTGATTCCTCCGGGGAGTTACGTGGCCGGGACGATCACGTCGGCCAAGCGCGGGGGGCGGATGAAGGGGAAGGCGGAGCTGTTTTTGCGATTTGACTCGCTAACCCTGCCGAACGGGGTGACGCGGGATTTCCGGGCGCGCGTGGGCGGCATTGACGGTAGGTCGTCGCAGCAGTTGGACCGGAGCGAGGGCAAGATTACGGCGGAGGCAACCAAGGGGGCGGATGCGCGGACGGTGGGGGAGGGCGCGGCGGGCGGGGCGTCGATCGGGGTGATTGCGGGCAGCGTTTCAGGGCGTCCGGGAATGGGCGCGGGGATCGGCGCGGCGGCGGGCGCGGCGGCGGGTTTGATGGGGGTCCTGCTGACGCGGGGCCAAGATGTGGTTTTAGCGCGGGGGACGACGGTGGAGATGGTGCTCGACCGGGATTTGGAGTTTACGGCGGCCGAGTTGGACTTTTCCCAGGCGGGGGCGGCGCGGCGCCCGGTTGAGGGGGAGGGTCCCGTGGGGACGGGTGGGCGGAACGGGTCGGTGCTCCCGGGCCGTCGGGGCGGTTTAGGACCGCGGAATCCCTAAGGTCTAATTCGTAGCTCCCTGCTAAGGTGCTTAGTTCTTTTGCTTCAATAACTTGATAAGCTGCTGAGTTTACGCACAGAAAGTGTCTTTTGGGGGCATTTGGCACTATTCTCCTGAAGTTTCCTCGTCGATACTAGGGAATAAGCGATGGACTTAGGAGCCTTAGAACTACAGATCTTCGTGAGCCTGGTAGTGGTGCTGGGAGCAGCGTTTGTTGCGCTGGTCTGCGACTACCTGAAGGGCAACAATGAGCAGCTGCGAGAGCGGAACATAGAGCTGCGGGTACGGACAGAGGAGCGGGAGCGGTTTGCGATCCTGAATCCGTCGGCGTGGCTATCGCAGTTCCGGGGCCGGCCCGATATGACGTCCACTGTTGAGGCTGGAGTGCGGCGTGCGCCGCAGGAACCGGAGACGGTGATGGAATCGCAGGCTCCGGAGCAGGTTTTGGCGCAGGCGGCAGAGCGCGAAGCGGACCTATTGAGCCGGACGGAGCATGGGGAGACGGAGTTCGCCGACGTTCCACCGGTGGCTGGTTTCGATGTGTCGGCCCGCCGGAGGTCGAGGCAGAAGCGAGGAATGGAGGGCAAGCCGGACGACGAGGCGAAAGGAAACTCGTACGACTGGGTGCGTCCGGAGGTAATGGCGCGCGTGGCGCGCAAGGCGGGCCGGGGTGAACGGGAGGCTGCGGAGGCGGAGTTGGCTCCGGTGGGCGCGGATGCAACGGGCGTGGATGAGGAGTTGCAGGGGGCCGAACTACCGCTTGGCGCGGAGTCTGTTCCGGTGTTGGAGGAGGCAGTGGGGCGGGAGTTGCGACCGCTGGAGATGGGGGCGATGGCTCCGGCCCGGCAAAGCGGGGCGCCACCGGTGATTCTGCTACGTCCGCTGCCGACCATGAAACTAGCTGAGGAACTGGAGCGGGTGGCGGCTCCGGTTGCGGCGGAGCCGGTGACGAGCCAGTTGCTCGATGAGGTGATTGCGGCGAGTGCGGCGAAGCCCGCGGTGCTGCCGGAGACGGTGCTGCCGGAGACGGTGCTGCCGGAGACGGTGGTGTCGGAGACGGTGCTGCCGGAGACGGTGGTGTCGGAGACGGTGGTGCCGGAGACGGTGGTGTTGGAGACGGTGCTGCCGGAGACGGTTTCGCTAGAAACAGTGATGCCGGAAACGGTGCGGGAGGAGGCCGGTCCGTCGGAGGAGGGCCCGGCGGTGGTCGAGTTTGCGGCAGTAGTCGAGGAAGAGGCCGTGGTGGAGTTGCCCCGGCAGGAGGCGGAACCGGCGGATGACACGTTTGGGAGTCCGATGTACTCGGGTTCGGCCTTTGCGGAGGCGCTCTCTTCAGCTCGGGATGCGGAGTTAACGGGTGGGGATGGTGAGGCTTCGAAGGTTTTGATCGGCCAGCTAGCTGAGACCGGCGAGACTGGGACGGAGCAACTCCCGATGCTGCCGTCCGATGCCGGGTTCCCTGCCTATGATCTGTTGGATTCCAGCGCATCCGGCTCGGCCTACGACTGGTCGAACGCCTCGGAGGAAGCGTTGCCGGAGGTTGGGGTTCCGGCTGAGCTACCCGAGTTAGCGGCCGAACTGACGGAAGTTCCGGGGGCTGCGCCGGCGAACGAAATGCCCGAGCTTCTGCTGCCGGCGGGGATGCAGGACCTGGCAACCTACCGACGGTTGTTGTCGATGCCGAATCCGATGAATGGAATTGTGATTGCGATCAGCATCAATGACTTTGATCGGTTGGGTGGTGCGGAGGGTGAGGGTTCAGTCCGCGATCTGCTTGATTCGGTAGAGGGTTTGATGGATTCGATGGTCCGGGACGGGGATTTTGGGGTGAAGGTGTCGGCGGATCAGTGGATGTTTGTGTACCCGATTGACGATAAGGGGATGTCGCAGCGGCGGGTATCGGGTTTATCGGAGAAGCTGTGGGATTTCCAACTGCGGCATCTTGGCCAGAGCAACATCAGTTTCAGTTGGGCGGCGGTGAACGTCCGCGAGGAGCGGCTGAGCGAAGCGGTGAATGCGGCGATGGACCGGATGGAGGCATCGCGGCAGGGGAACCAGAAGGGCGGGTCCGGGCGGCCCCGGCTCGTGGCGAATGGTTAGTGCCGCTACATTAGAGTATCCGTGCGCCTTTCTTGATCAGGCCATGGAGACGCAGCCGCTGGAGCAGTCGAGCACGAGCGGGTCGAGTGGATGGCGGTGGGGCGTGAGCCTCCGGGGCCGGCGCGGGGTGCTTGGTCTGGTATTGATGCCACGGAAAGCGAAGAGGGCTGGACGCAGTTTTTCGAGGGCCTGAAAGAGAGCGGCTGGCAGGGGGTGCGACTGGTGGTTTCCGATGCGCGGCGGCTTGAAGGCGGCGGCGCGCAAAGTGTTCCAAGCTGAGTGGCAACGCTGTAAGGGGCACTTCTACGGCAACATGCTGGTGCACGTCGGAAAGCGCAGCCAAGCCGAGGTTAGCAAAGCAATGAAGGCCGTGTTTATGCAGCGGGGGGAGAAGAGCGCGAAGGCGAAAGCCGCCGACGTCATCCCGATGTGCTGAGCTATTTGCATTACCTGCCGCCGCACCGGACAAGGTTGTCCTCCAACAACCCAATCGAGCGGATGAAGTTGGAGATCCGCCGTTGCACGCGGGTGGTGGGTATCTCTCCGCACCCGCGGGGCCTGCCGGCGGCTGATCGGGATGCTGCTGGCGGAAATCCATGAAGATTGGCTGACCGGTGATAAGGCCTACCTGACGTTCGATGATGCACCCTGGATTTATCGCTTTCGCGCCGGCTCCGGTGAATGCCATCTTAAACCTAACCGCTGGATTCGGTAGCGAATTTACACTCAAATGTTGACACGGCGCCGTGATCACCGAGCCGCTGCTCGAGATGGCGGCAGTCACCCTGCATCTGCTCAGCAGCGCGCTGCTTTGCCGCGCGGATGACGACGAGATGCCACCGCACACGGAATTGTTTACGCGCGGACTGCCGCCGACAGACAACCGGTCTTCGCCGGCACCTGCCACGTGGCAAACGCTGTTTTCGGGGTGGTCAACGCTTAGTGAGCAAAGGTGGTCCACTGCTCGTTAGCGCCGAAGCACCTGCGTGGAGCAGATCTTGGGTAGCGAGCCGAAGAGCAACGGCCAATCCCAACCAATCAGCACTCCGGCGATCTGATCCTGAGAGCCGCTCGCTCAGTCGCTCGATGCCCATGCCGGCATCATCCCCGGACCTCTTTGGTTCCGGCGGCGCCGGGTAAGGGTGTTACTTCCGGAGTTCGGATTCGATGGCCTCGAGTTCGCGGCCGGCTTCGGCCCATTTGCCTTGCGCGGTGAGTTGCCGGTAGCGGTCCATGCGCTGGCGTAGCGTCTGGAGCCGGGTGCGCGGATCGTTGGCCTCGTTCGGGGCGGGCTGAGCGCCGGGGGGGGCGGCGGGCTGCCGGGAGTCGGTGGGGGGGGCGGGCGTGGCGGCGTTCAGTTCGGCGAGGGCCTGTTCGTAGGTATCGGTGTAGATGAGGCGGTTGCCGACGGCGATGACCACTTTCTTCAGTTGGGGCATGCGGGCCTGATTGGCCTGGAGGTAGATGGGCTGGGCGAAGAGGAACTTGTTATCGACGGGCAGGACGGTCATTTGGCCGCGGAGGACGCGGGAGCCCTGTTGGTTCCAGAGGTTGAGGTCCTTGGAGATGTTCTGGTCCTGATTGATGCGGGACTCGATTTGCATGGGTCCGTAGTAGAGCTGCTCTTTGGGTAGTTCGAGGAAGGCGAGTTCGCCGAGATGGGTGCCATCGCCACGGCCGATCATCATGCCGATGAGGTTGTCTTTACCGCGGGGGGTAAAGGGGAGCATGAGTAGGAACTCGGGTTCGGAGGAGTCGTCGCCGGGCAGGTTGGCGAGGACGTAGACGGGGGCCATGGGGGACTTCCCGCGGGAGGAATCGGGGATGAAATCGTCGCTGGAGGCGCCACGGGAGGGAGCGGCGCCCTGTCGGTTGGCGATATCCCAGACGTCGACTTTGTTGTAGAAGGCTTCGGCGTCCTGCATGTGGAAGGTGAGGTGGACTTCGGCCTGGATGCGGAAGAGCCATTCGGGGTAGCGGGCGTGCTCGCGGAGTTCGGCGGGCATGGCGGCGGCGGGTTTGAGGAGGTTGGGGTAGAGTTGACGCCAGGCGAGGATGATGGGGTCCTGGTCGTCGAAGACGTAGAGGTTGGTTTCGCCAGAGTAGGCGTCGACGGTGGCTTTGACGGCGTTGCGGACGTAGTTGATGCGTCCGGCGGCGCGGGTGCGGACGGCGAAGGAGTAGGGATGGGAGCGGGAGGTGGTGTAGCCATCGGCCATCCAGACGAGGCGTCCTTCTTTAGTGAGGACGAGATAGGGGTCTTCGTCCCAGGTGAGGAAGCCGGCGAGAGTTTCGAGACGGGCGCTGATGCGGCGATGGATCATCATGCGGCTATCGGGTTGGAGGGAGCCGGTGAGGACGATGTTGGGGTCGGCGTAGGCGATGGCGGCGACGAGGCGCATGGGGAGGGAGCCGATGGGGAAGCCGCCGGGGCCGTCGTAGTGGTTGTGGACGTTGTCGGAGCCGGAGGGGTAGTTGAACTCGGGCTGGGCGGTGCGGACGAAGACGGGTTCATGGGCGACTTCGCCGAAGTAGATTTCGGGGCGAGCGAGCTTCATGCCGGGGACGGTGACTTTGGGTGGGGCGTCCTGGATGAAAAGGTTGGGGAGTCCGTCGGTGGTGATTTTGTTGGCGTCGGCAGCGACGATGCCGTAGCCATGGGTGTAGACGACGTGGCGGTTGGGCCAGCGGTTGCGGGCCTCGCCGAGCTGTTGGATGTCGAGTTCGCGGGGTGTGAGCATGACCTGCTGGAGTTTGCCGTTGATGCGGTAGCGGTCGACGTCGGTATCGACGTAGCTGTAGGGGCGGAGGGGCTGGATCTGGCTGACGGTGTCGTGGAAGGCTTGCCAGTCCCAGAGACGGACGTTGTTGAGGAGGTCGCGGTGTTTATTGGCGTCGAGGGCGGTATCGAGATTGGCGCGGAAGAGTTTGGGTTGGGCGGAGCCCTGGAGTTGGTAGGCTCGGCGGGTGGCATCCATGTGGTGCTGGATGAAGGGGCGTTGGAGGGTGAGTTCGTTGGGCTTGACGTAGACGGAGTTGACGAGGCCGGGGACGATGCTTTGGAGGGGGAGGACGAGGAGGGCGGCGAGGGCGGCTTTGCCGCGCCCGATGGCGACGAGGGCGGCGGCGGCGAGGGTGGCGCCGACGAGGACCCAGTTGAGGGGGATGCGGACGTTGGCGGCGATGTAGTCGACGCCGGTCATGAAGGCGTGGTCTTCAAAAGTGAGGTCGTAGCGGTTGAGAAAGAGGTGGGCGGCAAGGGCGGTGAGGGTGAGGGCGGCGAGGGCGCGGGTGCCGGTGGTGACGCCGGCGAAGTTTTGCCAGTCGAGTTCAAACTGGCCGGGGGCGACGGAGCGGAACAGAGAGCGGGCGGACCAGGCCTGGCTGACGGCAAAGTGGACGAGGGTGGCGGCGGCGAGGGTGGCGACGGCGAAGGTGGCGAGGGATTCGAGGAAGGGAAGGGCGAAGAAGTAGAAGGAGAGGGGTTGCCCGAAGAAGGGGTCGGGTGGGCCGGCGGGGGCGGCGGCTTGGCGGCTGGCGAAGTAGCGGGCGGCGTCCCAGCTGGAGAAGGCGACGGCGGAGAGGAGCCAGCCGAGGACGAGGGCGGCGAGGGTGGCGAGTTTGGCGTAGACGGGGTGGCGGCGGAGGGAGGCGCCAGCGGTTTTCATGGCACGGGCGTTGGCGACCCAGAGGATGAGGAACGCAAGGAGTCCGGCGACGAGTTGGGGCCCGGACTGGTAGTAGAACTGGGCCCACCAGGCTTCGGACTGGCCGACTTCGGTCCACCACTGGTAGTCGATGATGGTGCGGCAGATGGCGGTGGCGCTGAGGAGGGTGGCCAGGAGGATGGCGAGGACGGTGCCCTTGCCCCAGCTGGTTTGGCGGGGGCGTCCGCGGAAGGCGTCTTCGATATCGATGGTGGAGTTGGCCATGGGGGTACCTCTCCTTTCAGTGTAGTCCTGGTGGGGGGAGTCGTCCGGGAGGGGCGCCGTGGGGCGGGAGTTGGCTTCGGTGGTTTTGGCGCGGGTCGTATCTGTGGGGTTGTTGGGAAGGGGCCTTGATGACGGGTTGGGGTTGGGAGTTGGCTTCGGTCGTCGGGCCGTTGGCCGTATCCCGTTGATTTATAATAGTTTACAGGTTTGGCCGGGTGAAAAATCTTGGTTGGGCGTTCTGTTCATCCCTTAGGTGAGTTTCAACTTCGCGCGGTAGGGCGACGTGGCGCTAGCGGCGACGGTCGTGGGCTTGGCGGACCGGACGAAGCGAGGCAGTGTGGGACGAGGGGGGCCTGGCTCGACGGGGCCGGGGATGCCGCCGGGAGTTGGCTTTGGTCGTTGGGCTGTTTGGTGGTTCCGCTATTCTTTTCAATAGGTTATGGGGTTTCTGGTGGATGGCCACCTGGGCCGGGGTCATGATTTCCGCTGGTGTGCCGATGCTGCGCTGGTACTCGGCGGTCATCTCGGCGTAGACCGCTGGGTCCTCACCCGAGAGAAGGGCTACCCCGGCGCCATGGGCATGGCCGTCGGTCGAATTTGCTTTTTTCGATGATCCTTCGGTCCTTCAGGAGAAAGTTCCCCAAGGAACAGAAAAACGCCCTGACGGGTCAAGCCGGTCAGGGCGTTGGTGTTCTTGTCTATCTGGACTATAGCACGAGGGGACCAAATTTTCGGGGGTGGGGAGGTGATGGAAAGCGGTCTTAAAAGATTGGGAAGAAGGGGGATAAGGAATATTTTGATCATCCGTGAATGCCGTTTGGGGGAGGGAGCGGGTGGGCGGGGCGCGCCGGGACGCGGGGCGGGAGTGTCCTCAAGTTGGATGATGACGTCGATGGACCCGTTGGGGGAGAGGTCGGCGAGGTCCGGGGCGAACTTCCCGGTTGGGGCGAGGAGCGGGACGACGGAGGAGAGTAGGAAGAGCGTGACGACGACGGGCCGGGAATTGAGGCGACATGGTCTGGGGTCCTAGAAGCATGGAAAGACGGAGGCGATGCTGTTCAGTTCGACGGAGGGGTGCGGGCCGGTACAGATGATGCGAGGTTATAGCTTAGGTTGGGGGCCGGGGTGGGCCGGGATTGAATCTGATATGCTCAGGGCACAAATCCGATGGTGTTTCGATGGTTTCTGTCTGTTTTCGTGGCCGGGACGGTGGTGGCGGCGCCGCCGGTGGATGGGTCGTTTGTCGTGGCCGGCCTGAGTGTGATGCCGGAGCCTTGGGATAAAGAAGCGAATTACCGGAAACTGGAGCGGTACGCGCGGGAGGCCGCGGGACGGGGGGCGCAGGTGGTGATTTCGCCCGAGGGGTTTCTCGAGGGCTATGTGGGCAACGAGAAGCGGACGCCGGGGTTGACGCGGGAGCGGTATGTGGCGGTTGGGGAACGGATTGACGGTCCGCTGCTCGGGCGCGTGGCGGGTCTGGCACGGGAGTTGCGGATCTATCTCTCGATCGGCTTCGCCGAGCGACGGGGGGAGGAGATGTTTAACTCGGTCGCTGTGTTTTCGCCCGAGGGGGAGCTGGCGGCGCATTACGCCAAGAGCCATACGGCGGACGACGAACCGTTCAATACGAAAGGCAAGAGCTTTCCGGTGGTGACGACGCGGTTCGGGCGGTGGGGGACGCTGATCTGCTACGACCGGCAGATGACGGAGCCGGCGCGCATTCTGGCTTTGAAGGGGGCACAGTTTCTGCTGGTGCCGGCTTGGGGCTCCTATGGGGAGATGAACGATATGATGATGCGGGTGCGGGCCTACGAGAACGGGGTGTGGCTGGCGTTTGTGCATCCGCGGCGGTGTTTGATTATTAGCCCGGACGGGAAGGTGGTGGCGGCTAATGAGGGGGAGCGGGACCAGGTGGTGTTGGGGCGGGTGAATCCCGGGAAGGTGCGGCGGGAGTTGCTCGAGCGGAGGCGGCCGGAGTTGTACGGGGAGATTTTGAACCGGGCGCGGTAGCGGGGGGCTTACTGCTCCGGGGAGGGTTGCAATGCAGCGGGGCAGGCCATAGACTTTAGCAATCTAGTTTTATTAAACGGGGTTGACTTCTCTATGAGCCGAATTTTGTTGCTTGCGTTGTCGTTTTTCGTATTGGCCGGAAGTGGTTACAGTCAGATTCTCCATGGGTCGATTACGGGTAACGTCCGGGATAGCTCCGGGGCGGTGGTGCCTGGCGTGAGCGTGGTGCTGAAGAACGCCGAGACGGCGCAGAGCCGGGAGACGGTGACGGATGAGGCCGGGGTCTTCAACTTTCCGACGCTGCTGCCGGGCAGTTACGAGATTACGCTGACCAAGAGCGGCTTTAAGGTGCAGACGGCGCAGGGCATTGCGGTGGCGATCAACAGTGTGACGCGGGCGGACGCTACCTTGCAGGTGGGCGCGGTGGGAGAGTCGGTGACGATTGAGGCGAGCGTCGCAACACTGCAGACGGATCGCGCGGAGGTCCGGGCGGAGGTGACGAGCAAGGAGTTGCTGAATGTACCGGTGCCGCCGGGAAGGAACTATCAGGGTCTGTTTGTGACGATTCCCGGGTTTTCGCCGCCGCGCAACGCGCACTCGGTTCCGGCCAATCCGTCGCGGGCGCTGCAGTTCAACGTGAACGGGACGAGTTCGAGTTCGAACAACACGCGGATAGACGGGGCTTCGTCGACGAATGTGTGGCTGCCGCACATTGTGGCCTATGTGCCAGCGCTCGAGTCGATTGAGACGGTGAACGTGGTGACGAACTCGTTTGACGCCGAGCAGGGTTTGGCGGGCGGGGCGGCGATCAACGTACAGATCAAGTCGGGGACGAATGCTCTGCACGGATCGGGGTTTGAGTATCACAACTCGAACGCGACGAAGGCGAAGCCGTTTTTCCTTCCGGTGGGGCAGCGGATGCCGAAGCTTGTGTACAACCAGTTTGGCGGTACGGTGGGTGGTCCGGTGATCAAAAACAAGCTGTTCTACTTTGCGAGTTTTGAGGGTTCGCGGGACCGTCAGTATGCGTCGTCGCTGATTTCGATTCCGACGGCAGCGATGCGGAACGGGGATCTGTCGGGAGCGCCGGCGGGGCGGCCGATTTTTGATCCGCTGACGGGCGACCGGAACAACTTTGGCCGGCAGCCGTTTGCGGATCAGCGGATTCCGGCGGCGCGGTTCAGCGCGGCGGCGGTACGTCTGGCCTCGCTGTTTCCGAACCCGACGGCGCCCGGGACAGTGAACAATTTCTTTGCGGGCAACGGCTATGCGTTTGACCGGGATACGCTGGACACGAAGGTGAACTGGAACGCGAGCCAGAAGTTCACGATGTACGGGCGGATTTCGTTTTTGGACTACCGGGTGACGAATCCGGGGCGGCTGGGGGAGCAGTTGGGCGGGGATCCAGTGGCGGGCGGACAGGTGGGCCGGGCGACGGGGAACTCATACTCGACGACGCTGGCGGCCACGTATGTGGTGCAGCCGTCCTTCATCATTGACGCCTACTTCGGCTGGACGCGGATGCAGGGGGACTCGCGGCAGCCGCGCCTTGAAGAAAAGGTGGGTTTGGATGTGCTGAAGCTGCCGGGGACGAACGGTCCGCGGTTTTTTGAAGGCGGACTGCCGCAGTTTCAGGTGGGTGGGTTTTCCAACTTCGGGCATCCGAATAACTTTATGCCGTATCTCAACCGGGATCCGCAGTTTCAGTACGTGGCCAACGCGAACCTGACGCGGGGGCGGCACCAGATCCGGTTTGGCACCGATTTTTATCAGCAGCAGCTGAACCAGACCCAGCCGGAGTTTGTGGGGGCGCCGTGGGGCGCGGCGGGCGGTTTCAGCTTTGGGGGCGGGCAGACGAGTTTCCGCGCGACGCCGGGAGGTCCGCTGGCGCCGAACACGTCGGAGTACAACTCCTGGGCGTCTTTTATGCTGGGCCTGACGAACTCGCTGGGCCGGCTGTTGATGGTGCCGGATGCGTTTACGACGCGGACGAATCTGTATTCGGCCTATCTGCGGGATCAGTGGCAGGTGACGAACAAGCTCACTTTTAACTTTGGGGTTCGCTGGGAGTATTTCCCGTTTCCAACGCGGGCGGACCGGGGATTGGAGCAGTATGATTTTGGGGCGAACAAGATGCTGGTTTGCGGGGTGGGAATTGTGCCGCGCAACTGTGGGGTGAACGAGAGCAAGCGGCGGTTGGCGCCGCGGGCGGGTCTGGCGTACCGGCTGAACGATGACACGGTGATCCGGGCGGGTTATGGGATTACGAACGACCCGTACAATCTGGGTCGTCCGTTCCGCACGAATCACCCGCTGCTGATTCCGTTCAACCAGACGGCGGCGGATGCGTGGACGCCGGCGAGCCAGTTTGATGCGGGGATTCCGGCGATTGTGGCGCCGAGTCTGGGGAACGGGGTGATTGATATTGGTCCGTTTGTGGAGGCCAATACGGTGATTCCAAATCAGTGGACGCGGGGCTACATCCAGAGTTGGAATGTGGCGATCCAGAAGCGGGTAGGCGGGGGATGGGTGGCCGAGGCGGCGTATGTGGCGACGCGGGCGGTGAATCAGTTAGGCAATTTGAATCGGAACGCGGGGCCGGTGAATGGGGGCAACAACGGGCGGCCGCTGGCGCGGCAGTTCGGGCGTTTTGCCAATACGATTCAGGTGACGGGATTGGGGACCTATACCTACGACTCGCTGCAGACGAAGCTGGAGCGGCGCTTCTCGAATGGTCTGCAGACATTGTTTGCCTACACGTTTTCGAAGAACATGGGGACGGCGGGCAACGTGAACTCCGATGGGGGGCCGCGGATTCATCTGCCGGAGTTTTTCCAATTGAATCGGGCGGTGAGCGACTTGAACGCGCCGCATAACTTCCAGTTCACGGGGATTTACGAGCTGCCGTTCGGGAAGGGGAAACGGTTCCTGACGAGTGGGTTCGGGAGTATGCTCTTGGGGGGCTGGCAGATCAACGGGTTGTTGTCGGCCTACTCGGGTCCGCCGTTTTCGGTGACGGCGCCGGGGACGGACCTGAACGCTCCGGGGAACGGGCAGCGGGCGGATCTGCTGAAGACGACGGTGACCAAGATTGGCGGGGCGGGTCCGGGGCAGCGGTGGTTTGACCCGACAGCGTTTGGGCAGGTGCGGGAGCCGCGGTTTGGGACGGCGGGCTGGAACATTTTGCAGAGTCCGGGGGTGATTAACCTGGATGCGAGTGTTTTCCGGAGCTTCCGGGTGACAGAGCGGGTGAATCTGCAGTTCCGGGCCGAGGCGTTCAATGCGACCAATACGCCGCACTTCGCGGCTCCGGTTTCCGATGTGTCGAATACGCGGTTTATGGAGATTACCGGGGTGCGGGGAACGGGCCGGGAGGGGATAGACGAGCGGGTGTTCCGGTTTGGTTTGCGGGTAGGGTTCTAGGCGGGGCGGGGGTGGAGGGGAAACAGCGCGGCCTCCGGTCCGGTGGACGGGAGGCCGCGGGTTTGGTGCGGGAGTGGTGAAAGCCGAGCCGGATCTGCCTGGGCGACTGGTAGTCGCTGGCGGCGCCGTAGCGGGGGGCGCTGCGGAGCTTCTGGGTGGTCATGCGGTTGATGATGCTGCAGCCATGGAAGATGTCGGTCGTCTCATCGAAGTTGGTGTGGCCGTCGTTGGCGTGGGTGGATGGGCGGTAGGTGGGGCGGGATGAGGGAGTACGGCTTGTTGGTCTTGACGTTGGTGGTGATGAAGTTGGTGGCGGTGCTGCCCGGGGTGTTGGCCTGGCGGTGGGGCGGACGGGGTTGGGGGCGGGGTGCGTTGGCGCTGCTGGGGCCAGGGTTGGCGGGGTATGGGCTGCTGGTGCTGGGGTGGGTGTGGCAATACGAGGGGCGGTGCGGGGGATGGCTGGGGGAGGCCACGGCGTGCGGCTGGGGCCAATATGCGGTGGAGACGTTATTTTGGGGGGCGATGACTCTGGCGATGCCTGGGTTGCTGGGTTTGGTGGTGGGTGGGGCGGTGATGGCGGGGCGTTGGATCAGTTGGCGAGGGTAAAGCGCTCATAGTAGACCGGGGCGTTGTTCCACTGCCAGACGACGGTCCAGGCGCCGGGTGGCGCCGTGCTGAGGGGAAGGGCGGCGGTATGGCACCAGGAGCCGGCGGTGGGGACGGGGTTGAAGTTACTGGTGGTGAAGGTTGCGCCGGCCGGGTCGATCCAGCGGATGCTGGCGACGTCGCCCGCCGCGGCGCCCGAGACGAGGAACCAAGCGAGGGCTTGTTGATCGGAGCGGGAGAAGGTGGCGTTGGCGATGGGCGCGGTGCAGCCTTGGCCGGCGGGGACGGAGCGGGTGGTGAGGGCGCGCAGGAGGGTTACCTTCGAATAGATGAAATAAGCGGTATGGATGGCGGCGCCATTGTAGGAGACCTGAACGTTCCAAATGCCGAGGTGCGCGGCAGTGGGCGCGGCGGGGAGGGCGATGTTTTGCCAGAGGCAGAAGTTGCCGTCGCGGGCGAGGGCGGGTTCGGTTTGGGTGGTGAAGGTGGCGCCATTCGGGGCGGTCCAGAGGTAGCGGACGATGTCGCCGCGGCGGGCGTTATTGGCTTCGAACCAGAGGGAGGCGGTGGGATCCTGCGGGGTGAAGTTGAAGGTGGAGGCGGGTTGGATGCAGGTGGTGGAGGTGACGGATTTGGCGGTGGTGAAGTTGCGGAAGGTGGTGGCCGGGGCGGCGACGGGGTTGACCCGGAGCGTGACGGGGATGACGAGCGAGGGGGTAGCGGCGCCGGCGAGGGCGATGTTGATGCGGGAGGAGTAGGTTCCGGCGGCGAGGGTGCGGGCCTGGATGGTGAGGCGGAGGGTGGTGGGCACGGGGCCGGTCGGAGAGGTGAGGGTGAGCCAGGAGGCGGGAGTGCTGGCGGCGAAGGAGACCCCGGCGCCGGAGGCCGACAGGAGGATGGACTGGGGGGCGGGGTCGGCGCCGACGGTGGTGGAGAGGTTGAGTTCGCTGGCCGAGGCGGCGACCTGGGGCAGGATGATGGCGGGTTCGACGTTGAGGGTGAGGACCTGTTCCCGGCTCAAGTTCAGATCGAAGGCCTGTGCGGTGGCCTGGAGGCGGAGGTTGAGGGTCTGGGGGGTGGCGGGGGCGGTGAGGCGAAGGTTGGCGCGCGCGGTGGCGCCGGGGGCGAGGGGAGGGCCGTCGGTGGCGCCGGCGGGGGTGGCGGGGCCGTTGGCGATAGTGAGGCGGGGGGAGAACAGGCTAAGACCACCCGGGTTTGCGAGGGAGCAGGAGATGTCGAAGGCGGTAGAGGCGCGGACGGTGGCGGGGGCGGTGCAGTTGATGCGGAGGGCGGGTGGGGCGACTGGTTCGGCGCCGGGGGCGGAGAGGGCGAGGGCGAAGGGTTCGGGGGCGCTTTGCGGGGGAAGATTGGGGGCGGCGAGGCGGAGGATGAGGTCGCCTTCGGTTTGGGTGTCGACCAACTGGACGACCTGGTCGCGTTCGGCCGAGGTGTTGAGGTGTTGTCCGGAAGCCTCGCGGTAGACGGAGAGAGCGAGGGAATGGAGGAAGGGTGTGCCGGTTTCGGTGAACTGGCGCTGATTGACGGCGGTGGCGGAGAAGTAGCCGCGGTTTTGGGGGATGCGCCAGAAGGCGACGGGAAGAGCGGGGGCGAGTTCGCCGGAGCGGCGGAAGTCTTTTGAGGCGAGGGCGCGTTGGAGATTGAGATAGCCGTGGCCCCAGGCCTCGTCCCAATAGCGACCGAGAAAGGTGGTGAACAGCGACCGGCTGGTGGCGGAGTTGATGAGGACGGCTTTGACTTCCCGCCAGTCGGTGACGCCGGCGGAGCGGAGGAGGGCGACGGCGCCGGCGACGGCGGGGGCAGCCATGCTGGTGCCGGTCTTGAGAACCAGGCTTGCATCGTTGCTAATGCCGGCCGAGAGGTAGTTGGTTCCGGGGGCGGCGAGATCGGGCTTCTGTCGTCCGTCGAAGGCGGGGCCGCGGCTGCTGCTGGGATTGATGGTGTGGGAGGAGCGGTCGGTGTTTTCGCGGGTGTCGACGTTGGCGACGGTGATGCCGTTGGCGGCGGAGCCTGGGGTTCCGACCGGGAAGACATACTCCGGTGGATTACCGGGGCCGCTGTTCCCGGCGGCGATGACGAAGTTGATCCCGAACGTTCCGGCGAGAAAGTCGATGATGTTGGCCTGGCTTCGGTTGACGTGCTCGCCGACGGAGCCGAAGCTCATGTTGACGACCTGAACCGGGGTGTTTTCGACGAGATGTTCGAGGGCTTTGAGCACGGCCCGGGGTGAAATGAAGCCCCCAGCCTCGCAGTCCGGGGGGCCCGCGGCGGTTCCTACGCCTACCTTGTAGGAGTAGATCGCCCCGACGCCGGGGGCGACGCCGGAGAAGTTGTGCAGGCTTTGTCCGGCGGCGATGGCGGCCACGTGGGTGCCATGGCCGTGGTAGTCGGCGGGGTCGTCGACGTTATCCTGCAGGCACGGATCGTTCCGGAAATCCTGGACGAAAGTAAAGGGATAGATCTCCTTGCCGGCAAACACCTGATGGGTGGCGCGAATGCCGGTATCGAGAATGGCGATGGGGACCCCTTCGCCGGAGGCGCCGGCGGCCCAGAAGAAGGGCGCGCCGAGGGCCTGGACATCGATGGTGGAAGATAGCTGATAGTTGGCCGGCTTTTCGATGGAGAGGATGTCGGGCGAGGCGAGGAGCGCGGGAAGGGAGGAGCCGGGGACCTCGGCGGCGATGAGGTTCAGGAGCGGGAAGGGCTGGATTTTTGTGGCGCCGATCTGGTTGAGGATGAGTTGGAGGCGATCCTGCTGCGGGCGCGATTCGCGGCGCATCTCCGCGGCCAGCCCGCGGCGCCAGGCGAGGAGTTGGCTGGCGACGGCGCGGGGGCCGGGGGGGAGGCGCAGAGACCGGCGGATTACCTGCTGCTGATTTTGGGCGGACCCGGTGATGAGCACCGAGACGGGCGCGGCCGAGGCAAGGGCTGGTTCGAGCGCGGGGTCGAGCCGGGGGCTCTGCGCGAAGACAGCGCAGACGGCGGCGAAGATGCCCAGAACGGCAGACGTAAGCGAGCGACAAAGCATGGGGTACTCTAACCTTGCCGGAATCCTGGTTGCCGGGGAATGCTGAGGAGACCCTAGTCGCGGGGGAGAAATCGCTCAGTTTGCGTCCGTTTCCCCTAACTCGAACGGGGTAGGAAAGTGGGCCCGTGGCCCGTGGGGTCGGCTAGTCAGCGGCGGCGTGGTCGCGGGGGAAGAGGCGAAGGGTGGCGTAGAGGAGGAGGGCGGCGGTGGCAAGGTAAGCGATGGCGGTGAAGGCCATGAGCTGGCCGACGCCGATGGTGTCGCGGGCGACGCCGCCGAGATAGGGGGCGAAGCCGGAGACGAGGGAGCCGAGGAAGTTGAGCACGCCGACGGCGGTGGCGCGGTAGGCGCCGGGGACGACGTCGAAGGCGGCGGCGGCCTGGTTACCGGCGATGAGGCCGGCGCAGAAGCCGAACAGGGCGGCGGCGACGCGCATCGAGAGCAGGGACGGGGCGGCGCCGAGGAGGAAGATACAGGGACCGGCGCCGCAGAGGGCGGCGAGGAGGAGCCAGAAGCGGGCGGCGGGGTTGCGCCGGTAGGCGGCATCGGCGAGGAGGCCGCCTACGAGGAGGCCGGAGAGGCTGCCGATTTGCGGGTAGATGGCGGCCTCGTAGCCGGCCTGGAACATCGACAGTTTGAACTTGTCGTAGAGGAACGTTGGCAGCCAGGTGTAGACGAGGAAGAGGCCGAAGGTGGCGACGGCGACGACGGTGGAGATGGCGCGGAGGGAGGGGATGGCGAGGAGGCGGCCGAAGTCGGCGAGGCGGGCGGGGGCAGTGGAGGAGGGCGAGAGGCGGATGTTGGCGGGGAGGCGGCTAAGGTAGCCGTAGAGGGGCCAGGCGTAGAGCAGGCCAACGGCGCCGAGGACGAAGAAAGCCGTCTGCCAGGCGAAGCGTTCGGCGAGGTAGCCGCTGACGGAGCCGCCGAAGGCGACGCCGACCATCTGGCTGGTGGCGAACAGGGCGATGGCTTTTGAGCGCGTTTCGGGGCCGTGGGCGTTGGCCATGAGGGCGTAGGCGGCGGGCATGAAGCAGGACTCGGCGATGCCGAGCAGGGCACGGCAGAGCAGCAGGAGGGGGCCGGTGGGGGCGAGGCCGGAGAGGACCGTGAAGAGGCTCCAGAGGGCGAGGCTACCGGCGACGACGGCGGGTTTGGGCCAGCGGTCGCCGAGGATGCCGGCGAGGGGGGAGAACAGGCCGTAGACCCAGAGGAAGAGCGCGCCGGTGAGCCCGAGGGTTTCGTTCGAGAAGCCGTAGTGTTTTTGCACGGCGGGAAACAGGGTGTAGAGCACCTGGCGGTCGCCGTGGTTGAGCACGTAGCAGAACCAGAGGAGGCCGATGAGGAGCCATTTGGGCGGAATGGCGAACGGGCGCATAGAAGAGAACTATACTGCATGATCATGGCTTTCTTTTTACTGGCGGCAGAGGTTTTGTTTGTGGCGACGCCTTTTACGGCGGAGCGGAGTTTTACGGGCGAGATTGAGGGGCCGGCGGTGGACCGGGCGGGGAACGTTTACGCGGTGAGTTTCGCGAAGAAGAATACGATTGGGCGTGTGACGCCCGAGGGCAAGGCGGAACTGTTTATCGAGATGCCGGGGGCGAGCCTGGGGAACGGGATCCGGATTGCGAAGGACGGGATGCTGTACGTGGCCGATTACACGGGTCATAACATTCTGAAAATTGACCCGGCGACGCGGCAGGTCAGCGTGTTTGCGCACGAGCCCAAAATGAATCAGCCGAATGATCTGGCGATGAGCCAAGACGGGACGCTGTGGGCTTCCGACCCGGACTGGAAGAACGGCACGGGGCAGTTGTGGCGGATTGGGACGGACGGGAAGGTGACGCGGGTGGCCGAAGGGATGGGGACGACCAATGGCATTGACTTGAGTCCGGACGGGAAGTTCCTATATGTGAACGAATCGGTGCAGCGGAAGGTATGGCGGTTCCGGATTGGCCGGGACGGGAGTTTAGGGGACAAGCAGCTGCTGGTGGAGTTTCCGGATTTTTCGATGGACGGGATGCGGGTGGACCGGAAGGGGAATTTGTACATTTCGCGGCACGGGAAAGGGACGGTGGCGGTAGTGTCGCCCGCGGGGAAGGTGGTGCGGGAGGTGGCGACTTTGGGTTCGAAGCCGAGTAATGTGGCGTTCGGCGGGGTGGACGGAAAGACGCTGTACGTGACGGAGATGGAGAAGGGGCGGCTGGTGCGGTTCCGGACGGAGACGGCGGGGCGGGAGTGGGGGCGCTAAAATGAAGCATGGGTGCAACCTCCGGTACGAACCTTCATCCTGAGCGGCCGAGACTGAGTACGCATCAGAAGGCCCTGAGCATTAACTTAGACCCGTTGCGGTATGGAACCTTCGCCGAGATTGGCGCGGGGCAGGAAGTGGCGCGCTGGTTTTTCAAAGTGGGCGCGGCGGCGGGGACGATTTCAAAGTCGATCTCGGCTTATGACATGACGGTAAGCGATGCCATTTACGGCAAGTGCAAGCGGTATGTCTCGCGGGAGCGTCTTGAGCGGATGCTCGATTACGAGCATAGTTTGAATGTGGAGCGGCTGGGCGGATCGCGGGGCGATTCGACGGCGTTTTTCACGTTTGCCGATACGGTGTCGGCGTTGAACTTCAAGGGCACCAACGAGTGCCACGGCTGGATGGGGGTGAAGTATCAGGCGTTTCCGGGCGATGCGGATAACACGATTATTCTGCACGTGCGGATGCTCGATAAAGAGAATCCGCTGCAGCAGGAGGCGCTGGGGATTGTGGGGGTGAACCTGCTGTACGCGGCGTTTTTCCTGCACCATACGCCGAATCAGATGCTCGAATCGCTGCTCGATAATCTGACGACGGACCGGCTCGAGATCGACATGGTGGATTTTTCGGGCATTGAGTTCCGCCGGGTAGATAACCGGGTGATGAGTTTGAAGCTGGTGCAGTTGGGGCTGAGCGGGGCGGCGATGTTCGGGCCGAAGGGAGAGGTGCTGCAACCGAGCGAGGTGCTACGGAAGAAGCCGATTCTAGTGGAGCGCGGGAGTTTTCGGCCGGTGACGAAGGTGAATATCGACATGATCGAGAGCGCCCGGCAGCAGTTTGGCGAGGAGCCGGAGGTGAAGGGCAAAGAGGTGGTGGAGTTGATGGAGATCACGATGCGGAACCTGCTAGCGGGCGGTGGCGACATCGATCTGCGGGATTTTCTGGCGCGGGCGGATCTGCTATCGACGGCGGGGAAGACGGTGATGATCTCCGACTACTTCGAATACTACCGGCTGGCGGCTTATCTGGGGAGGTATACGAACGAGCCGATTGCGATTACGATGGGTGTGCAGAGCGTGCGGGATCTGTTCAGCGAGGAGTTTTACAAGGGGCTCGAGGGGGGGATTCTCGAGGCGTTCGGGCGGCTGTTTACACGGGATTTGCGGCTGTATGTGTATCCGCTGCTCGAGCAGGCGACGGGCGAGCTGACGACGGCGGAGAACATTGACATGCCGGATTCGCTGCGGAACCTCTACAAGCACCTGATGGAGCGGGGGCGGATCCGGTCGATGGAGTTGTTTGACCGGAGCGTGCTGCATATTTTTTCGCGAGATGTGCTGCGGCGGATTAAGGATCAGGACGATTCGTGGGAGGAGATGGTGCCGCCGGAGATCGCGGCGGTGATCAAGAAGAGGCGGTTTTTTGGGTACCGGGAGAAGGAGAAGGTTTAGCGGCTCTGTTTATTGGCCGCCTGAGATCGCGGCAATGAAGTGAACCTCGGAGTCGGGGCGGACGGGTTCGAGGACGCCGAGCGGGGTGACCTCGTCATCGACGGAGATGGCGAGGTTGGGCCGGACCAGGTGCTGCGAGATGCCGGGGAAGCGGGCTTCGACGGCGATGAGCAGTTCGCCGACAGTGGAGCCGGAGACCTCGATATGGGCGAGGCCTCCGGTTTGCTGGCGGACAAGCGTGGGGAAGAAAACCGTGGCCACGGGCTAGAGACCGAGGATGGTGGCCGGGTTCATGGGGACGCGGTTGAGGCGTTTGCCGGTGGCGCGGTAGAGGGCGTTGGCAACGGCGGGGAGAGGCGGGACGATGTTGGCTTCGCCGACGCCGCGGACGCCGAAGGGGTGGCCGGGGTTGGGGACTTCGACGATGATTGTTTCAATCATCGGGAGGTCGAGGGCGGTGGGCATGCGGTAGTCGAGGTAACTGCCGTTGCGCATGTCGCCGGCGGCGTCCATGAAGTACTCCTCGTTGAGAGCCCAGCCGAGGCCCTGGGCGGTGCCGCCCTGCATCTGACCTTCGACATAGGAGGGATGGATGGCTTTGCCGGCGTCCTGGACGGAGGTGACGCGGAGGACGGTGGTTTTGCCGGTTTCGGGGTCGACGTGGAGGTCGACGATGAGTCCGGCGAAGGAGCCGCCGACGCCTTTGGGGTTGACCGTAGCGCTGCAGGAGACGGGTCCGCCGGTGGAGCCGAGCTGGGCGGCGAGGTCGGCAAAGGAGAGGGAGTGGCCGTTCGAGGAGAAGACACCGTTGGCGAAGGCGACCTGATCGACGGCCCAGAGGCGGGCGGCGCGGGCCTTCATCTGTTCGACGACGAGCTGGGCGGCGTCGTGGACGGCGAGGCCGGTGGCGAAGGTGGTGCGGGAGCCGCCGGTGACGCCGGTGTAGCCGACGGAGTCGGTATCGACGATGGTGGGGTGGATATCCTCGGCGCGGAGGCCGAGGACTTCAGCGGCCTGCATGGCGAGGGAGGCGCGGGAGCCGCCGATGTCGGTGGAGCCTTCGATGAGGTTGACGGTGCCGTCGGCGTTGACCGAGAGGGTGGCGGAGGAGGGCAGTCCGACGTTAAACCAGAAGCCGATGGCGACGCCGCGGCCGCAGTGGGGTCCGGGGAGGGGGGCGTTGTAGTGGGGCGAGGCCTGCATGGCTTCGAGGACTTCGACGCAGCCGATGCGTTTGTAGCGGGGGCCGTCGGCGCGGCGGGTGCCTTCGCGGGCGGCGTTGCGGAGGCGGAGGGTAAGGGGATCGAGGCCGAGTTTTTCGGCGATTTCGTCGAGGACGGTCTCGGTGGCGAGGGCGGAGTTGGGGGCGCCGGGGGCGCGGTAGGCGGCGGTGGAGGGTTTGTTGACGACGACATCGTAGCCTTCGATGAGGATGTTTTCGATGTCGTAGCAGGCGAAGACGGTCATGGCGCCGGGGACGACCATGGCGCCAGGGTAGGCGCCGGCTTCGTAGGCGAGCCAGGCCTGGGCGGCGGTGATTTTACCTTCGGGGTTGACGCCGATTTTGACGCGGACGCGGGAGCCGGGGGTGGGCCCGGTACCGGTGAAGACGTCGCGGCGGGACATGACGAGTTTGACGGGGCGACCGGCTTTCTTCGAGAGCAGGGCGGCGACGGGTTCGAGGTAGACGTTGATTTTGCCGCCAAAGCCGCCGCCGATCTCCATGGGAGTGACTTTGACGTGGGAGACGGGGAGGTCGAGGACGGCGGCGGTGGCGTCGCGGGCGACGAAGGAGCCCTGGGTGCTGCACCAGATCTGGATGCGGCCATCGGTGTTCCAGAAGGCGGTGGCGTTCTGGGGTTCGATGTAGCCCTGGTGGACGGTGGCGGTATCGAGTTCGCGTTCGACGATGAGGGAGGCCTGGGCGAAGCCGGCGGCGAGGTCGCCCATTTCGTAGTGGACGGTTTCGGCGATGTTGCCGTTGGGGAGGTGATCGTGGAGGATGGGGGCGCCGGGGGCCATGGCTTCGGGGGCCGTGAGGACGCAGGGGAGGGGTTCGTAATCGACTTCGATGAGGGCGGCGGCTTCGGCGGCAACGTGGGCATTGACGGCGGCGACGGCGGCGACGGCGTGACCGCTATAGAGCACTTTGCCGGAGGCGAGGATGTTGCCGCGGAGGGAGGATAGTGGCGTTTCGCCTTCGCCGAAGTCGACGAGTTTATCGGCGGGGGCGGGAGGGAAGTCGGCGGCGGTGACAACGGCGAAAACGCCGGGGAGGGCTTCGGCTTTGGCAGTATCGATGCGGAGGATGCGGGCGTGGGCGTGGGGGCTGCGGAGGATGGCGCCGTGGACCATGCGGGCGAGTTGGAGGTCGGCGCCATAGAGGGCGCGGCCGGTGACTTTGTCGGCGCCGTCGTGGCGCACGGGGCGAGTGCCGATGACGTTATAAGTTGGGGTGCTCATTGGGCGGCTCCGGAGTTGGCGTTGATTTCGTGGGCGGCGGCCTGGACGGCGCGGATGATTTTGTCGTAGCCGGTGCAGCGGCAGAGGTTGTTGGCGAGCCAGAAGCGGGTTTGTTCTTCGGTGGGCTGGGGGTGTTTTTGGAGCAGGGCGTCGGCGGCAATGAGGAAGCCGGGGGTGCAGATGCCGCACTGGAGGGCGGCGTTTTCGAGGAACGCCTTTTGGAGGGGGTGGAGGGTATTACCGTGGGCGAGGCCTTCGACGGTGGTGATGGACTGGCCGGCGGCCTCGACGCCGAGGACGAGGCAGGAGGTGACGATGCGGTCGCCGAGTTTGACGGTGCAGGAGCCGCAGTTGCCATCGCCGCAGCCTTCTTTGGTGCCGGTGAGGCCGACGATGTCGCGGAGACATTCAAGGAGCGACTGGCGGGGTTCGCAGAGGAACTCGACGGGCTCGTTATTGATGGTGGTTTGGACCTGGACTTTGGCGGACATGCTATTGGTTCTCCTGGGCGCGGCTGAGGGCGAGTTCGAGGGCACGGCGGGCCATGACGGCGCAGAGGTGGCGCCGGTAGGCGGCGGAGCCGCGCATGTCGGAAATGGGCGAGGCGGCGGCCTGGGCGAGCTGGGCGGCGGCTTCGAGGGCGGCGGGGGTGGGAGCCTGGCCGAGGAGCGAATCGCCGGCGGCGGGGACGAACAGGGGGGTGGGGGCGACTGAAGAGAGGGCGAGCCGGGCGGCGGCGATGACGCCGTTGGCGAGGGTGAGCGAGGCGCCCGCCCCGACGACGGCGATATCCATTTCGTTCCGGGGGATGAAGCGGAGGTAGGCGGCGCCGGAGCGGGGCGGGGGGGCGGGGATGTGGATGGAGACGAGGAGTTCGCCGGGGGTGAGCTGGTTGCGGCCGGGGGCGGTGCAGAAGGCTTCGACGGGGACCGAGCGGCGCCCGGCGGGTCCGGCGATGTGGGCGGAGGCGGAGAGGGCGATGAGCAGGGGGATGGAGTCGGCGCTGGGGGCGGCGTTGCAGAGATTGCCGCCGAGGGAGGCGCGGCCCTGGATCTGGGTGCCGCCGATCCAGGAGGCGACTTCGGTGAGGGCGGGGTAATGGGCCTGGACGGCGGGATGGTCCGTGAGGCGGTAGCAGGGGACGGCGGCGCCGATGGTGAGGCTGTGATCGGCGGCGAGGGTGATTTCGTTGAGTTCGGGAATTTTCTTGACGTCGATGACGACGTCGGCTTGTTTGCGGCCGGAGCGGAGTTGCACGAGCAGGTCCGTGCCGCCGGCGAGGAGACGGGCGGCGGGTTGGCTGGCGAGCAGACCGACGGCTTCCGGAAGGGAGGCGGGGGCGGCGTAGTCGAAGGCTTTCACATCGTTTAGTGTACCTTTGAGAAGATGCGTTGGTTATTTCTATTTCTTTTCATTCTGAATTTACCGGCACAGGTGTTGCAGATGGGGGAGGCGAGCCAGGGGTTTGTGCCGTTGTTTAACGGGCGGGACTTTGGGCGTTGGGAGGGGGACGAGCAGATCTGGCAGATTGAGCGGGACCGGATGTGGGCGTCGACGGACAAGATGACGGGGCGGAAGCGGAGTTTGGCGCTGGTGCACCGGGGGGAGCGGTATCAGGATTTTGAGTTGCGAATGGAGGTGCGGCTGCGAAACGGGCGGCTGAAGCTCTGGGTGCAGAGCGAGGAGCGGACGGAGGGGGTGATGGAGGGGCCGTCGGTGGAGATTTCCGAGGCCCGGAAGTATTTGCGGGCAAATGAGTGGGTGGAGTATAAGCTGCTCTGCCAGGACGGGAAAATGACGGTATGGGTGAACGGGGAGAAGCGGGAGGAGGACCTGCCGGCGACCAAGCAGGCGGGCCTACTGGCGTTTGAGGTGGAGGCGGTGCCGGCGATGGAAGTGCGGTTGCGGACGATGCGTATTCGGAAGATTAATTAGCGGGACTTATTGCTCCGGGGGAGAGACGCGGTAGAGGGTGTGCTCGCGGAGTGTGCGGAGCGGGGTGAACTGGTAGCCATCGGCGCGAAGGCGGCCGGGGAGCCATTCGCGGTCGATGAAGCCGGTGGTGAACAGAAGAAAGGTAGGCCGGGAGGCGACGAACTGTGCGTAGAGTTCGGCGCGAAAGGGAAACAGGTAGGGGTTGAGCTGCGTGATGATCTGTTCTGGAACGGGGTCGCGCGTGAGACGGGAGACGGCGATGTCGTGGACGTAGAGGAGGCGCCGGCGGATCTCGGGTGGGGCGTAGAGGCAGACGGAGTTGTAGTCGAGTGAGTCGGCATAGACGATGGGGAGGCCAGGGGGTAGCGCGAGGTTGTCCCACTGATTGGTGAGTTCTGCGGAGACGGTGTGAAAGGGCTTGTAGAGGGCGGGTAACAGGAAGGGTCCGACGAGGCAGGAGGCGAGGAAGACCCAGGCGTGCGCGGGGCGGGAGCACAGGGCGGCGTGGGCGGCGGCGAGAAGCAGGACAATGCCGAGATGCCAGGGGATCACATAGCGATCAAAAAAGGCGCCGACGGTGAACTTGCTGATGACGAGGAGGAGGGGGGGCAGGAGCAGCAGGCATCCGGCGAGTACCTTTTCGGCCAACGGGAGCGAGGGGCTATCGAGGTTGGGGAGGCGTTGGCGGAAGAACCAGCGGTACAGAAGGAGTGGCGCCAATAGCAAAATGGGGACCATTTCATGGAAGAAAACCCGCCGCAGCATCTGCGCGAGATGTCCGAGAGAGGGGCGGGCAATGTTATCGGGATTGAACTGCCAGGTGCTCAAGCCGCCCGTGTAGGTGGAGTGGATGAGCGGGAGATAGAGAAACAGAGGAAGAAAGCCGATGGCGATGGCGGCGAGCGTGGGGAGAGCGGCACGGCGGTCGCGGACGAGAGTCGCGACGAAGAAGACGGGAGCGAGGAGGACGGCGTAGTAGTGGGAGGAGATGGCTAAGGCGAGGGCGGCGGCGAGGCCGAGGTGGGAGCGGCGCTGCCAAGCCAGAGCCGCACCGGCTGCGGCGGCGAGGAGGAGAGCGTAACTCCGCGCTTCGACGGCGTAATAGCCGGCGGGGCTGAGGGCGAGCAGGACGGCACCGGCGAGGGCGATGGGGGTGGAGAAGCGGAAGCGGAGAAAGTGATAGACCGCCACGAGTGCCCCGAAGAGGGCGAGGATGGAGGGGAGACGGGCAGGGAGTTCGCCTGGCCCGAACAGAGCGAAACAAACATGGATGAGGACGAACGAAAGAGGCGGATGGGCTTCCTTGCCCGCGGCGAGAATGGCGAGTATGTTCTCGACCTTGGGGAGCGCCGCGATGCCGACACTCACTGTTTCATCGAGCCAGTACGGTCTTTGGGAGGCGAAGAGGCAGGCAATAACGAAATAAAGGCCGGCCAACAGGATAATGATGATGCGATTCGCGTCCAACGCCATGAGGGGGTATCGGCAGTTTACAACGAAAACCTTAACCGAGGCGCCAGCGGGCGAGGCGGAGGACGGAGAAGGGGGCGGTGGGAGTTGAGCGGGATGGGAGCCCGTGTGTTGGGAGTCTTACCACGAGGTTGAGGAGGTGTCCGTCGGGTAGTTCGACGGCGGAGGGGTAGCTGAGGTCGCCGGCGCCGTCGCCGGACAGGACGAAGGGATTGGACCTGGTGTGACCGTGGTCGGTGCTGAGTCGGGCGTGGTTTCCACGGGGCGGGCGTTGATAGCCTTTAAGTAATGAGCAGACGGCCGTCGCGGAGGCGGAGCAGATGGGAGGGGAGACCCCAAACGCCGATGGGCCGGGGGATGGACCAGGACTTACCGCCGTCGGAGGATTCCGATTGCAAGGTTTCGCGTTCGTTGGCCGGGTTGTGGTTACGGACGGGGGCGAGGAGGCGGCCGTGGCCTACTTCGATGGCATGCAGTTCGTGGTAGCGTTCGGGGTTGTCGCCGGGGCGCGTGGGGAGGGTTCTGAGCCACTGCCCAGTGCTGCCATCGTCGTTTGAGACGCTGAAGCCGATGTCCTGTCCGGCGCGGGGGTAGCGTTTGCTGGCGTGGAGGCGCCTGCCGTCACTGAGTGAGATGGACCCGTGGGGGGCCTCGCGGGTGGAAATGGCCGGTTTTGCAATTTGTTTGTTGGGGCGAGCGGGTTTTCGGATCGGGATTCCGGCTTCGCTCAGGTAGCGCGCGGCCGCTTTCCGGTGGAGCCCGGTCTCCCGTTCGATCCGGCGCAGAGACCATCCGAGACGGCCCAGTCCTACGATCTGTTGCTTTTTCTTTTCGCTTAAGACATTGCTCACGAGAACTGAGGGCAGCCCCTCGTGCTCTTCTCAATGCCCTGGCGCACGCCATTTCATGGGCGGTTTTCAGACGTCCCCTAATGGCCGGTTCGGGGTGATCCCCGAGGCGGTCAAGAGCCATCTCGGCCAGGCCATCCTACAGGGACACTGTATGCTGTGCCCGGAGGCGCACGTGCGGCCGAAAGAACGGGCCGATGCGGTGGCCGAAGGCCGGCGGAAGAAATAAGTGGTAGAACTGACGTTGGTGCCTCTGGTTATCATTGACGATTGCGGGATGCGAAAACTGCCGCTGAACCGCAGCCGAGGATCTGCTGGAAATCGCGATGCGCCAATATAAGTGAGCCAGTACACTGCTGACGTATACGGCGGCGGTAGGTGCAATGCTGGACCGTTTGATGCATTACAGACATGTGGTGAAGTGCCGACCAAGAAGAGGGCGAACGAAGATGGCGGCCGACGACCCGGTCTGCCTCAACCACCGCGCCCTCCTCCCCCATTCATCAACGAAATTTCTTGGTCCATTCGGACGGAATGGATTGTAAGAGGCTTGCCCTGACTCAAGTTTTTATTAGCTGGTTTTGGGGTGACCGCCATTGGCCGCTTTTCAGGTGACCGCTGAAGGCCCGTCTTAGACCTTGGTTGGCGACTTGCTGGCCTCCACGCAGACATTTGAAATTGTCTGCTTCCCGGTCAGATGAGGCCGCAGCAATCTGATCTTGTCGTCCGTCCCCCAGCGCCGTCTTTCTTTCTTCAAGATCTCGCTCCAAAGACTTCTTGGACCACTTTAGCTGCTGCGTAAACCAAGTCCTCCGGTTTCAGCCGATGGCAAACACAAGCTTATCCTGCGTTTTGCTTGTCTCGCCTGCGACCACAGCCAATCGGATACCCTTCGAGGGAATCGGCCGGATCACAGGGAGACAGGAACCGCGCGAGCGCCTGTTTTTCTCCCTGTTTTTCTCGTGTTGCATTCTAAACGACCATCTGATACCTTTGAAAGTCGATATGCCTCGAGTGGTAATTCTGTGTGGTGGCCAAGGGACTCGCTTGCGGGAAGAGACGGAGTTTCGGCCAAAACCCCTCGTCGACGTGGGAGGAAAACCCATTCTCTGGCACATCATGAAGCTTTATGCTCACCATGGTTTTGCTGATTTTGTGATTTGTCTGGGTTATCGGGGCAACATGATTAAGGAATACTTCCTCAATTATGAAGCAATGAATAATGACTTTTCCATGCGGTTAGGGACCCAGAATGAGCTCACGTTTCACGACGAACATAGGGAACAGGATTTTCGCGTGACGTTGGCCGAGACTGGTCAGGATACCATGACGGGTGGTCGCGTCAAGCGGGTCAGCCGGTATCTGGATGATGGTGACTTTTTTGTCACCTACGGAGACGGCATTTCCGATGTCGACATCAGGAAGCTGTACGAGTTCCACAAATCCCATGGTAAGTTGGCCACGATTACCACGGTGCGGCCCACCTCGCGATTCGGCATCTTGGATGTTGCGCCGGATGGACGGGTCATGAAATTTGTTGAGAAGCCGCAGATTGATGGGATTGCCAGCGCTGGTTTCATGGTTTTCAAGCGAAAGGTGCTCGACTATCTGGATCCTCACTGCATTCTAGAAACTACGCCACTCGAGACGCTCGTCGCGGAAGGGCAACTGATGAGCTATCACCACGAAGGGTTCTTCTACGCTATGGATACCTATCGCGAGTACAAGGCGCTCAATGAGCTTTGGGATTCGGGTGCGGCACCATGGAGAGTTTGGGAAAACTGTGACATTGAGAAGGGGTCGGTTTGAACCCCGGGTTCTGGCGGGATCGACCCATCCTGATCACGGGTGCCACCGGTCTCGTGGGCTCCTGGCTGACAAAACGTCTCTTAGAAGTGGGCGCCGAGATCGTTTGCCTGGTGCGCGACTGGGTACCTCAATCGGAGCTAGTGCGGAGTGGCGCCATTGAGAAAGTAAAGGTCGTTCGGGGTGATGTGCGTGATCAGGAACTCCTCGAACGCACGTTGGGCGAATACGAGATCCGAACCGTCTTTCATCTCGCCGCGCAGACGATCGTCGGCGTGGCCAACCGTAATCCTATCTCGACGTTCGAGACGAATATTGCCGGTACCTGGGCCTTGCTTGAAGCGTGCCGGCGAAGCACGGCGGTCGCGCAGATCGTGATCGCTTCGTCTGACAAGGCATACGGCGACCAGCCGGAATTGCCTTATGACGAGTCCACTCCTCTCCAGGGACGCCACCCCTACGATGTCAGCAAGTCCTGCGCGGACCTGATTGCGGCCAGCTATGGCCACACCTATAAGCTGCCCGTCTGCATTACACGCTGTGGCAATTTCTATGGCGGCGGAGATTTGAACTGGAATCGGATTGTGCCGGGTACCATTCGATCCATCGTCCGGGGCGAACGGCCTATTTTGCGGTCTGACGGGTCGTATATTCGGGACTATTTCTATGTCGAGGACGGCGCGGCGGCGTATATGCACTTGGCTGAGAAAATGGCGGAGAACCCTGCGTTGGCAGGCGAGGCTTTCAATTTCTCAAACGAGATTCAATTGACCGTCATTGACTTGGTCCGCCGGATCCTCGCGGTCATGGGCAGTTCGCTCGAACCCGATATTCAGGGTACGGCCAGCAATGAAATTCTGCACCAATATTTGAGCGCGGAGAAGGCACGGCGCTTGTTGGGCTGGTGCCCGGAATTCACCTTGGATACGGCTCTCACATCGACCATTGACTGGTATACGCGCCATTTGGCGGCCGAAACCGGTACCGAATACGCACCCGATTCGAAATGAGTAAAGAGACACTGCACGCAGAAATCCTGAAGTTGGTCCGCCAATATCATCAAGAGGCTTTTCCTGCGAAAGCGTTCCTGCCGGGAACAACCCCTGTGCAGTATGCCGGGCGCGTTTTCGATGCCGAAGAGATCGTGAATCTGGTGGATTCCTCGCTCGAATTCTGGCTGACCACGGGCCGATACGCTGCGGATTTCGAACGGAAATTCGCGCGATACATGGGGATTCGCAGCGCCTTACTCGTGAATTCGGGCTCATCAGCGAACTTGGTTGCTCTAACCGCCCTGACCTCCTCGAAACTCGGGGATCGGCGGTTGCGGCCTGGCGACGAGGTCATCACTGCGGGAACTGGCTTTCCAACAACGGTCAATCCGATCATTCAAAATGGACTGATTCCGGTGTTCCTCGACGTCGATATTCCGACCTACAACATCTCGGTCGACCAGTTGGATTCGGCGCTCTCCCCCCGGACGCGCGCCATAATGGTGGCGCATGCGCTAGGGAATCCATTCGATTTGGGGGTTGTGAAGGCCTTCGCAGCAAAGCATAATCTGTGGCTGGTGGAGGACTGCTGCGACGCCGTGGGTTCGACCTATCGCGGTCAGCAGGTGGGGACTTTTGGGGATCTCTCCACGGTGAGCTTCTACCCTGCCCACCACCTAACCATGGGGGAAGGCGGGGCGGTGCTAACCGACAAGCCGATGTTGAAGACGATTGCCGAATCGTTCCGCGATTGGGGCCGGGACTGCTGGTGCGAGCCAGGTAAGGATAACACCTGCGGCAAGCGGTTCGATCAGCAGTTGGGCGAGCTTCCCTGCGGCTATGATCACAAATACACTTACTCGCACATTGGCTACAATCTGAAACTGACCGATATGCAGGCGGCTGTGGGCGTGGCGCAGCTGGCCAAGCTGCCTGGATTCGTGGAAGCGCGCAAGGCCAATTTCCGGGCTTTGAAGGCTGGATTGGCCGATATGCAGGACATTTTCATTCTGCCGGAAGCAACGGTAGATTCCGACCCCAGTTGGTTCGGTTTCCCGCTCGCCGTGCGGCCGGAGTCCGGCTTCTCCCGCCAACAGGTGGTGGCGCATGTCGAAGGCGCCAAGATCAGCACACGACTCCTATTTGGTGGCAATCTGCTGCGGCAACCGGCCTACCAGGACATTGAACATCGGAAAGTGGGCGATCTGCGCAACTCCGATTTCGTGATGAATAACGTATTTTGGGTTGGTGTATATCCGGGACTGACACCGGCAATGTTGGACTATACGATCGGTACACTGCGCGACGTGCGTAAGCTGCTGCCTGTCTTGCGGGGAGCGCAGTAGAATGAGGCGAAAAGTTGCGGATCTGATCGCTAACAAACTCGCCAGCCATGGATGCCGGCACGTGTTTGCCATCTCAGGTGCGGGAAATCTGCACTTGTTCGATGCGATTGCACGGCAGGAAGGGCTGGAATACGTCTGCCCGCACCATGAGCAGGCCGGCGCGATGGCGGCGGTCGCTTACACGCGGATGTCGGACAAGAACGCCATGGGCGTGATGATGACAACGGCGGGTCCGGGCGCAATAAACGCGGTGACGGGTCTGTTAAATGGATGGGCGGATTCGATCCCGATGGTGATGATCTCGGGGCAGGAGAAGACGGACTTTATCAACGTTGGTCGGCACTTGCGGATGTGGGGTGTGCAGGGCTTCGACGTGGTACGGACTGTGAGCCCATTCTGTAAGTACGCGGTGATGATCGACGATCCGAAGATGGCGGAGTACCACGTGGACCGCGCGTTTTACGAGGCGCGGCATGGGCGCCCCGGTCCGGTTTGGATCGACGTGCCCATGGATATACAGGCCGCCATGGTGGAAGAAGATGAGCTTGTGCAGTTTAAGCCGCCCGTCGAAGTGGTACCGGATCTGAGTGCGGTGGCGGCGCAAGTCCACGCGCTGCTGGTTAATGCGGAACGTCCGGTTTTTATTTTGGGAAATGGTATCCGACTGGCGGGCGGCCAGGACCTGATTCCGGACCTGCTCGAGCGCTTCCAGATTCCTGTGATAACCGCCTGGAGTGGAATGGATCAAGTGCCGTCCAATCAGCCGCGGCTTTTTGGACACGCAGGCGTTTATGGTGCGCGGTGCGCGAACTTCATCGTGCAGAACTCCGATCTGCTCGTCTGCATCGGGACGCGGTTGGCGATTCCGCAGATCGGTTATGACCTGACTGAGTATGCGCGCGCGGCAAAAAAAGTTGTGGTCGATATCGACGAGCACGAACTCGCCAAGTTCAAGCCTGCAATGGATTACCCGATTCAGGCGGACGCCAAGCATTTCATTAGCGCGCTGCTGAAGGCAAGCGAAGGCACGATGGTGACTGTTCCGGTATGGTTGGATCGTTGCGAGGACTGGAAGCGGCGCTATCCGCTGATTGAACCCAAGTATCACGTCAACGGATTCCGCAAAATCAACACCTACCGCTTCGTGGAGGAGCTAAATCGGCATTTGCGATCGGGAGACCTTGTGGTTGCCGACGCCGGGGCCGCACATACCTCCACGCAGCAGGTGATCGACCTGAAGCCGGGCATGAAGTTCATTGCCACCACGGGCTTAGGCGAGATGGGCTACGGAGTTCCTGGTTCGATTGGCGCGGCGTTTTCCCGCATTGGTCAGCGAGTTGTGCTGCTCATTGGCGATGGCTCTATGATGATGAACCTGCAAGAACTGCAGACCATCGTGCACCATAAACTGCCCGTTAAGATGTTCCTGTACGAGAATGACGGCTACCTGACGATTCGGGCCACGCAGAATGCTCTGTTCAACGGCAAACAGTCGGGATCGGGTAGCGCGACCGGGGTGAGCTGCCCGGATTTCGTTAAAATTGCGGCGGCGTTTGGCATTCCGACCTGCGTTATCGAAGATTTTGCAGAGGCGCCGGCGAAGATTGCCGAAACGTTGAATGCCGATGGTCCGTCGATGTGCGTCATCTACACCGACCGGGACCAGATCTTCGTACCCAAACTGTCACTGACGGTAACGGCTGATGGTAAACTGATATCTCCTCCGTTGGAAGATCTGGCGCCGGTTCTGCCGCGCGAGCAGTTTGAAAAAGAGATGATCGTCGGCATGCACGAGAAGAGCAAGAACTTGGCGGCGGATCAGTAACGACCGGCGATGGCGAGGCACCGAGTTGTCGCTGAGGATGTCGCCCGCATCGTTGCGGCCCATTTGCCATGGGATACGCTTGCGGGCGCGCGCGTTCTGGTAACCGGGGCGACGGGTTTTTTACCCGCCTATATGGTGGAGACCTTGCTCCATCTGAATCGGACGCTGCTCAGGAAGTCACCGGCGCGAGTGGTGGCGTTGGTCCGGAATCCCGCGACGGCAGAGCAACGGTTTGGTGAGGCGGCACGCGCCGGAGTGCTGGAGGTTCTGGTGCAGGACGTAACGGCACCGTTACCAGAATCTCTGCGGTTTGACTATGTTGTGCACGCAGCCAGCCAGGCCAGTCCTCGGTATTATGGAACCGATCCGGTGGGCACGCTGTCGGCAAACGTTTTTGGCACGCGGAATCTGCTCGAAGCGGCACGGCGGGGCCCCATGAAGGGCTTTCTGTTCTTCAGTTCGGGTGACGTTTACGGCTCGAGCCCGGATGCGACTCGCACGATCAACGAAAAGGACTACGGCTACGTGGACTGTACTGATGTCCGCTCCTGCTATGGTGAAAGCAAGCGCATGGGGGAGACGATGTGTGTTGCCTGGGCGCACCAGTATGGCGTTCCGGCACGCATCGTGCGGCCGTTCCATACCTACGGCCCCGGCATGCGCTTGGACGATGGCCGTGTCTTTGCTGACTTCGTTCGTGACATTCTCAACGGCGGCCCTCTTGTTTTACATAGCGATGGCACCGCTCGCCGTTGTTTCTGCTATCTGGCTGATGCGACGGAGGCCTTCTTTCGTGTTCTTCTGAGCGGTGCGACCGGAGAAGCGTACAATGTGGCGAACGCCTCCGCCGATGAGAGCATTGCCGGCCTTGCAGAGCGGCTGGGCGCTCTATTCGGCGTGGGCGTCGAACGTCGCGTTCGCCACGATGCCGACTATGTCCCCAGCCCTATTCCATTTACCCGGGCGGCCACAACGAAGATCGAGGCGCTGGGCTGGCGAGCAACAACTGCGATTGAAGAAGGCTTTGCACGGACGGTAGCAAGCTACCGCACCGATACCACCAGCGAAAACATCGGGATATCATCATGACCCACAATCCATTGATCGAGTTGGAGAAGCAATACCAGAGCGGCGCAATCACGAAGGCTGCCTACATCGAAAAGATGTATGGAGTACACGAAACGCTTTTCGCTTACTCTGAATTTATCCGTCCACGGAACGTGGAGAAGATTACGATCACCGGCGAGGATGTGCTGGTTACCACTAAGGAAGGTGTGACCCTGGTCAGCAATCCGGGAGACTGGCGCATCATGTCGATCGAAATCTTGAATTTCGGTGATTTTGAACGGTCGGAAACGCAACTATTGCTCTCCTTCGTGAAGGAAGACAGCGTTGTGGTCGATATCGGCGCTAATATCGGATGGTACTCAATACTCCTGGGCCGGGCGGCGTCCAAGGGGCGTATCCTCGCGTTTGAACCCATTCCGTCGACGATCGGATTTCTGAAGAAGAATCTGGCTCTGAATGGGACGACGAACGTGGAACTGCATGAATACGGCCTTTCTGATGAGGAAAAGGAGCTTGTGTTCTACTTCCATCCACACGTGAGCGGTGCGACATCGTCACAGAATTTGTTGGAAAACTCTGGCGCTGTGGAAGTGCGCTCGCAGGTTCGGCGGATGGACGAGGTTCTGACTGGAGAAGAACGGATCGACCTGTTGAAGTGCGACGTCGAAGGCGCCGAAATCTTCGCCTTACGTGGCGGTATGGCCACCATCGCGCGGACCCGACCGGTGCTGTTCATCGAGATGCTTCGGAAATGGAGTGCAAAATTCGGATATCATCCCAACGAAATCATTGCGTTGCTCAAGGGTATCGGCTACGAGTGCTTTTCGGTGGAAGAGGGTGGTCGACTGGAGCGGCTTATATCGATGGAAGAATCTACCATCGCCACGAACTTTATCTTCCTGCACAGCGAAAAGCACGCCGGGTGGGAGAATCGGTGAGCGTGCTATAGTACGGAATACCGCCTTACAGGCAAGATGAAAACCATCAGCATCGTCACGCCTTGTTACAACGAGCAGGATAACGCCGTCGAGCTTTGCTCTCGCATCCGGAAGGCGATGGCGGAGTTTCCGCAGTATCGCTATGAGCACGTTTTGATTGACAACTGCTCTACTGACCACACGGTGGCGGTACTGAAAGAACTGGCGAGCCAAGATACGAACATCCGGATTATCGTTAATGCGCGGGACTTCGGTCCGATGCGATCCCACATGCACGCCATGTTTCAGGCCTCCGGCGATGCGGTGATCATGATGGCGTCGGATCTCCAGGATCCGCCGGAGATGATTGGCGATTTCATCCGGGAGTGGGAATGCGGTTTTCCAATGGTTTTGGCCATCAAGACCGCAAGTCAGGAAAACAAGTTGATGTTCCTGATCCGCAAGGCCTACTATGCGCTAATCAATAATCTCGCCTCCATTCGAACGTTCGAAAACTTTACCGGCTTCGGCCTTTATGATCGCCGCGTGGTTGAGATCGTTAAAGCCTTCGGCGATCCCTACCCATACTTCCGTGGCATGATTGCAGAAATTGGCCTTCCCCATGCCGAGATCACGTTCACCCAGCCCCGCCGCCTAGGGGGTATCTCGAAGTTCAGTAGCTTCTATAAGCTCTACGACGTGGGAATGATCGCCATCACGAACCTGTCGAAGATTCCTCTTCGTGCAGTTACGTTTTTCGGATTTGTTTCTTCTGTCCTCAGTCTTTTGGTGGGTCTTCTTTATTTGGTTTACAAACTCGTCTACTGGTATAGTTTTTCGGTTGGGGTTGCGCCACTTGTGATCGGATTGTTCTTTTTCAGTTCTGTTCAGATGTTGGCGCTCGGCATTATCGGCGAGTATCTTGGATCGGTCCATACGTATGTGCAGCGGCGACCGCTCGTTGTCGAACGGGAGCGGGTAAACTTCGAGTTCCCACCCTTAACCGCCACGCAGCCGCCTGTATCCTCTAGCGCAGGGGACTCTACGTAAGGGGGTTACGGCCCGCCTAGCGACCCGGCCTTCCCCAGCACCCGCTATACGCTGGACGGACTCACCACCACGATGTCGGCATCCAGCATCATAAACGTCAGCCGCCGGTAGCCCTCCAGCGGATTCTGCAAGTGGAAATTGATGCTCGCTTGCATTTCCCAGTCCTCCAGCCAAAAATCCCGGGGAACCCAGGCGTTGTGCTTGTTGACGCGACCTTAGCGAGTTCGCCAGTCATAGAGCTTGCTGTTGCCGACGCCGAGCCACCTAACGAACCGCCCGGCGCTGATCTCGGGCGCCTCCGACCAGCGCCGAACGAAATCAACGATCTGGTCCCGCACATCGTGCGGTACCCAGGCCCCGGTTAGAGTTCCCCAAGTTCTTTTATTAGTGCGATGTATTCTCCCATCAACTCGGCCAGGACCTCGTCCTTGCGTTGGATCTTCTTCTCCAGGTATGCAATGCGCTCCTGCTCGGCCTAGTGGTCGGAGCGGCCTTTTGCCTGGAAGGCCGCGGCTCCGTTCTCGAAGAGCGCCTTCTGCCAGCGGTAGAACACCGTTGGCTGCAGCCCCAACTCATCACAGAGTGTGGAGATCGGCTCCTTCTCCAGCAGATGGCGCCTTAGAATGGCGACCTTCTCTTCTCCCGTGTAATGCTTCCGTGTCTTTTTCACGCCTGCTCTCCGTTAGCTTAACAGCAGAACGCTCCCTGCCATTTCCAGCCGGGGCGTAACACCAACAGGGCAGGTCCTGGGTCTGGCCCACCCTCAAACGGCATAGCGCGGACAAGGCATTTCCCTGCGACCGTCTTCGTGAAACAAAGGCAGCGTTTGCCAATTGAGCCGAAACACGACGTCACCGCTACCCGTCTCTTCCACAGCGGTACGGGTCGGCCTCACAATCAAAAAACCACGTTTTGACATGATCGTTAACAAGAAAATGTTTAAACGGTTTTTGTACTGGGTACAATAGTACAGAATCGCCCAATGTAATGGGCTGTTTCGATTCTGATTCGAGCGACCCCTATTCCGATGCAATCATCCACAAACTCGCATAAAGAAAAGTATTTCCTGAGTTGCCTGTTTTTTGCAATTGGTTTCTTGTACCTGATCTCGTTTGACCTCAAAGGAATCTGGACTGACGAAGGGCTGCGAATACAGTTAATGAATGGGAACCGACATTGGCAGGAGCAGATGATCTCTCCTGACTTTGCGACGTACGAGGAAGTTCTGAGAGCGATTGCCCCCTTTCCGTACCAGCCCTTCTACTATCTTCTCGGCAACTCGCTCTTCCGCCTCGGCAACACTGATTCGGAGGTTGTCGTGCGTGGCATCAACGTCCTTTTCCTGTTTCTTTCGATGATGGGGCTGCGCCGGTTTGCGCGCACTTGGGATTGGCGAACACGCCTCTTCCTGCTTCTAGTTTATGCGCTGAACGGCTACATGATGATGCACATCATGCAGGTACGCGAATACCCACTCTACCAGGCGATTCTTATCTGGTCCAGTGCTGTTTTCTTCGACCTGCTTGAGACACCAATCCACTCTCCGAACGGTCGTTTCTGGTGCCTGCTAGGAATTTACACGTTACTTGTTATTGTTGGCTATTACACGCATTCCTACTTACTCCTTGTCTTTCCGATCCAGGCTGCATTCGCATTCTTCCGGCAGGAGTACCGGCGTAAGTTCATTTACTCTATAGGCGCCTCCTACGCAGTTTCCGTCCTGGCTGCCCTGCCGTGGATTCGCTATTCTTTTGGTCTTTTTCCGAATCGTCATGATTCAGTCATACTCGACCATCGCCCCGCCACGCTGCCGCTCTTTTTGGACACGATGAGGCAAGGCTTCCGCGCCATGTTGGCCTATGAGCACGACCAGGGTACCTCCTGGGTCGATTACTATGCCGTTTTCGCCGGTGTAGCCATCCTCGTAGCAATCTCCTTTGCGGTCCGGTCCTGGCGAAGCATTGATCTGCGCTTTCTGTTCGGACTGATCTCCCTGCTGGTTTTTCTGGGCTTCCAAGCCTCGTATTTCTTCCTCCGGCAGCCAATGTCGGTCTGGGTTCGCTACTTCATCGGCAATTACTTCGGATTGTCCATAATGATCGCATTTGCCTTCCAGTTGCTTCTTCGCATCAGTGATGCCCGTGACGACCCGAGAACTCCCCTTTGGAGATGGATTCCCGTGGCTGTAACCTGCCTCAGCGCATTTGCGGGACTCACGCAAGTTGCGCGCTTTCGCGAGCAGCCTTTTATGGATACGATTCTCCGCAGGGATTGTGAATGGGAAGCCCCCGCTCGGGCCATCATGGCGGTTGCCAAGCCCGGCGACACCGTGGTCTTCTATCATCCGATGCAGGCATGGACCATGTCCCGCTACTATCGCGGCATGGCCAAGGAATCGAATTATGACGAAATCCTGTACGGAAACTTTCCGGCGAGGGCGAGCAAGACGATTTGGGTCTTGGATACCAATGTCGAATTAGAGCTCGTGCCAAAGGTGTTTAGCCGCATCGAAGCGTATCACTATGTGAAGTCGGGCGTCCAAACATTCGGATGTGGCGTGAAACTGGTGAAATTCGAAAACATTGCGTCGACTGCTAATGAACGGGTGCCCGAAAAAGCCGTGGACGCAGGTCCGTTTTTCGAACAGCGCAGGAAAGATCTAAAGGCCCTGGAAATCGCTCTCACCGCCTACCACAAAGACAACGGATCTTATCCGCTGAGCAGCGGCGGATTTGATGGCTACTTTACCAACTACGGCAAGGCCACTCCGAAATGGATTCCGGGAATCGTTCCTAAGTACATCAAGGCCCTCCCTCGCGACCCGCGCTTGTTGGAAAAGGCCGACCCTCAATACTATTACTGGTCAGATGGAATGAACTTTAAACTGATTGTTCACGCGCCGGAAGATTGTAGCCTAGTCAAGGAGAAACTGCCGGCCCTGATCGACCCGATTCGCGACTGCTGGTCCTATGGATTCTGGTCGGAAGGCGCTGCGAACCGGTAGTATGGGAATTGAAGCTCCACTCGGGCAAGTTGGAAGCCCGCCTCCCGCCATCGAGGTAGTGAACCATTTCCACCGGAGACTTCAGTCGGCGTTTCTTCTTTTCCTGGTTTTTGCCGCACAGGAGATGGTCCCTTTCGAGGCCGCCATAATTGCGGAGCCACAGATCCAGGGTTTGCTCGCCACGACCTGCTACCGGCGTACTTCGTCTGCTTTTCGCCCAGGCACGAACCGGTGAATCGCCTTTTATATTTGCGCTTCCCTGAATCGGCTGTGGCACATCGATCCTTTGCCTTGGTGTGTTCCGCCCCGGCTGGAAATGGAAGGGAGCGTTCTGCCGTTAAGATAACGGAGAGAACGCGTGAAAACGACACGGAAGCATTACACGGCAGAAGAGAAGGTCCTCATTCTAGGGCGCCATCTGCTGGAGAAGGAGTCGATTTCCACGCTCTGTGATGAGTTGGGGCTGAAGCCAACGGTGTTCTACCGCTGGCAGAAGGAGCTCCTCGGGAACGGAGCCACTGCCTTCCTGGCCAAAGGTTGCTCCGACCACTAGGCCGAGCAGGAGCGCATTGCGTACATGGAGAAAAAGATCACGAGCCACTTGGTCCGAGAAAGTGCTTAGCGGCTATCGGCCGATGGCGCTGACGACTCGACGAGATATCGGAAAATCCGCTTTTGCTGCGGGTTGCTAAATCGGAGCGACCACTGACCCTAGAGCATATCGCAGAAACTGTTTTGGCTCAGCGTGAAAAGGAGGATTGAGAATTGGCGGAAGAGGGAAGATTCCGCCCTGCGGGCGGGGATTTTCAAGGCATAAGGGGTCTATCGATCCGATAGGGGTGGTTGCCGG
>JADCJL010000107.1 GCA_020247055.1 Acidobacteriaceae bacterium | reverse complement strand
GGCTACGGGTGACACGAGCCGGGTCAGCCGCTGGATCAGACCTTCGGCGCTGGTACCTTGCACGGCCAGCGGTGGATCGAATCGAAGCTGGAAGACCATGCTTGCGTCGGTCTCCTTGGCGGCTCGAAACTGCGGCTCAAGGTAGTCCTTGAGCGGCGTCGCGTCATCGAGATCGCCTTTGAACGTCACGGTCGCCTCAGACCCGGTCGCGGTCTCGAACGATGCCTCGAGCTCGATGCGTTTGCTGCAGTTCGGGACTGACTTGACGAGTGGGATGAGCTTGAGCGCATCGCCTTTGTCGAACGGGCGGATGCTCATGGAATCGAGCGTCGAGACACCCTTTTCTCTCGCCTTCTCGAATACTTGCGTCAGTGCTGCCTTAAGCACGTCCTCTGCCTGCACGACGCTGGCATCCGTTGTTGCCTGTGGTGCAGGTGCCGGAGGCTTCGGTGTGACGCCAGGGGTCGGAGCGCCACCTCCCGTG
Source organism: Acidobacteriaceae bacterium (assembly GCA_020247055.1). Taxonomy (GTDB): domain Bacteria; phylum Acidobacteriota; class Terriglobia; order Bryobacterales; family Bryobacteraceae. The sequence goes on along the minus strand of JADCJL010000107.1, from coordinate 3,435 downwards.
CCGCCGCCCGCCGGCGACGGTGCCGGCGTTGGTGCAGGTCGGGGCCAGATGCCGTTTTCCGAGGCGTACAGCGTCGTGTAGACGAACGACTGCTCGTCGAGCTTGATTTCGGCGTGGGGGTCACCTTTGCCCCGCACAAGGTCGCCGGCCTTGTAGATGTAGTCGCCCTGATCGATGCCCTGTCTGATTCCCTTGATAAACACATCGTCACCGACGAGCATAGGCAGTGTCGGGTCTTGCCGGAATTCGTTGCGCAGGGCAGCTGTCGTGATCTGCCCCTTCTTCAGGGGCGTGCGATCACGTACATAGACGGGTGAGTCCGGCTGGTCGGTCGGCAGGCGCAGTTTGTTGACGTTTTGCAGCTGCGTCACGACCTGCTTTTGGCCATCGCCAGGACGGTCGGACGCGGTTTGAATGTCGACAGCGGTGTGGGCTAGATCGCAGTTGGCGCCATCGACGCGGTTGCGGGAGGGGAAGAAGATGTGGCGGTAGCACTGCTGCACGGCCAGGGCCAGCCTGCTCTTCGATACCTCGAAGTCCTCGTTGAGCTTGGCAATCTGGTAGTCCGCGAGGTCCTTGAGTTTTCCCGGGACACGGAGGGACTCAAGCGCCAAATGACGAAGCATTCGGGCACGCATGTTCTGAACACCCGAGGCGTCGGCCACCGAGAACACCACGTTGTTCCGGTTGTGACGCCAATCGCTGCCTTGCCCCCGATGCAAGTAGATCTTCTCGACCAATGGATCGATCCGGATGGCGTCGGCGACCGCTTGAACCGCATCAGGGTTCAGCAGCACGAGGTATGGCCGTCCGTTTCCATCGTCATCCGGCACGTCGTGGGGACCACCGGCGAATGGCACCAGGTTCAGTGCCTGCCCTGTGAACAGGTCGCGGATGTAGGCGTTCAGACGTGACCGGGCCTCTTCGCGGTCGATGTTCGTTTCTTCGCGCCGGATAATCTGCGTGAGGTTGGCCTCGGCAAGGAAGCGCAGCGGCGCACCTGGCTTGTCGTCGAGGTAGGCGGAGTCGGTGACGAAGCGTTTCCGCGCGTCATCGACGAAGGCGACATCGGTGCCCGGGCTGACTATGGCGAAACGTAGTTCTTCGTTGCTGAGGCCGCGAAGGTGATCGTTGAATGCCAGCGTGTGCATGAACACCGTCCGGGCGACGTAAGACCCGTACATTGGCAGGCCCTTGAAGGCCGATGCATCCAGTTGTTCGGCCAATGCAGAGGTCTGGTCCGCCCCTGCGATCTCCGCCTTGATGGCCGGCACATAGATGTCCTGCTTCAGGCGCGTCACCAGTTCCAGGCGAATCGGTTCGAACCCGAGGTCGATGTGGTGCGTGTGGATGGCGAATGCGTCAGCGGGCCGTAGCTGCCATACCCGCGCGACAGTGCGGGCCAGTAAGCGCAGCATGCCGCGCACACGCTGGAAGTTGCCCAGCGTGCCGGTCTTCTGGGTCAACACCTTGACCAGCTCAGGGTGCAGGGGATAGCCCGCCTCGAACTCCTCCACCCGACGGTCTTCGGCGGGCGCCGGCGGAAGCTGGTCGCGATGGGCATCCCATAGAGCCTTGTAAGCCGCCACCACCTCTTTAGCCTTGGCTTGGTCGATGCGCCCGAAAAGCCTGCGGCACACGACCTTGACGGTTTCGTCGTCCTCGGTGGGATCGATCACCGTCGCTTTACGCGCAGCGACGCTTTCGGCTTCGGCAAAGAAGGCGGCGATCTCTTGAGTTTCGCGGCTGTAGGCGTCCGCGGCCTTACCGTCCCGGCCCACCGCCAAAGTGAAGATCAGTGCGACGTTGGGCGAACTCTCCACCGCCTTCATCAGGCTGGTCATGAACGCCAGCAGCTGGTCACCTGCGCGCTGGGCGTTGCGCCCCGAGATCTTGCGGAGGTAGGGCGCGATCTCGTCGATGAGGATCACTGCCGGCTCACTGCCGATGAGTTCACGCAAGGTGTCAGCTCCCGGCGCGATACCCTCGATGTCGCTGCGCTCGACTAGGCGGTAGCCGTCGTCGCCGGCCAAGGCGTACGCGAGCTCACCCCAGGGGCTGAACGCACGGATGCTTGTTCCAAGCTTGCGGCCGTTGGCTGGATCGGCGTTCTCGCCATCGAAGGCGGCGATTCGTACGGGCTTGGCCGGGCGCAGGGCGGGTTCAAGAAACTCGTCGGCGTTGGGGACTCCGGCCAGGCCGGCCATAGCGTGCGCGAGTGCGATCAGCGTGTGGGTTTTGCCGCCACCGAACTGCGTGTCTAGGCGAAAGATGGAGCCCACCTGTTCCGGCCGCCCCAGGACCCGCATTGCGACAAGCCTCAGGACGTTCTTCAGCCCCTTGGTGGGGTAGGTGTTCGAGAAAAAGAGGCCTGGCAGCTTGTACTCATCCGGCGCTTCGCCTCGCAGCACCTGCGACAGGTCGGCGGCGAAGTCACTCTCGCGCAGTACGCCCTGCAGGACGTCGGGGCGCGGTTCGCAGATGGCAAAAAGATTGTCGGCCATGGTAGGTTAAAATGTCTCTGATGGATTAAATGTATCAAGGAAATGTATGTGCTGACAATTGAGCTCGACGTCCTACGATGTTTCCGAGTTCGTGGGACCTCTCGGCCCTGCGCCTGATGGTTGCAGGCGTTGCGGAGTTCGGTCTGCATCTCGCCGCCGCACTTTCGAGACTTTGGGGCTCGGCATCGACTCGGATCCCATGCCGCTGCCTACCGGGATATCAAATCGGTGGACGAAGTGAGAAGGTGAGCCGCGTGTGCTCGACCTGAGTGACGCGAACGGGCACGCCGCCATCACATCAGCGCAAGTGTGACCAACCTGTTCAGCGCAGGAATAGCAGCGGACTACTGATAACGTGAACTGGGGTAAATCACGTGGCCCCAGCCATTTTTGTATTGTTCAGAGCGCTAGATCTACAGTTCTAGGCCGTCGGGTCAATTGCTATTGGCAATCCGTAGAGGAAGACTGAATGAACAGTTCCCCACGGAGTACATGATTGTGGCTTCCAGTTATTGCGTCGACTCGGTCGCTTTTTCCGATCCTGTGCCGGTCTTTTTGAATGAGCGCGTGCTGCAGGCACTTCGGATTCAGATTTCCATTTTGGATGTGCGGTCACGGCCTAGGACCAGCGAAGAGCTTGAACCGCTTTTCGTAGAGATCGAGTCGCTGCTCCGCGACCTCGTTCGGGAGGCGGGAGCAGCGTAGGAAAATAGGCAGGCTACTGTGTCGAGGCGGCGGTCTTCGCTGCTTTGACGAACAGGACTTCGACTCTGCGGTTCATTGCCCGGCCGGTTTCAGTGGTGTTGTCGGCAATATCCCGGCCCCCAGCCGACCAGGTTACGACGATGCGCTCAGGCGGTACCCCTCGCTTGAGCATCAGAGTCCGAATGGCTTCGGCGCGAGACTGTGCGAGCTTCGCGTTCACGGTGTC
>JADCJL010000106.1 GCA_020247055.1 Acidobacteriaceae bacterium | reverse complement strand
GGGCGGGTTCCTCGCCCTTTGGTGCCGGGCCTGCGCGGCCTGTGCGCTCTTTTTGGAACCGCGCACAACGGACTCGCTTCGGCCTGTGCGCTTTTTTTGAGCCGCGCACAACGGCCTCGCTTCGGCCTGTGCGCTTTTGCGCTACCGGTCGCCCTGCCCGAGGATGGACAGCGGGAAGATTCCGCTGCCGTCTCCCCAGAGCACGCTATCGCCCCACAGGAGGCTGAAGCCGGCGGTGCGGGAGTCGCCTGGAGCCCTAACCCTCACGCGAACGGGAAGCGACACACCTTTGTCCGCCGCAGCCCAGGTGCTCAATATCAGGCCCCAGGCGCCAAGGAGTTCTCCGAGGAGGAAGCCGTGCGCGTTGTCGTGGAAAACCCGCGCACAGTCCAATCGACGGCGATGGCCGTCGGGAGAATCAAGCTGCGTGACGAGGCAACACTTCCTTGTCGATCCGGTTGCCAAGCGCATCCTCGGCGGCCGCCAGATCGTACTTCGCCTGTAGGTTCACCCACATCTGGGCCGAGGTGCCGAAGTACCGCGCCAACCGAAGTGCGGTATCCGCAGTGATCCCTCGCTGTCCCTTGATGATGCCGCCGATGCGATTGGCCGGTACGCGCAGCGCCGTGGCAAGGGAATTCGCTGTTAAGCCAGCTTCCGCCAGCAGGTCCTGTAATACCTCGCCCGGATGGATGGGCGGCAAGCGCTTCTGTTGTTTGGTTGCCATATCGGCGCCACCTTCTAGTGATCGTCGACGATTTCCACGTTGTGGGCGTCTCCGTCCCGCCATGCAAAACAAATCCGGAACTGGTCGTTGATACGGATGCGGTGCTGGCCTTTCCGGTCACCCTTGCGTGCTTCCAACCGGAGGCCGGGCAGTTCCAGATCCCGGAGAGATGTGGCCGCGTCCAAGAGTTCCAATCGAATCCGAGCCGCCTTTTCGAGGCTTTGAGATTTCCGGCTGAACTTCCGATCCAGCAGGAGCTGCCCATCTTTTTGGCTGCACGAGCGGATCATACGATCTCCAGATTACGCTATGCATACAACGAGGGCAGCCATGACTGCCGGGAACTCACGGAGAAAATCGGCGGCGGAGATGCAGGTTCCTATCTCACCGGGGGCAAGGCTCGCCGGAACCCTGTGTGTAGTCAAAACCGGATCAGGCCGCAGAAAGATGGCCTGCGCGACGAAGTGGCAGTGGCAATGGCTAGCGGGTGACGAGCCTGCGTGGTCTACCGGGCCCGGCGTGGAGGGCAGAAGTCTCCCACGGGAAAGCCCACGGGACGGGAGACATCCAAGCACCTCAGCGATACCAGTGCCTAGTCTGCGCGGCCCAGATCGTTGCTGCATACTGTCGATGAAGAATATCGAAGGCCTCTTGCGAGTGCTTTCCGGTCTCCTTATCGCGGCATCCGTAGTACGACATACGGACGGCACGATGCAGGGCTTCCGGGGTGCGAGGGTCGCCAGGATACCGTTTCGCCCAGGCGATCGCTTCGCGCAAGGCGAAGGTCGCGTGCCACTTCGGCGCTTGTTCCAGCAGGAGACGTTCCTGCTGGGCGGCGCGGCGCTCGTCGGGGGAGAGGAACGGCGGAAAGAAAAGGGGGGCCAGGTGGTCGCTCGGCAGTTCGGGGCACGCGCGGCTGACGTGAGGCTTGGCGAGATTCGAGGTCTTGAGAGGCGCCGGCTGGAGGAAAGGCGAGAGGGATGGGGCGCGCAGATAGGTGTAGACAGCGGCAAAGCGCAGGGACGGAGGATCCTCGGCGTCAAGATATTGGCGGTTGGCCGCGGGGTTTAGTGCCACAATGCGGCGCATGAGTTGTTTGGCTTCGGCGTGGCGTTCGAGCATCACGGCGCGGAACCACGCGCTCTGGGCGATGCGGAGCTGAATGGCGGGAGGCAGGGCGGGATGGGAGGCAGCATTGATCCATCGCCGCAACGGAATGCTCCGGTTAAAGGCTCGGACGGCGTCCTCGTCGAAGCCGTAGACCGCACCGCCAGGCAGCCGTCTGACTCGAGGCTTGGTGAGCTCTTTACCGCCCGGTCCATCGAATTCCAATTCCGTGCGTCGCAAGGCCGCGTTGAGGAAGTCATCCCAGGTGCCGGCGGCTTTCATGCGAACGGCCAGGAAAGAGTTGCGGGAGGAAACGTCAAGGCCGGGCTTGCCCAACACGCGATCGCACCAGCGCCGCGCGGATTCCCAGCGTTGGCGTTGTACTTCCTGAAGAGCAGCGTAGTAGCAGATGGATTCGTAGGCAGCAGACTGCGGATTGGCCTGGCGCGAAGCGGCCTGCAGCAGTTCGTCGATATCCCGCGGAGCACGGGCGCGAATGAGGCCGGCGATCAACCACGCGACGCTGCGATGCTTCCTCCAGAGTTCGATGGTCCGCGAGACGCGCGCTGGGTGGTTCGTGGACCAGCTGCCCGACATGGCCCCCACCCACGCGCCCATCTCCGCTTGGGGGATGTAGTCTTGCTTTTCAGCCAGGAACACGAGGTCGATGGCGTTTTGCCGAATGTTTTCCGCATCCTCGGACAGGAGCGCCTGGCCGAGTTCGGCGAGGCGCTGATCCGGATCGACGCGGAGCTTCAGTCGCGCGAGGAGTCCGCGGCTGGATGGATGCCACTGTTTTCGGGCCGGATCGGAGAGGACGGATTCGAAGGACGCGATGGCTTCCCGGTACGCGGCGGGATCAGGGTGGAACTGCCCGGCGCGCATCAACGCGCGGGCGGCGAGATAAGGGGCGATAGAGCGCCAGGGCGAGTGGGGATCCTGGCTGATGGCGCGAAAGCTTGAGGCCGCCTGGCGATACTGCCCAGCGTAGAACTGCGCGGCGGCGATCTGATAACGGCGGTGCGCAGCGGCAAGCGGCTCCATTTTTGATCCTGGAGGGGCGGGGATGCGGGGAGTCGTCGTGGAACAGTTTCCGAACACCATATCCTGCGCGAGGACCCACGCAACGAACCGCTCATCCTGCCTGCCCCATTGGTCGCGCAATGCGTTCAACGTGTTCGCGGCCGTGAGGAAGGCATGCTCGTTACAGTTGAGGAAGTAGTATCCGGGTTCGATTGTTTTGTAATCGGACGGCAGTTCGTACGTGCTGTCAGGTGCAACTGAGGTCCGCGCGGTCCGCCACTGTTCGGCGGCGAAGCTTTGCGAGAAGAACTCCGGCCGTGGCTCCGGCGGCCGATAGAGGGCCTTGATCTGTTCGTTTGAGAATGGCTTGCCGGAAAGGACGCGGTAGGCCGTGATAAAGTGCAACGGGTCAAAGGATTGGCGCAAAATGCCCAGTTTTCCGCTGGCGAACCGCGTTTGGAATTGGGCGGGGATCGTTTTCGTCACGAACCAATCGGGTGCTGCGCTGTCGACGCATGTTTCGAGGGTGACGGGACAGAGCAGCGCACAGGCCATGGCCACGAGTAATCTCATTGCATTTTCCTTAAACCCTGCAGTTGTCGCATGGCTTGCGCGTAAGCTTGCGGGGTCCATGATCCGGGATGAAAGATGTAGATGCGGCGCGCGTTGCGCGGGAGGCGCGCGGGCATCTCGTCAGTGGAAACGCCAGCGCTGGTATCGCAAACCGCAGCGTTTGGGAAGTCCAAGGGGAGTCGACTTTCCTCAGAGCCCATGCGAAAGAGCATGGGGGTAGCCTCGCGGATCGGCAGCGAGCGGAACCAGTCGCCACGACGTTCCTCGCACCAGCTTTCGAGCGCGGTGATGAGGAGGGGGACGTCCGTATGTGAGCGCAGTTCCCGCAGAAAGTCCCGATACCAGCGGCGTTCGCTAAGCAAAGCGTCGAAGTCAATCTGCAATGCGCTACCGTTGGTTGCGGCGGCGGCGGCGGCGCGTGCAGCGTCTTTGACGGGAGGCATACCGGAGCGGGTCGACTCCATCCGCACGACGGCTATGAGCGGCACGCCGGGGGTGTACAGGAACGGCTGGAGGCGGGGACGAACGCGGACCCCTTGGGGATGGAGAACCACGGTGCGATCGAGGAAGGCGATGCCAGTCTTGTCCTCCGGTTTCAGGAATCGAAGGTCCTGTTTGGCGGCCCATGCCCAAAGGATGGTGTCCGGCAGAGAGGGGGGCGGCTCTTGCTGTCTGCCTGCCGGAAAGAACCCGACGGCGAACAGCGCGCAGAGGCTAAGGGGCAAGGCGCGCATCGGCATCAGCCTGCGGGGCAACTGACCGACCGCGAGAAGATTGTGTCTTGGCCGGAACCTTGGGTGGTGATATCGGGTTGAGCCGGGCGCTGTTCCCGAATGCCGCCAGCAGAGTTACAGGGAGCGGAGCAAGGCGGATCGTGCGGAGTTCTGACGTCCGAAAGGGCCGGTGCGAAAGGGATACTCGGGGCCGGGCTGGCGTGGACCGGAACGGCGTGGCGTTCTTTGACCGGAATCTCCATTTTGATCTCCCAGGGCAAGAGCAGTATACATCCATTGTTAGATCCGGGCGCTTCCCTCCGGGGTCCGGATGTGAGTGGCGTGCTGTTTTGGTGGGCGGCGATGACGACAGGCGCCTGATTCTTTTCAGAGTGCAACCTTGGCCGGCGGCTTGACGCTTCTGCCGATGGTCTTCTGCCAAAAGACTTCTGCCAAAAGACTTCTGCCAACAGTTTTCTGCCAACAGTCGGGCGCCGTGGCGAGCGATCCGGCGGCGGATCCGGGGAGTCTCGCTCGATCGGGAACGGGGGAGGAGGATTGGGCGGTGAGACTGGGTTAATGGCCGCGACCAGGGCCCGGCGCCGGGGCGGGGCGGAGGGCATCGAAGTAGTGGTTTTGGCCTTCGTCTTCGTATTCGGAGAGGAGAGTGAGGCCGAGGGCGTTGAGGTGCTGGCGGTAGGCGGGGGCGCCGAGGGATTGGGATTCGAGTCCGGTCATGGCGTCGCGCCAGATGAGTGGCCGGGCGGGGGCGGTGAACAGGCGGCGGCCACCGGGGGCGAGGACGGCGGCGATGCGCGTGAGCAGTTGGCGCTGGTGGGCGGGGGAGAGCAGGAACAGGAGGCCCCAGGTCCTCGCCGGGCATGGCAATGGGCAGGACGGGCATCGATCAGGCCCCAAAACTGAGTATGTCACGGCCGCTCGCTCGCCGGCTTTGCGCGTTCCGTTCGGTCCCTGTCGCACAGTCCGCCGTGGTCTGTCCGAAGGCAGCGAACTGGTCAATGGGTTCGCCGCGGGGAGGAAGGCATGATCGTTACCGTTGAGGAGGGCGTAGTATGCCGGGTCGATTCGTTTGTACTCGGACGGCAGTAGGTACTGGCTGCCTGGCGCAACGGAGGTCCGCGCGGTGCGCTAAAGTTCGGTGGCGAAGCTCGGCGCGGTTTGGCGGACAGCGGCCTGGGGGACGGATGGAGGGCTTTTTGAATCCGCGCACAACTGAGTCGCTTCGGCCTGTGGGCTTTTTTGAAAGCGCGCACAACGGACTCGCTTCGGCCTGTGGGCTCTTTTGGGGACGCGCACAACGGACTCGCTTCGGCCCGGCGGGAGGGGCGGGTTCCTCGCCCTTTGGTGCCGGGCCGGCGCGGCCTGTGCGCTTTTTGAAAGCGCGCACAACGGACTCGCTGCGGCGCGGCGGGAGGGGCGGGTTCCGCGCCCGTTGGTGCCGGGCCTGCGCGGCCTGTGCGCTCTTCTTGAATCCGCGCACAACGGACTCGCTTCGGCCCGGCGG
>JADCJL010000105.1 GCA_020247055.1 Acidobacteriaceae bacterium | reverse complement strand
TCTCCTCCTGCCGGCTAAGGTACTGCGCCGTACGCTCGACAAACGGGAGAAAGGCGGGGTGGATGGGAAGGTTGTTGCCGAGGTTATCGAGGCCGGAGGCGAGCAGGAGGATGCGCCCGTCGCCCAACTGCTGTTCGAGCAGCACGGGCTGGCCAGCGGCGGTGCGGGCGAGCACTTTTTCCCGGCCCGGCTCGATCTGGGCCAACTGGTAGAACTTGACAGTTTCCAGACCGGTCATTTTTTCAATAACCGGATGGGTTTCGTCGCGCTGGGCCACGGTGTCAAAGAGCTCTTTGGCGCGGTCGGCCACGCGCGAGCCGCTGACGGCGAGGCCGCTCACCGGCACCTTGTTCAAAACGGCGGTGGCCGGGCCCACGGCGATCAACAGATTGCCGCCCCCGCGCACATACTCCCGCAGGTCCGCTTCGAGCTTCTGGCCGAGCGCGCCAGGATCGGCGAGGACGACAAAGGCGGCGTTCTGCAGGTTGGGCTGGGTGTCGGTGGTGGCGGCATCGGCGCGGAAGGCGCCGGAGGCGGCGGCTTCGAGAGCGGCGCCGAAGTAGACCTCGCTGCGGCTGTCGCGGGGATTGCGCAGCAGGACGATGCGGCGGGGGTCGGAGCGCTCGACGGCAAAGCGCGCGGCGTCATCGGCGGCAAAGGTATCGCCGCCGTCAATCCGCACCTCGCCGCGGCGCCAGCCGTAGGGGGTTTCCAGACCAATGAACTCGACCGTGGCCCGGCCGGCCGCGGGAATGGCCACGTCGCGCGCATGGACCTGGCGGCCGTCCACCCAGACGGATACTTTTCTGGTGGCGGCGCCGGTGTGGAGGCTGGCCACGGTGGCCTGCAGGCGGGCGGTTTTGGGATCGAAGATGCGGCCCGGGGTGCGCACGCTTTCGACGTAGAAGTTGGGGAGTTCCTTCGAACCGACCTCGTGCACGACGAGCTTGGCGTCGGCCGGCAGTTGGAGGTCGGCGAAGCGGCCGGGGAGCGAACTCTTCTGGAGGTCGGAGTAGAGGTGGAGTTCGATGGCGGTCCGGTTGGCTTCGGCGATGCTGCGCGCGGCGCGGGCCAGTTCGGCGAAGCTCGACCGCTCGTCGCCCGGGGTGATGGCGGCAACGGCGGCGCGGAGGGCGGCGGGGTCTTCACTGATGGGTCCCATTTCGCGGACGCCCGCGCCGAAGCTGAGCACCTGGGCCCGGCCGGAGGCCTCGCCGAGGGCGAGGCGTTTGGCGTCTTCGAGCGCGGCGCCGCGCCGCAGGGAAAACGAGTTATCGACGGCGATCAGCTTCAGGCGCTTGCCGGAGACGACGGGCACGTTGCGTTCGAGATAGGGCTGCGCGAAGGCGATGGCCAGCAGCAGGAGCAGCAACAGCCGCAGGACGAGAAGTGCTATATAGCGCAGCCGGCGCTGGCGCGTGGAGGTCATCGTCCGCTTTTCAAAAAACATCAGCGACGGGAACGGCACCGGGGTGTTCTTGTGCTGCTGCAGCAGATGGAGCCAGAAGGGCAGGCCCAATAGGGCCAGGCCGCCGAGGAACCAGGGCGCGAGAAACGCCATCTAGAGCCTCCCTTGGCGGACGAGGAGAAACTCGCGCAGGCACTCATCGAGCGGACGGTCGGTGGGCGCGAGGTGGTAGGTGAGGCCGGCGGCGCGGGCCTTGGCGGCGAGAGCCGCGGTATGGGCGTCGATTTTGGCGCGGTACTCGTCGCGGGCGTATTCGGGGGTGGTCTCGAGGGAGGTTTGCGTTTCGCTGTCGATGAGCAGCACCGGGCCATCGAAGCGGGGCCGCAGTTCGACGGGGTCGAGCAGATGGAACAGTACGACATCGTTGCCGCGCCAGCGGAGCGGCTCAATGGCCTTGACGATCGTCTCCGGATCCTCGTAGAAGTCGCTGAGGACAACGACCATGCCGCGGCGGTTCCGCATCATCTCCTGAAAGTGATAGAAGGGCCGGCCGAAGTCGGTGCGCCGGCGGGGTTCGGCCTGATCGAGGGCGTGCAGGGTGCGCCGCAGTTGGCCGGACCGGGAGCTCGGGGTGACGAAGTCGCGGATATCGTCGTCGAAAACGAGCACGCCAACCGCGTCCCGCTGCTGGCTGCCGAGGTAGGTGAGCGAGGCGGCCAGAAAGCGGGCGTAGTCCATCTTGTTGGTCTTGTGGGAGGAGAAGGCCATCGAGGCCGAGGCATCGAGCAGGACGGTGAGGCGGGAGTTGGTTTCGCCCTTGTATTTTTTGAGGTAAGTCCGTTCGGTGCGGGCGAACACGTTCCAGTCGACGTGGCGCAGATCATCACCCGGGGTGTACATGCGGTACTCGGCGAACTCCTGCGAGAAGCCGAAGTGAGGGGAGCGGTGGAGGCCCGCGATGAAGCCGTCGACAACCGTCCTGGCCACCAGCTCGAGGTTCGAGATGGCGGCGAGCACGGCGGGTTCGAGGAAGCGCTGGTCCATGGGAATCAGTCGCGGGGAACGGGGATGGCGGCGATCATTTTGGCCAACACGGTGTCGGCGGTCATCTTGTCCGATTCGGCGTGGAAGTTGAGGAGGACCCGATGGCGGAGAATGGGTGTGGCGAGGGCGCGGACGTCTTCGTAGGAAACGTGATAGCGCTTCTGCATGAGGGCGCGGGCCTTGGCGGCGAGGATGATGTTCTGGATGGCGCGGACGCTGGCGCCGAAGTTGAGGTATTTCCTGACGATGTCCGGGGCGGAGGGGTCGGTGGGCCGGGTGGCGCGGACGAGGGCGACCGCGTAGCGGGCCACGCTTTCGGCCACGGGGACCATACGGACGAGCTCCTGCATGGAGAGAATCTCTTCGGCGGTGGTGATGGGCTCGGCATCGTCGATTCTGACGCCGGTGGTCATGGTGAGGACCTGCAGCTCCTGGTCGGCGGGCAGGTAGTCGAGCAGGACATTGAACAGGAAGCGGTCGAGCTGGGCTTCGGGCAGCGGGTAGGTGCCTTC
>JADCJL010000104.1 GCA_020247055.1 Acidobacteriaceae bacterium | reverse complement strand
GGGGACCCGGGAGGCTCAGGGGCTATGGGGCAATCATACCCGGTACGATGGGTTGGGACGATTAGCGGCAGAATACGGCGCGGGGAGCGGGGGAAGTGGACTGGAGTTTTTGACCGAGGATCACCTGGGGAGCGTGCGTCTGGTGACGGGCGCGCTGGGGAATGTGATTCGGCGTCATGACTATCGGCCGTTTGGACAGGATTTGAGTGGCGTCAATGGACGGGGTCCGAAGTATGGGAACTTTGAGAACGTAAAGAGATTTACCGGCAAGGAGAGGGATGGGGAGACGGGTCTGGATTACTTTGGGGCGCGGTACTTCAGTGGGGCGCAGGGTAGGTTTACTAGCCCCGATGCGCCGTTCGCAGATCAGAATCGAGATGACCCACAAAGCTGGAACCTCTATGGGTACGTTCGTAACAACCCACTTGCGCACGTTGATCCGACAGGCAAAGCCTGCTTTGCTCTGAACAAGGGTAGTGCATATTGCGGACGAGCAACCGAGTATGGGCAAATCGACGCCAGGGTCAGCGGACAGACGCGGTTCTTTGCTGCTGCTTCAGCTGTATCGCAGGCGCTTGCCAATACTGACATCCCATTTGGTAGCCGCGTTGCAATCTCCAGTTCAACGAAGGATTTCCTATCGACTCTTGGCACCGATCTGCAGAAGATGAATACGGGCATCGCAGCCTCAATCCAGAATGGCTCTCTCAGCGGCGAAAACCTTGACGCGCGAATAGTCCATATGGAACAGACCAAAGTGCAAGGATCGCTTGACCAGCTCAAGAAATCGGATCCTGCTGCATATCGCAAGGCCGTTGAGGAAAGTAATGCGGCGCTTAATCCTACTGGTATCATGAGGACTGCCGCCACAACTCTCGACACCGACAAGGCATACATGAAGGTCCTGGACGGAGTTCGGAAGAATCTTGGCCGAAACATCGATTTCTCAAGGCAGGGCGATCGCGAGGCTATCGGTAATGCACTGATCCAGCACATACGACAGTCGGGTGGGTGCGATGTGGCTGGCGACAGACTTCAAGGATGCCGCTGATGATGGCGAAGCGGCTGGTCGTATGGTTGATAGAGACGTTATGTGAGGTTTTGGCGGTTAGCGTGCTATTGATCGTCTTGTCTGGGCGGTCTGAAAATCGTGGTCTCGCCGACGATGTCTTGCTTGCAATTTGGGGAACTGCGCTTGTTTTCATGGTCGGTTCTGGATACCTACTAACGACAGCGGCTTTTGGGGTGCTTTGGCGGAGCATCAATCCGTGGGTCTATCCAGCAATTTCCGCCGCGCTCTTCGTCATCCATGTCCAGTTTTTTGCAACGGGCTGGGATCCTTCAACGAAGGTGCCTGTTCAACTGGGAGGTGCTGGTATCGTTTTTGGTTTTGCCTTTCTCGGCACCTGGCTTCTTCGTACTTGGGTGGCAGCAGGTAGCCCCTTGACAGGGTTAAGGTGACAATCCAACCTTCCCCTACGACGGCGGCCTACGATTATGGCGCACCCGCTGGCCTGTTTACCGGCAAAGAACGAGATGCTGAAACTGGGTTGGATTATTTTGGGGCAAGGTACTTCAGCGGTGCCCAAGGACGGTTTACGTCGCCGGATGCTCCGGGAGCGGATCAGTGGACAGTCAATCCCCAAAGTTGGAACCTTTATGGCTATGTCCGCAATAATCCCCTTCGCTTCGTCGATCCACGTGGACGAGAGTGTGTGCAAGTTAGCGGCGGATTTAATGGCTGGGCTGATGATGGGCAAGGCACCTTTTGCGACAAAGTTGATACCGGAACGGCTGGGTCAAGTACGACAGTTGGGGGAGGCGACGTAACGCCCGTTCAGGTTGGATGGGAATGGTTGACGGGAAATGGGCCGAGACAGCGGACCTTTACCGAAGAGGACCGTTTTACGCAAATGCTTCGGCAGCACAACCACATCAACCTCGTAATCGGTGCGATTCAGGGTCAATTGGGTAGTTGTCAGACTCCGACGCCCCAGAGCCTGCAAGCAGCGGGTACGAACCCAAATTACAGTCTTTCTGGGATTGAAGGGGTGCCAAAGTACGTCGGCGACTATTCAACACTCGCAACAGGCGGTGCAACTGGGAACCTTGCGGTGACATACCGTGGGTCGTATGGACTTAGCTTTAACGTTAGCAACGTAAATGCAAGTGCAGGCACGGCATCGGTGAGCTTCCATGTCTGCAATGTGTCGTCAATTGCATCCGGTACCCGCCCGCCCGTCATCGGATACACGCAAGCTTACCAGAACACTGTTGGTCGTGCCCTCAACAACTCATTCAGTTCAGGTGCGATGTCGCCAACCCAGCAAGACTTTTTCTGGACCCAACAAGTGAGCTTCAACGGCGGTGCTTGTCGATGAGAGTGGGCGTCCAGTGTGCTCTGCTGATGCTGTTAGGATTGATGTTCGTTGGGTGCGCTGTTCAGGTAAAGCCCAGCGATTTGATCGGGAACTGGCGTATGACAGATGAGGGCATTCAACGCCTCAATCTTAAACAGGTCCGACCCAAGTTTAGCCTGAGTAGCGACGGTTCTTTGACCGCTGAGAATGTTCCGTCGAGCGCCTTCGGAGATTCTAACTCTTGGAAGTCCATGTACAGCGGAACTGGCACTTGGACGATCCCGGTGACACGTCGGACCCAGGGTTTCGCCAGCGTAGTGCTGAACTTCAAACAAACTGGACCGAATCAACCGACTGGCCTATCATTGCAAATCGATAAAGACTCGAGCGGTTTGTACGTGTTCGTTTGGCTTGATGAGGAGGGTGGAGAACGTCTCATCTACCGTCGATGACCAGCCGTCGCTGGACTTCGAGCTTGGCGGCGTAGAAGGCGGCTTGCAGGAGATGGATGTTGGCCCGGTTGCCAGCGATCACCAGCTTGCCGTCTGACCACTCGGGATTTTCGTGAGCGCCGACCAGCAGTCCCAGGGCGAACTGTTCGAGGATGTGATCGTAGGCGGCTTGGAGATCGTGATCGGAGAGAGAGCGGAGAACGGCGCTCGGTTCGGTGATGTCTCGGGTGAGGAGTTCGTCGGCGAGGTTGGTGAGCAAAGAGTCCAAGACTTTGTCGAGGCATCAGGAGGACGGGACGCCGTCGCGAGTGGCATTCTGTACTGCACCAATTGCCGGTCTACCCATTCGACTCCTGCCCGCGTCGCAACGGGTAGGACCAGCATCGTCTGATCGAGATTGCCCACAACCTTCCAGCCGCGCAGCCTGGCGCCGCCCGGCCCCCGAAGCAACTGCCGGCAGCGATATACGTCAGAGTTGGCTGCCTCTCGCGGTCCGGTCTCCGTGCTGCCAACGTGGATCTGGTTGTTCCTCCCGTATTGCCGGCCGCGTCGAGTTCCAGACGATTTCGGGATCGGGGAGCCATATTCGGGAACACCAAAATGGTGTCGTTTCTGCCCTTAATGGTTCATGGCAGCGACACTGTTTTTGGCGCCCGGACCCGCGTCAGACGTTTTCGGTCGTTGCAAGCCTCCTTATTATCAATGGGTTGCGGGCCCCTAGTTTTCCGCGTTTCGGGTTCGTATCAGTTACTATCTGCACGGATGTCCGTGCGGGTTCCACGGGGACCCGACGCGGGAGTGCCGCTGCACGCCGGGGATCATCCAGCGGTATCTAGCCGAGATTTTCCGGCCGTGCCGTACAAAGATCTTCGCGGGGCCGATGCGGCTACCAGTGGCCGGCGACAATTAGAAATCCATGCGTTCTCGGCCTGAAAAGGCCGTTTTTGTGAATGCGAAACCCGTGACGAAAGAATGCTCCTGCTGAAGTTTTGGCTAGTAGGTGACCTATCGGACGGAAGACCGCAGTCCGGAGCGCAGAGGGACGAAGGTTGTCTGCAAAGGAAGGTGAACCGGAAGCAAATTCAGACGGGGCTCTGCCCCGGACCCCGGCGTTCGGCGCTTGGCGCCGAGATGGATTCGGCCGAGCGGGAGACGGGAGGTCCGGCGTACGGCCCTCCCCCATCTCGGCCTCTGGCTCGGTGCTCGGGTTGCTCGCCAGCATTGCCCGATCCCCAGCCAGCTCGCTCGTAGTGTATTTCCACAGCGGTTGCGATGCCAGATTTTGAGGCTTTTCGGCCGTTGAACCCCCTACTTGACACGAGGCGCTCTCATAGGTGAACGGCCGTTTGGCGTGGGAGGGACGGCGTGGGCGTTGGCAAGAGTGTCGGGCGCGCTGCCGAGACCGTGGCGACCGCGGAATTGATTGCGGGGCGCTGGGGCCCGGGGTTGAGACGGCTATGCGGCGGCCGGTCAGGCGAGCAGGGAGTGGAGGACGTGGCCGTGGACGTCGGTGAGGCGGCGGTTGAGGCCGTTGTGATACCAGGTGAGTTTTTCGTGGTTGAGGCCGAGCAGATGGAGCACCGTGGCCCAGAAGTCGTAGACGGTGGCGGGATTCTCGGCCACGCGGCGGCCAAAGTCGTCGGTCGCTCCCCAGGAAGAGGCGGGCTTGACGCCGGCGCCGAGCATCCAGACGGTGTAGGCGTCCGGGTTGTGATCTCGGCCCAGGGTGCCTTCCTGATGCGTCGGCATGCGGCCGAACTCGGTGGTCCAGAGGACGAGGGTATCGGCGAGGAGACCGCGGGCGTCGAGGTCCTGGATGAGGCCGGCGGTGGGCTGGTCGAGGATGGGGAGGTGGCGATCGTAGTCGGCCTGGAGGGTCTTGTGGGCGTCCCAGTTGAGCAGGCCGTCGACGCCGGAGGCGCGGGAGGCACAGTAGAGCTGGACGTAGCGGACGCCGCGTTCGACGAGCCGGCGGGCGAGCAGGCAGTTGCGGGCGTAGGCGGCGAGCAGGGGATTGGCGTGGTTGGCGCCGTAGAGGTCGAGCGTGGCCTTCGATTCGCTGGTGAGGTTGGCGACTTCCGGGGCCGAGAGCTGCATGCGGGCGGCGAGCGAGTAGGAGGCGATACGGGCTTCGAGTTCGGATTCGCCGGGGTGGCGGGCGGCGTGGCGGGCGTTGAGGAAGCGGGCGTGGTCGAGGGTGGCCTGGTCGGCGGCGGGGGAGACGCCGGCGGGGCGGTTGAGATTGCGGATGGGGCTGGCGGCGTTGAAGGCGACGCCCTGGTGTTCGGCCGGGAGGAAACCGGAGGTCCAGTTGGCGGGGCCGGAGGGCGGGATGCCGCGGACGTCGGGGATGGCGACGTAGGCGGGGAGGTTATCGCTTTCGGCGCCGAGGGCGTAGCTGAGCCAGGCGCCGGCGGAGGGGAAGCCTTCAAAGACGAAGCCGGTGTTCATGGCGACGCAGGCGGGGCCGTGGGTGTTGGAGCGCGAACTCATGGAGTGGAGGAACGCCATGCGGTCGATGTGGCGGGACAGGTGGGGCAGTTTGGTGGTGACGAGTTTGCCGGACTGGCCGGCGGGAGCGAAGGCCCAGGGGCTGCGCATGAGGTTGCCGTTGGCGCCCTGGAAGGTGACGTCTTTGTCGCCGCCGGGCATGGGTTGGCCGCTGCGGCGTTCGAGTTCGGGTTTGTAGTCGAAGGTATCGAGGTGGGAGACGCCGCCGGGGCAGAAGATCTGGATGACGCGTTTGGCTTTGGGGGCGAAGTGGGGTTGGCGGGCGGCGCCGGAAAGAAGTTCGGCGGCGGCGATGGCACCGAGGCCGGTGAGGAAGCCGCGGCGGTGGAGGGCGTGGCTGTTAGAAGACATAGAGGAACTCGTTGGTGTTGAACAGGGCGCGGGCGAAGGGGAGGAAGCCATGCTGGGCGAGGAGTTGCAGGGATTGGTCGAGTTCGGCCGTTTCCGGGGGGCGGCCGTAGGCGAGGAGGAAGGCCTGGCGGATCTGTTCGCCGGGCGGGAGATGGGCGAGGCGCCGTTCGAGGGCGCGGGCCATGTCGATGGTGAAGCTGTGGTTGAGCAGGGAGAGCGATTGCAGGGGTGAGGTGGTGGAGACGCGGCGGGGTTCGGGCAGGGAGGAGTCCGGGCAGTCGAAGACGGTGAGGAGTTCGGTGGAGATGGAGCGGGCGGATTCGGCGTAGACGGAGCGGCGGTAGGTTTCCGGGCCGAACTGGTCGAGGGGGAAGTAGGTGGCGACGTTATCGACGGTGTACTTATAGAGGCGGAAGCTGGGGCCGCCGCGTTCGGGGTTGAGGACGCCGGCGACGTGGAGGAGGGAGTCGCGGACGGCTTCGGCGCTGAGGCGTTGGGGCGGGAAGCGCCAGAGGAGGCGGGAGGCGGCATCGAGGCGGGCGGCGGCGGGCTGAAAGGCGCTGGACTGCTGGTAGGCGGCGGAGAGGAGGATCTCCCGGTGGAGAGGCTTGAGGCGCCAGCCGTGGGCGAGGAGGCGTTGGGCGAGGTAGTCGAGGAGTTCCGGATGGGAGGGGCGTTCGCCGTTGTAGCCGAAGTCGGAGGGGGTGGCGACGAGGCCGCGGCCGAAGTGGTAGTGCCAGAGGCGGTTGGCGATGACGCGGGGGGTGAGCGGGTTGCGGTTGTCGGCGAGCCAGCGGGCGAACTGGAGGCGGGCTTCGCCTTCGGGGGCGTCGAGGGGGAGGGTGAAGTTGGCGTGGGAGAGCGTGGAGAGGCTGGCGGGGGCGACGGGGTCGCCGCGCTGCATGACGCTGCCGCCTTTGAGGAGATAGACGGGTTCGGCGGGCGGCTGGAAGAGGCCGGCGTAGGCGAGGGGGAGGGGCGCGATCTGCTTGCGCTGGGTTTCGGCGGCCTCGAGCTGGGCTTCGGCGGCGGCGAAGGCGGCGCGGTCGGCGGGGTTGAGGGCTTCGAGGGTGATGAGGCGATCGAGGTCGGGTTGGCGGTGGGGGAGACGGTTGTCGTGGGAGGCGACGGGGGTCCAGGATTGGCCGTCGAGGGAGAGTTCGATCTGGTACTGGGAGACGGTGTTCTGTTGGAAGCGCCCTTGGAAGGCGCGGAGGCGATCGGTGGACCAGGCGAGTTTCTGGACGAGGGCCGGGGCGGGCAGGGCGAGGGTGATGGAGGCGGGGCCGGTGGCGAGGGGGAACCAGCGTTTGTCGAAGGCGGCGTCGTTGAGGTGGCGGGGGTGGTAGGCGTCGGGGTTGCCTTCGGCGACGCGGGTGGAGGAGACGGAGAGGGTGGCGCCGGGGGCGAGGTTTTGCCCGGTGGGGGAGAAGAGTTCGAGTTCGTCGAGGCCGCCGGGGAAGCCCTGGGGGGCGGAGAAGCGGACGTAGCGGGCGCGGGCAACGGGCCAGGACTCTTCGGCGCCGAAGGGGGAGACGGGCGGGCGGTGGCGGGCGCGGAGGGCGGCTTCGGCCGGGGCGCGTTGGGCCTTGGTGGATGCGGTGAGGCGGGCGAGGGTTTCGCGGGCGGTTTTGGCCTGTTGCTCGAGGGGGGTGAGGAGGGCTTGGTGAGCAGCGCGGGCGGCGGGGGTGGCGACGGGGCGGTCGGCATGGGTGACGCCGTTGAAGATGGCGGCGAGGCGGTAGTAGTCGAGTTGTTGGATGGGGTCGAACTTGTGGTCGTGGCAGCGGGCGCAGTTGACGGTGAGGCCGAGGAAGGCGGAGGCGGTGGCGTTGACGATGTCGTCGAGGTCGTCGGCGCGTTGCTGGCGTTTGGCGGCGAGGTTGGAGTTGCCGACGGTGTCGTGGGGGCCGGCGACGAGGAAGCCGGTGGCGACTTCGACGTTGGGGTCGCCGGGGGCAAGGAGGTCGCCGGCGACCTGTTCCATCATGAAGCGGTGGAAGGGGAGGTCCTGATTGAAGGCGCGGATAACGTAGTCGCGGAAGCGCCAGGCGTGGGGGCGGATGTGGTTCTGTTCGTAGCCGTGGGACTCGCCGTAGCGGATGACGTCGAGCCAGTGGCGGCCCCAGCGTTCGCCGTAGGCGGGGGAGGCGAGGAGGCGATCGATGAGGTTTTCGTAGGCGTTGGGGGCGGGGTCGGAGAGGAAGGCTTCGATTTCGGCGGGGGTGGGGGGGAGGACGGTGAGGTCGAAGGTGGCGCGGCGGATGAGGGTGCGGCGGTCGGCGGGCGGGGAGAAGGCGAGGCCTTTTTGGCGGAGGGCGGTGAGGAGGTGGGAGTCGATGGAGCCGCCGGGGTTGGCGAGGGGTTGGAGGGACCAGAAGGAGGCGGTGGCGCGGGGCCGGAGGGTGAGGGGTTGGTCCCAGGGGGCACCGGCGGCGATCCACTGCTGGATGACGGTGCGTTCGGCGGGGGGGAGACCGCCGCCGGGGGGCATTTCGCCGCGTTCGACGCGGGCGAGGAGTTTGGCGGGGAGGACGGCGGCGGCGGTGGCGCGGGACTCGAGCGAGAGGTTGCCGAGGCGCGTCGAGTTGTTATGGCAGGACAGGCAGCGACGGGCGAGGATCGCGGGAGCGTCGGCGAAGGCGAGGCTGGCCATACCCAGGACGAGGACAAGGCGCATAACTACCCTGATTGTACGGGAAATTAGCGCCGGGTAAGGCTGCGGCGGTCTGATTCGACGGGTTTTCGGGGTGATTACGCGGCCAGCCTTGGTTTAGGCAGGGGATAGCGCTCGCGCAGATCGGCGCAGTCGTAATCGGGAGCGTATTTGCGCATAAGTTCTTTGGCGTGAATCAGTTCAATGACGAAGGTGGGTAAGACCGCCGTGGGTTCGTTTTTGGCCTGGTCGGCGATTTTGAGCAGTTCTTCGATGACATAGGGCGGCGGATCCGGTTGGTTGATGAGGCCGGAGTCGGCGGTGATGTCGACTGGTTCGGGCGGATTGACGGGAAAGTCTTTGCGGTTTTGCGCGAAGAGGCGTTGCAGTTTTTGCCAGGCGGCGAGATGCTCCTTCTTTTTCCGGGCGAGGAAGCGATAGACTTTGTCGTCGT
>JADCJL010000103.1 GCA_020247055.1 Acidobacteriaceae bacterium | reverse complement strand
CGTTCAGCTCGCCGTCCAGCAACTCCTCATCGTCGGCGCTCTTTTTGCCGAAACCCAGCTTGGGTTCATCGAGCAACTCCACCCCGGCGACCTCCAGGTCCGCGAGGATGTCGTCGAGATTTGTCCCGGTGGCCAAATCGTCCGGGAGGACCTCATTGACATCGTCGTAGAGAAGATAGCCATTCTCCTTGCCGACATCCATCAACTGTTTGATGCGGCCAAACTTTTCTTCTGCTGCCACATTGACCCCAGCGTGTGCACCCATTAGTTTACACCAGCCCGTCAGCCTGTCTGTTGCCGTTCCAATGCATACAACTCCTCGGTAACTGCGAGAGCCTCAGCCAGGGAGCCACTTTGCTCCAAAACGCGAATCTGCCGCTTGAGTTCGTGAATTCGGGCACGCCGACCGGCTGCGGCGAAGTGCGCCAGGCAGGCTGCTGCTTGCATCATTGATTCTTGTTCGTTAGAAGATGTATCGGCGAAAACAAGTCCGGCCATTAGGTTTTTCTCGGTGGGGCTCAACTGCTCTTCGAGTTGGGCATAATGCAAGGGTCCTTCGGCGGCCTCGCGCAGCACCTTTTGCCAGAGCCCCCAGGCGGGTGAGGTGGCTAGGGCGAAGTGTTCGAGCCGCTCCTCATCGAGCAGTACGGGGGCGGCAAACTCGCAAACCTCCGGCGCCTGCAGGAGCAGTTGCATCAGCACCTTTTCGGCGGGCGAAAGCTCCATCACCGGTGCGGCCAGGCGCTGTTCGGTTCGCTGCACCGCCATCCGGCGGAACTGATCGAGCAGCATGGCTTGTTCGATACCCAGGCGGTTGGCCAGTTCCGCGGCGAGCGAAGCTCGCTCCATGGGGTCCTGCACGCGCCGGATAGCGGGCAGGAGAAACTCGAGCGCCTGCACCTTGCCTTCGGCGGTCTTGACGTCAAAGCGCTGCTGCGCGCGGCCGGCGAGCCAGTGGAAGTAGTTCTGGGCCTTTTCGAGCCGGTGGCGGTAGGCTTCGGCCCCGTGTGCCGCGACATACTCGTCCGGGTCGAGACCTCCTTCGAGGGTGGCGATGCGGACGCGCATGTGCTCTTCGAGCAGAATCGCAATCGACTTTTCGGCGGCGTTCGCGCCGGCGTTGTCCGGATCGAAATTCACGATGACAAGCGGCGCGTACTTGCTCATCACCTTGACCTGCTGCGGCGTCAGCGCCGTTCCGCAGGGCGCCACGGCCTCCTTCACCCCGGCCGCCCAGGCGCCGATAACGTCCATGTAGCCTTCGACCAGGACCAGCCGGCCCGTCCGGCGGGCGGCCTCCCGCGCCCGGTGGAGATGGTAGAGCACGAGGCTTTTGGTGTAGATCGCGGTTCCCGGAGAGTTGAGATACTTCGGCTCATCTCCTTCGTAGAGCGCGCGGCCGCCGAAGGCGATGACTTTGCCGGTTTCGTTGTGGATGGGAAACATCAGCCGCCCACGGAACTTGTCATAGAGGGTGCCATCATCGCGCTTGCCCGCGAGACCGGACTCCTCAATCTCGGCCGGGGAGAAGCCACGGGCCTTGAGGATCCGCACGAGCCCCTGGCCGCCGCGCTCGCTGAAGCCGACCCCGAACTCGGCTGCCCGGTCGAGGGGCAGGCGCCGCCGTTCGAGATAGGCCCGCGCATCGGCGCCAGCCGGGCCGGCCAGATTCTGCTCGAATACCTTGACCGCCACTTCGTGCATCGCCAGCAACGCGGTCCGCAGCTTCGCCTCCGGATCGTTCAGATTGGGACGCTTTTCGGGCAGCGGCACCCCGAACTGCTCGGCCAGCGAGGCAATCGCCTCCTGGAAGGTGACCCGTTCGTACTCCATGACGAATTTGATCACGTCCCCGCCCGCTCCGCAGCCGAAGCACTTATAGAACTGCTGCGTTGGGTGAACGTTGAACGACGGCGACTTTTCGCTGTGAAACGGACACAGGCCGATATAGCTGTTGGCCCCGCGCTTCTTGAGCGGAACGTAGGCGCCGATCACCTTGACGATGTCGACAACGCTCTTGAGATGTGCGGCAAAGTCCATGGGCGTATGATGACTAGTATGACCCGCCTGTTGCTGGTGTCTCTGTTCATTTTTCAGATTGCCCTGGCCGCCGACCCCGCTTTTGTCGCTTTGACGGCCGCGCGGCCCGGCGATTGGAGCCACCAGCAGGCCACGATAGCGAGCCGGAAGCCTTATGGGAACTTCCGTCTCTCGTTCCGGTTTGCGGGTCCGGGGAGCGTCCAACTTGGTTCGGCCCGCTTTCCGTTCGCGGGCGCCGGGCAGGCCCAACTGACGGCGGACGGGCTTGGCGTCCAGTTCTCGGTTAACGGTAGGTCGCGCCGGCTCTCCCGGCCGGTACGCACCGGACCGGTGACGCTACTCGCCGCGGGTGAGGCGGTGCGTGTGGAGCAGTTGGAGATCGCCGAACTCGCCCCCGGCCCGGCCCTGGGCGAGGACCTCTCCGCGCTGGTACCTGACTTCCGGCAGCGCACCGGCCCGAACGGGCTTTTCCTCCTGTTTGTCCGTTCGGTGGATTGGTGACCGTACTGCAAAACCCAGCTGGTCGAGTTGGGACAACAGCTGCCAAACGTCAGGAAGCTCGGCATGAACGTGCTCGCTGTCAGCTACGATAGCCCGGCGGTCTGGCGCCACTTTTTTGCCCGCAAACAGTTGGATTACCCGTTTCTCTCCGATCCGGAGTCGAAGCTGATCGACGCTCTCGGGCTTCGGAACCAGGCGGTGAATATCGACTTCATGCAGGGTATTCCCCACCCCGGCGTCTTTCTGCTCGATGGGCGGGGCCGCGTGACGGCCAAGTACTTTGAGGAGGACTTCCGGGAGCGCTTCACGATGGCCGCCGTTTTGAGCGGCCGGTTTGGCCAGCGGGCCGCTCCGCTCGGGGAGTTCGCCGGCCAGCGGATTCGGGTGGCCACCGGCGCCAGCAGCGGGGTGGTGGGAGGCGGCCAGCGGATCCGGCTCACGCTCGCGGCGACGCTCGGCCCGGGCCTGCACGTCTACGCCCCGGGCGCTCCCGCCGAGTTCATTCCGGTCTCCTGGACCATCGACGGCTACAAGACCACCGAACCCGTCTGGCCGGCTCCCAGCCCGAGCTTTCAATACAGCGGGGCCTTCACCGCGACGCGCGAGCTGACCCTGCCCCCGCAACTGAAAAACGAAACCCTCGTCATCCGAGGCGCCTTCCGCTACCAGAGCTGCACCGACCGGATCTGTTATCCGCCGGAGACGGTTCCGGTCGAGTGGCGTCTGGTGAGCGAAAACCACGACCGGGAGCGGGTGCCGCCCGAACTGCGGCGCAAATAGATGGATTCTCTCTACTACGTCATCACCTGGCTCTGCCACCGCAGCTGCGACCACTGCTACGACGAACGCTTCCGGCCGTACCCCGAAGGCGCTCCCGAGCACACCAACCCCGGGCCCATCATCGCCCACTTCCCGGCGGAACTCGGCAAGGTGATCCTGGCCGGCGGCGAAGTGCTGCTCGACGCCGTCCGTGAGCCCGTGCTGTATCCCGCCCTTGACCTGCTCTACGCCCGTTATGGCAGCCGCACGCGCCTCATTGTCCAGACCACGGGCGACCTGCTGACGCCGCAGCGCATCGCCGAACTGCGCGCTCATCATGTCACTACGATCTCCGTCTCCGGCATGGACGGCTTCCACGCCGGCCTGCTTGAGCGCCGCGAACGGGTGATTGCCATGCTCGAAGCCGATGGGGGCGACTACAACGTTTTTGGGGCCACCCCCGAACAGTGGATCGGCAAGCTCTGGCCCCGCGGCCGGGCCGCCCGGAACGGCCTGTCGCGCGCCACGCTCGAAGACAACTTCTGCAACCAGTGGAGCGGGGGCCTAAACTTTCTGGGCGGCGCCGGTTCGGAGGTGTCGGTTGAGCCCAACGGCAACGTCTACCCTTGCTGCCTGAAGACCCGGCTGCCGCTCGGCAATCTCCACGAAGAACCGCTTGAACAGATTCTCGCCCGCCGCCGCCGGGATCCGGTCTACGTTGCCATTGACCGCGGCCAGCCGCAACAGATGGGCCTCGCGCACGGTTGGAGCGAAGAGGAGTTCCGGCGCAAGAGCCGGGTGATTGGCGAGGATGGCAGCGTTTATGAGAATCTTTGCATCGGCTGCGACCGGTTTCACGACGAGGTGCTCAGCAACTCGGCATCTGAGGGCCGCACGTAGGTAGCCTCCACCGCGGCCGGATGCACGCCGCCCCGCGCGGCGGCCAGCCGGCCGACGGCGGCCGCCAGCAGCGGCCCGGCGTCAATCCGTGCGGCCTCGCCGATGGGAAAGTCGGCCAGGGGGCAGACGACGGGGGGCACGACCATCCGCAGCGCGTCGTCATAGACGGCCGCGTAGACATCGCCGCGGCGGGCATCGAACACGGGCGCCCGTAGGGCGCCGGTGCCGAGGCTGGCCAGCGCTTCGAGGTTCGTGACCCCCGCCAGCGGTTTGCCGCTCGCGTAGGCCAGCCCTTTGGCCGCCGTCAGCCCGACGCGGACCCCGGTGAACGATCCCGGACCGGTGGCCACGGCATAGAGCGTAATGTCCGGAAGGCTCGCTCCGTGGGCGTCCAGCATCTGTTGGATCGCGTCGAAGAGAACATGCCCGAACCCGTCGGGCGACTCAAGCCGCCGTTCGTCGATCAACCGCGTCCCGTCGAGCAGCGCGATGGAGCCGACTTCATTGCAAACATCGATGGCGAGAATCATTCGGTGAGCCGGACTACCTTATCCGCCGCGTAGATCTTGCCGTTGGCGTTCATGCCCACCACGCGCAGGCTGAGCACAGCCGGGTACTGACGCGTCATATCGGCGGGGATTTTCAGCTGGCCTTTTTCCCCGGTGCCCAGCACGCGGGCACCCTGCCCGCCGGTGACCACTTCGCCGGTCCACAGAAACATCATCGTGCGGGTGGCTCGCGTCGGGCGCCGGATTTTGACGGAAAACGCGGGGGGATTCCGGCGGCTGATCGTATCGGTCTGCGGCTCGACGATCTCAAAGGGCAACATTTTGTCCTGCATCTCGAGCTCCTGCACCATCGGGAGGCGCGATTCAAACTTGTAGCTTTTGAGCATGCCCTCTTTGCGACCGTCGCGAGAGAGGTGCAGCACCCAGTCGTGATCGGTGGAGGGCGGCTGCGCCACGAACTTCTCGCCTTTCCAGTCTTTTTTCTCCTTGGTGTACTCGCCGGTCAGTGGATTGAACCAGTAGACATCATAGGAGTGCTTTTCGACGAGGACTTCGACGGGCACGGACGGCTTTTCGATGTAGACGATGTACTCGACGCCCTCGAGAGCCAGCGCCCGTGCCCCATCGACGTCGAAGTACGGTTCAATATCCCAGTGCCGTGTGCGGGCGAACAGTTCCTGCCAGGCGGCCACGTACCTGGCACCCTGGCCGGAGGCCAGCTTCACGGTCGGGTACTGGCCGTTGCACCACATGTTCCAGAGCCGCCGGCGGAACTCCTGCGGGTCTTTGCCTTCTTCGAGGGCGATGCTGACTTTCGGCGCGGTGTACAACTGGTGTTCAATCGCTCCCAGTTGATCATCCACGGTGGTGTAGAGGATGTAATCGGCCCACCCGTCGGCCAGAAGCGGCGCTGTCGTATCGCTGGTTACCGCCGTCCGCGGGTGGCGGTAGGGATCGAGCCGCTTGAGCGCGAGGCCCGTTTCCTTCAACGCAGCCCGGGTGCCCTCGAGCTGCCAGGTGATGTTGAAGGCCGCGAAGCGTCCGATCAGATAGCGCAGCACCTTTTCTCGCTCCTGCCACTGCGTGGGCAGATCGCGCAGGACGAGGTCGACCGTAATCCGTTTTTCGTTGTAGGCGCGGATCTGTTTTTCGATGGAATCGAGCCGGGATTGATCGAGTTCCAGGCGGACATGGTTGAATTTCTGAGCGGCCAGCTGCTCCGGGTCTCCGCCCGTCGCCCCGAGCCAGAGGTGGGGCTGGCGGTCCTCGCCCGTGGCCCAGTGGCGGAGGTTGGCGGGAACGACGAAGCCGGGATGATCGTTCGGCAGGGCTTCGAAGCTGCCGGTGCGGCCGTTGTAGGCCGGCAGGCTCGAGGTGATGCGGAAGTCCCACTGGCCGGCCAGGGTGGGAGAGACACGGATGGTGAGCTTGCCGGGGGCCGAAGCGAAAGCCGGCATCAGGAAGGTGCGGTGGCGGGGGGACCGCACCTCGGCCTGGAGCGTGGCCTCGGCCGGGCCATCGAATACCAGGTCGCAGATGCCGTACATCGGCGTCGGTTCGCAAACGGTCTGCGCGCTGAGGGGCGCGAGAGTGAACAGGAGCAGATGGGGGATTTTCGTCATGCCACGCGTCCTTGCTATTATCCTACGCGGCAGTCGAAGCGGCGGGGGCGAAGCCGGTATGGAGGAATGGCTTTGGCCCCCGCCGGGGTTTGTGTCAGGCGCCGTGTGCTCAGGCCGCCTGTTGGCGCGGCACCGGGCCGATGGCCAGCAGCCGCTGCGCCAGCGCCTGCAGGTCGCCGGCGCGTTCCCGGCATAAGCCTTCGGCCTGGAGACGCAGCTTCCTCAGTGTCTGCGGCCGCACGTCGTCCATGGCGTCCTCGCCGGGCTGCAGACTGACCTGGAGGCGTAGATAGTCGTTCCCCAGAATCTGGCTCATCTGGTAGTCGACCGTGGCGCTGCCGCCGTCGAGCACGATATCGAGCACCGGCCGGAGCCAACGGGCCGCACCCCAGCGCTGAGCGTCCTCAATGGCGAACCGCTGCAGCCGGATGCCGGTGCCGATGCTGACGAGAAGGAAGCTGGTGGCCTCCGGATACCGGACGCGGGCTTCGACCAGGGCGCAGGCCGCCGGGTTGTTGGCAAAGACGCCGCCGTCGATCAGGGCCCAGTGATCGCTGCCGGCCGGCACTTTCGCGGGTTCGAAGTAGGTGGGCGCCGCCGAGGTCGCCCGGGCGGCCAGCCACATGGGAAAGTCGTAGTCGCTGCGCTCGCGGGCCATGGCGCTGCGGAAGAAGAAGGGAATCCGGCGCTCAATCTCGTAGCTGGGCACGAGGACATCGGTGCAGGCGTCTTTGAGGCGGGTCTCGCCGAAGTACTGTTGCAGCACGGATTCGATGCCCCCGGCCGGGTAGCGCTCCTCGGTGAGGCTGCCGAGGGACCGGATTCGTCGCCAAACGGAGGTCGAGAAGATTTTGGCGCCCTCTTTTTCGTAAAGTTCGGCCATTTTTCCAGCGGAGTAGAGCGGCCGCCCGCCGGGCCCGGGCCGTGACAGGCCGAGCGCCAGGATGCCGCCGGTGGAGGTTCCAGCAATGAGGTCGAACAGGCGGGCGGTCGGCTGGCCGGTGATGCGCTCAAGTTTTTCGAGGATTACGGCCGGTACGAGCCCGCGAATGCCGCCGCCGTCAATCGAGAGGATACGAATCGTTTGCTGCATGGAGAGATGGTTTCCTTGCATTTAGGGTGACCGATGGCGGGCGGTAATCCGGGCGGGGGTATCGCGGAAGGCCCATGGTTATTGGGGAAAAAAATCTGGATGCCTTGTGAACGGCCTGCGGGAGGCTCAGGGTAACGGCACCGGTGGCGTCCGAGACACTCAGTGGGTGGTTCGTTCCCGCAAGTTTCGTTACACCCGCCGCTGCGCGCGCTGGAACACGTCATCAATCCCGCCGACGGTGGCGCAGTAGCGCTGCCAAATGGCCCGACACGTGGCGCTGATCTCATCTTTGCTGTCGCCAGATTCAGTGTTGCCAGATTTGGTGGCGCCAGAAGCCCGCAAACGCGCTTCGAGCAGGAGCGATTCGCCGTTTAACGCAAGCTCGAGCAGGCGTTGCTTGTGCGCCAGCCGCTTCTGGTCCGCTGCCGTTTCGATGGCGAACTGCTGCTGCTCGACGGCGATCTTCGGCGCTACCGTCACGGCCCGAACCTGCCGCAGGCTCCGCAACGGCAGATCGCGAGAGGGGCTGATCGCGTCTTCCTCCCGGGGGGAGGGAGCCGGTCCCGGTCGGCCGACTGCGTAATCTGCAGCGCTTGGCTGGCTCGCCCGATGGGCTTATCGAGACGATGAACAAGCGGGGTGGCGCTGCGAACGTGGCCCCCGCAACTCCTCCCAATGGGATGGATAGACCCCGATGCCTTGAAAATCCTCGCCCGGAGACCGGAATCCTACTTCTTCCACCAATTTTCAATCCTTACTTTCAAGCGGGGAAAACCTGGCTCCGTTTGGCCGGGTCGGGAGGGTTGGGTTGCGAGGGAACGTGTATCTCCGCCGGGGAAACTGCCGGCGGTGCGCCCCTGGCTTGTCCCATTTGCCGGGCCTTAGTGGCGGGAGCGGCGATGGGCGGCCGGCTTCCGGGCGGGCGGTTTGCCGGCGGCGGCAACCGGCACCGGGGCGGGTGGCGGATCGGGGTAGACAATGGCAGCCGCTTTGCCGTCGTAGAGTTGGCGGTAAACCGCAGCGTTGCGCAACACCGACTGGACGTAGCCGCGGGTTTCGTCAAACGGGATGGTTTCGATGAATTCGGCCGGTTCGCGGTACTGCGCGAACGTTCTCCATTTGATGACGCGGGTGCGACCGCCATTGTAGGCCGCCAGCGCCTCGTGCCAGTTCCCTTCTAGAGAGTTGAGCAGGTGCCGGATGTAATAGGTGCCCAGGTGGATGTTCGTCGCCGGATCGAAGAGCATACGCGGGGAAAAGCGGGGCAGACCCACGCGGCGGGAGAGGTCCCGTCCCGTCGACGGCAGAATCTGCGAAAGACCGTAGGCATTCGAAGCCGAGACGACGGTGGCGTTAAACTCGGACTCCTGACGAATCAAGCCGGCAAAGACAAAGGGATCAATTTCGGCCTGCCGCGCGAACTTCTCAAGAGAAGCCCGGTAGGGAATCGGAAAGGCGAGCTGCCAGAACCGCTCGCTCAACGTCGAGAGCGGATAGGACAGATAGCCCGGCAGTAGCCCCTTGATGGTGCGCACGCCGCGATCGACTTTCCCCGCTTTTTGGAGCGCGGTGGCCAACTCCATGGCGACGTGCAGGGGGACGGCCTCCTGCCGGGCGCCGAAGCGCAGTTCGGTCTCGGCGAGCGACTCGAGTCCGGCCGCCAGCAGAAGCCGGGCCCGCTCGATGCGCAGTTGGGCGGCGGCGGATTCGCGCGCGGGGAGAGCCGGGGGCGGGTTGAACGGAAGCCGCGCGAGCCAGGCGTTGGGCGGCGGGGGGGGCGTCTTCTCCGTCAGTTGTTCGGCGGCGATCAGGGCGTAGTAGGTGTTCGGGTAGCGTGCGGTTACGGCGTGATAGTAGGCCGGTTCGTTGGTCAGGCGCCCGATGAAGTAGAGCGCGGCGCTCAGCTTGTCGGATTGCGGGTACCGTTCGACGTGCTCGCGGAGGAGTTGGAGAGCGCCGGGGCGCCGGCGGATATAGCTGGACCAGACCAGCTTCCAATGGCAGAAGGCGGCGCGCGGGTCGGCCGGGAAGCCGGCGACGCAGCTTTGGTAGAGCGGCTCGTAGGCGGCGAACTCGTTCTCGGTGAGGTGCCGGTAGGCCTCCGCGAGCAGGACGTCGAGATAGCGGGGGGAGTGGGGATGGTGCTGGGCCAGATGTTGGAAGGCCGCCTCGCGGTCGGCGTCGCGGTTGGCCCGGCGGGCCGCCTGATAGAGGTAGTAGCACCGTTCGGCGTCGACGGCGGGGTCCTGCGGAGCGAGACTTTGCAGGGTGGTCAGCGCCGGGAGGTACTGCCGGGAGTAGTAGGCGGCCGCGGCGCGGCGGACCTGCGCCAATTCCCCCGGGATGCCTTCGAGGTCGCGCTGGGCGCGCCCGGGAAGGGAAGGCAGGAGCTTCTCGACGCGGGCCATGAGGTTTTCCGTGGTGTTGTCGGGTGATCCGAGGCTGCGCCAGGCGGTTTCGGCGAGGGCTGCTTCTTTTGAAAGAGGGTAATAAAAGTAAACGCGGGCGAAGGTGAGGCCGGCCAGGTCGGCCCGTCCCGCGGCCTGGTAGGCCTGGGCGAGGGCGAGGTCGGCGGCGGGCTGTTCGAGCCGGGGGCGGCGCTGCTCGAGGAGGGTCACGGCGGCGGCGGGTTCGCTGGCCGAGGCGGCGAGCAGCGTAGCCGGGTGGAGGATGGGAGAACTGGCGCCCGGCGCGAGCAAAGGCGCGAGCGCTTTGAGGGCGGCAGCCTGGTTGTTCAGGCCCACATGGACCCGGGCGGTGAAGTAGGCGAGGTAGTCAGCCAAGGGGGGCAGATTAACGACTTTTAGCTGTTGGAGCGCGTAGGCGTAGTCGCCGCTCTCGATCGCCGTGACGGCCAGGGTAAGACGGGCCGTGGGGGCACGGAAACGATGGGCGCACGCTTCAAGGACGGCTCGCACGCCCGGTTTGTCCGGTGTATTCCGCAGGGCGAGCGCTTCCTGTTCGCAGGGTGCCGCGGTGGCGGTGGCAGGAAGGAGGAACAAGAGAAGCAGGATGCGCATGGCGAAGCCTAGCTCTATTGTGACGCGGCGCCGAGGCGAATGTTAAGGGCGGCCGGGGCGGGGGGGCCGGCGTGGCTAGACTCTCTCGTTCGTGAGGCCCTGATGGAGCCGTTCGTTCAGATTCGAGGAGGCAAACTCGGCCGCCACGCGAACGGCATTCTTGATGGCGTTGGCATTGGAGCGGCCGTGGCAGATGATCGTGCAGCCCTTGACGCCGAGCAGTGGGGCGCCGCCGAATTCGGAGTAGTCGACCCGCTTCTTAAAGTTGGTGTATGCCGAGCGCGAGAGCAGGTAGCCGATCTTGCCCGACAGGCTGGCCTTGAGCGACTCCTGCAACAGATGCTTGATCACATCTACGAGCCCTTCGCTCACCTTGAGGGCGACGTTACCGGTGAATCCGTCGCAAACAATCACGTCGGCGTGGCCGGTGTACAGATCTCGGCCCTCCACGTTGCCGATGAAGTGGATGGGGAGCTGCTTGAGCAAAGGCATGGCCCCTTTGGTAAGTTCGTTCCCCTTGTGATCCTCTTCGCCGATGGAAAGCAAACCGATGCGAGGGTTCTCGGTGTGGAAGATGAGGCGGGAGTAAAGATCCCCCATCATGGCGAACTGCGCCAGCATCTCCGGCGAGACGTCCACGTTGGCCCCCACGTCGAGCATCACCGCCGGCTTACCCTTCACGGTGGGAAAGACGGTGGCGAGAGCGGGCCGGTCGACGCCTTTCACCATTCCGCAAACGGTCTTGGCCATCGCCATCACCGCACCCGTATTGCCAGCGCTGACTACGCCCTGGGCGTGGCCATCGCGAGCTAACCGGAGGGCGACGCGGATGGAGCTATCCCGTTTCGAACGGAGGGCTTTCCCAGCACTGTCGTCCATGGTGACCACTTCGCTGGCGTGATGGATGGTGATGGGCAGCTTTTCCCAGCCCGGATGCGCGGCTAACTCGGCCCGGACTACATTTTCCTGTCCGACCAGGATGACCGAAACAGGGAGTTGGCGGACGGCTCGAAGAGCGCCCTCCACCTCCGATTTCGGAGCATGATCTCCACCCATTGCGTCTACGGCGATTGTCACCATAGCAGTCGATTGTGGCAGAAAAAGCTTACTGCTCGGCGACTTCGATTACGGCGCGCCCTTTGTAGAAGCCGCAGCTGCCGCAGACACGATGCGGAAGCTTGGGAGCGTGGCAATTTGGACACTCCGACATAATCGGACGAACCAGGAAGTCATGCGCCCGGCGGGAGGAGGTGCGGCGCTTGGAGTGACGTCGTTTTGGATTAGGCATGGGAAGAACTCAAACTTCTGATTATAGCCAATTTCAATGCCATGCGCTACATTGCCCTGGCACTCGTGCCATCGAAGGCATGCCAGCCAACGCGTTACAGCTGGCGCAAGGCGGCCCAGCGCTCGTCCGGAATCCGGGTGGTGCAGGCACAGGTCTGTTCGTTGCGATTGACGCCGCAGACCGGGCATAGACCTTTGCACTCGGCCGAACAGAGGGTGCGGGACGGCAGGTCGAGCAGGACCTGCTCACGGAGTACGTCGGTCAGCTCCATGCCATCGCCTTCGTAAAAGCCGAGGTCGATGTCGGCGTCGTGCAGTTCGAGTTCCTGCCCCGGAACTGCCTCGGGCAGCGGTTCGTAGGCGAGATCGATGGCGGTATCGACGGCTTGCGCGATGGGGGCCAGGCAGCGGTCACACTCCAGTTGCAGCCCGACGGCGAGGTGGCCGGAAAAGCGGATCTCCTGGGTCAGCGGATCGAGGGTGGCCTGCCCGGTTGCCTGCAGGGGGCCGCTTTGGCTGATGTTGGGGGTCCAGGCGATGGCGCCGGGTGCGACGGACTCGCTGAACCGGACCGGGCCGAGTTCTAGCTCACGGAGGGAAAGAAACATGGACTTCTGCTAACAGGCTAGCAGGTCAGCGCAGGAAGCGGCGAAGGCCGAGGTCATAGGCGGCCGCGCCGAGCAGTC
The DNA here is from genome assembly GCA_020247055.1 of Acidobacteriaceae bacterium. Lineage (GTDB taxonomy): Bacteria > Acidobacteriota > Terriglobia > Bryobacterales > Bryobacteraceae. Next base: position 9,492 of record JADCJL010000103.1, on the reverse strand, counting down.
CGCCAGCGAGCGGGCCGGCGATGGGTACCCAGAAGATTCCGGAGCCATCGGTGAGGCCGTTGTTCCGAAAGCCGGCCACGACGGTGAACAGGCGGGGGCCGAAATCGCGGGCGGGGTTGATGGCGTAGCCGTGTAAGGCGCCGAAGGACATGCCGATGACCACGACGATGAGCCCGATCAGCGCCGGGGTGAGGTAGGCGGGCGGCGGATTGCCGTGTTCGTCGGTGACGGCCAGAACGAGGAAAACCAGCAGCGCGGTGCCCAGGGTCTGGTCGATCAGGCCGGCTAGGGGAGCCGCGGGAAAGGTGGGGAAGGTGGCGAAGACGCCGGCGGTCTTTTCAAGGGCGGGGTCGAATTTCAAAAACGCCTCCCGGTAGTTGAGAAACACGAGGGCGGAGCCGGTGAAGGCCCCGGCGATCTGCGCGAGGCAGTAGGGCAGGACCTTGGCCCACGGGAAGCCGCGGAAGACGGCGAGTGCGAGGGTCACGGCGGGATTCAGATGTCCCCCGCTGATTTTGGCCGAGACGAGCACCCCGAACATGACCGCGAGGCCCCAGGCGAGATTGATGTTGGTGGTTCCGCCGTTGACGATCTCGCCGGGCAAGCCGGTGCCGAACAGGACGACGGAGGCAACGACTCCGCCGCCTAACAGGAGAATGATCATGGTGCCGAAGAACTCGGCGGCAGATTCGGCCAACAGGCGGGAGGTAGACATGTCCGAAAAGTGTATAACACATCGGGCCTACTTTCCTGGCCGCCTATTTTCTGGCGGCCTACTTTCCTGGCGGCCTACTTTCCTGGCGGACTACTTTCCGGCCGGATAAGGGATTTCGAGCAGACCGCTCTCGAGGCCCTCGATGCGGATCCGCAGCCGAGGCGGTGGGACGGGGGCGGCCTGGGGTTCGGGCAGTACCGCCCCGGTTTCCCGCTTGGGCGCAGCGGCGAGCGGTTTTACCGGCAGTCCGAGGACCGCGCCAAGCGCGGGAAACTCTCCGATCAGGGTGGACTCGCTGAGCTTGCCTGTCAGCGTGAAACCGCTGGTCCGGCGCCGGGACGTTAACCGCGGCAGCCAGCCCGCGAGGGTGTAGGAGGGGGCCGGGCGGCGGGAGCGGTCCTGGTCGATTGCCTGGAGGGAGGCGTCCAGCCGCGCGGGATCCGGCAGGTCGATCCCGATGGTGAGCGTGGCCTCCTGCTTCACATCGAGGATCAGTTCCAGACCGGCGCTGGCGTCCCAAGAGGCCGGACCGAAGCCGGCGGGCAACTCCCCGGTCAGGACCCAGACATCGGCCTCGCGGCCGAAATCGACGGCCCGGCCGAACAGGGGGTTGGCTTCGCTGAGAGACCGGCGGGGCCGGCGGCCGCGGTCGATGGCGGCGGTCAGGGCGCGACGGCTTCCGAGCAGAGCGGTCTGGGTATCGATGATCGCAAAGTGGGTCTCGTTGGCTGAGCCGCTGGGCGGCAGGATCATTTCGATGCCCTGGTAATCTTGGCGCTTCGCCTGTCCGGCGGTTGCCATTTGCCGGATGCGGGCGGCGTTCAGCGGCCCGGACAGAATGAGTATGGAGTCGGCGGCGCCATCCGGCAAAAAGATCGTCGACACGAGCAGGCGCTGGACATGGCGGGACAACTCCGGACCCATGGCGGCAAGAAACCGCTGCCGGAGCTGCTCGCCGGCCGGCGACTGACCCAGCCGGAACAGATCAGCCCCGGCGAGAATCTGAGCGTCCGGATGGGCAAATCGCCAGGCCGAGGGTTCGGGCCGCTGGGCGATTTCCGGTGCCGCGGCTCCGGGCGGGGCCATGGCCAACAGGGAGCAGAGGATCACAGGCAGGGTCTTCATGGCGTCTCAGCGGAGGGGCAGCAGGACCGTATTCGAACTCCGTCCGTTGACGAAGGCGGTGACGGGGAGTTCGGTGGCCGCCGGCAGATTCTCGGGAATCAGCACGCGGATAGAGACCAGGCCGACCTGCCCGGGACTGGCGAGGGCACTGAGCGGGCTGAGCGTCGATTCCCCGATCCGGATCACCACCGGTTCAGCCAGTGGGTTGGGCGGGGTTGGCGGAGCCGGGAAGCCGTCGAGCAGCGGGCGTTGGAAGCGACCGAAGCCGGTACCGACCAGGGTGACCGTCTGCCCGCGCCGGGCCGGTCGATCCGGTGAAACCACGCCGCCATCCTCATGAGTGGCCACCCCGTAGACCTTGCCGTCGAGCGGAAAACTGAACAGGCCCGGGGCCTCACGCACGACGTCCACCTGACCTTCGATGACGGGCTGATTGCCGGTGCGGACGCCGAACACCTGTTTGCCGTCCGGCAGGTCCGAGGGCACCAGGGCATTGATCTGCTCCGGGGAGACGAACAGCAGAGGCAGCAGCCGATTGTTCCATTGCACGATCGTGTTGGCCAGGGTCTGGACCGGCGCACCGGCGGGGGCCGCCGCGTATGCCGGCGCCAGAAGTTTGCCAAAGATCGACACGATGCTACCGGGAGCGATCACCTGGTCGGGCGTATCCCCAGCCGCGTTCCGGATCCCGGCAGTCGGGATGCTGGGTACGGAATCAAGCAGCGCGCGGACCAACCGGGGAGTGGCGAGCGAAACGAAGCCAAGGTTTGTCGTGCCCTCCAGGTCGCCGGCCCAGCGGCGGAAGCGGAAACCCTCGCGCGCGCTGGCCGTCACACGGACGGTGGTGGTAGCAGGATAGAAGCCGTCCGGAGAGGCCGGGTCGAAGCTGAAGTCGGCCCCGTCGGCCGGGTCCGAGACAGCGCGGAGGCGGTTCGAGACCTGATATCTCAAAGTGATGCGCCGTTCGTCTCCCGCGAACGTGATGATGCGGCTTTGTTCCTCGGCATCGGACCAGCCGGCGAATTCCGCCCGCGAGTCGGCGCCGAGTTCAAGCACGGGCGAGGCGTCCAGCGAAACGGTGGAACCCGCGGCGCCGTCGAGCGTGCACGGCATGGCGCAGACTTCGCCGTTTACCAGCAGACGGGAGGCGGGCAGGTTGGTGGAGATGATGAGGCGCGGCATCAGTTCGTAATTGGCGATGAGGCGGATGCCCTGGTCGGCAGCCTCGGCGGGCAGACGGATTTCCTGAGAGGCAGGGCCGCCGTTGGACCAGTTCAGAAAGCGATACTTGCGGCCGCGGCTATCGGTGGTAATAGCCGGGGCGGTAACGGCATTGGTGCTGCCGACGGCCCACACGAAGTTGTAGGACGGCCAGTTCTCCCGGCCATTCACGGCCAGACGCAGTCCGGCTGGCTGGGTCAGCAGCGAGACGTTGGCGCCGCGGACGAAGCGGGCGGTAATCGTCTGGGGAATGTGGGAATCGACCACCTCGTATAACCCGTCGGCGCCGAGCGGAAGGTCAAACGAGTCAAACACCCACAGACGGCCCTGCAGGTCCTGTTGCGGGCTGGGGGCACCGAGCAGGTGACGGGCTCCGACGGCGAGATCGCGCAGCCCGGGATTGGCCCGATTGGCGTCGTCCAACCGGCTGATGGTGGGAAAGGGGGAGCGGTCGATGGAGACCTGGAATCCCTCCGGCTCCGTGTAAAACAGCACCCGCTTGGCCGGGGCAAACAGGGGCGTAATGCTGGCCGGTCCGCGCACGGCATACGAGCGGAGAAAGGCTTCTCCGGGGGGAGCCCCGTTGACCAGCCAACCGGTGAAGACGAACCCCGGATTGGGAACTGCGGCCAGATTGAGAACGGTACCCAAAGTGAAGTAGGCGGCGTAGGAGGACTGGCTACAGTCACCGTTTACGAACAGCTGACCGGGAAAGGGGGTGGCTCCGGCGCTCGGCAGGGTACAGTCGGTAGTGGCCATGCCGCCAGCAGGGGAAAAGAAGAGGAACTGAATGCGGAACTCGCGCGTGTAGGTCACCATGTAGGAGGTAATCGCCGGATCGGCCGTGACCGTCTGCGTCGGACTGGTCGGACTGGGCAGGCCCTTGCGGTTATCCTCCCAGTTCTGAAAGGAAAGGCGCGTCTCCGCAAGATTGGTTGGTGTCGCAATCTCCGCTGCCAGGATGTGTTTGCTTCCCGTGGTCCAGGAAAACGACTGCGACCCGCGGTAGCGAACGCCGTCGACCAGGAAATAGGCATCCGCGGGTACGGCGAAGACGCGTACCTGCGCGGTGGTTTGGGCCCAGCCTTCGACGGACAAAAGGGTGGCGAGAAACACCAGGAGCAGATGGCGCAAAACGGCGAGGGAACTCATGAGAAATCGTCCTGTTCGTTCTTTCGACGGAAGGCGGTTCGTTCTTTATCGGGAAAAGACCTTAGCGTTTCGCACCGGAGCACGCTCACTGCGTCAGGCTCATCGAACTGGGAGCGATGGCTGGGTTTACAGTAGAGGAAGAAGACCCATGTCTGAACCAACCGCAAACTCACTTCCGGCGGCCCTGCCGGCTGTTCCCTTGACTCTTGAAGGCGCCTGGGTGCTGCATCTGATGTACCGTATCGACCGCGGCAGGTGGAATGCCCTAACGAGTCTCGGCCAGCGCGATCTGCTCCGCGAGTTTGCCGACTATCTGCGTCATACCCAAAGCAGGGAGGATGGTCAGACGGCGGTCTACGCGCTGGTGGGCAAAGGCGATCTGATGCTCATCTTTTTCCGGGAGTCGCTGGCGGCGCTGCAGGAGGCGCAGCGGGACTTCCTGCGTAACACGCTGGCCGGTTATCTGACGCCGGTGGCCGACTACACCTCGGTTGTCGAGCTGGGTCTGTACGAGTCGTCGGTCAAGACGTTCCGGGCGCTCGAGGAAAAGGGGCTGATGCCGCATAGCGAACCTTGGCAGGCGGCCGTGCAGGAGACCCTGGACCGTCAGGCCGAAGCGATGGCGCCGCGGTTGTTCCCGCGGCTTCCCGAGAGCCAGTACGTTTGTTTCTACCCGATGGACCGTCTCCGGGGCGAGGACAAGAATTGGTACACCGTTTCGATTGCTGAGCGCGCCCGGATGATGCACGAGCATGGAATGGTAGGGCGGCGCTACGCGGGAACGGTGAAACAGATCATCACGGGGTCGATCGGGCTGGATGACTGGGAGTGGGGCGTGGATCTGTTTTCAGACGATCCGGTGGTATTCAAGAAGCTTATTTACGAGATGCGTTTTGATGAAGTGAGTGCCGTTTACGCCAAGTTCGGCAAGTTTTATGTCGGGGTCCGCTGTGCTCCGGCCGAGTTGGAGGAGCGCTTTTTGGGGTAGAGCCGCCGGGGTGCGCTGTCGCTCCCGGCCCGTGACTTGGTATACTGCGCCTGATGCCGGAGACCTCTTTTGAACTGCCCCGCATGGTGCGGGTGAAACAAAACTTTCCAGACCGTGGTTTGCGCGACGTCGCGGGTTCGGTGGCTGAATCGTTACGGGCCGCCGGATTGTCCTCGCGGGTGAAGCCCGGGGCGCGGGTGGCGATCGGAGTGGGGAGCCGGGGCATCACGAACATCGATACGATTGCCAAGGCGGTGGTGCGCTACTGGCAGGAGGCCGGCTGTGAGCCGTTCATTTTTCCGGCCATGGGCAGCCATGGGGCGGCGACGGCCGAGGGGCAGGCCCACGTGCTGGCCAACTACAAGATCACCGAGGCGACCATGGGGTGTCCGGTAGTCAGTCAGTTGGAGGTGGTCTCGCTCGGACGCGATGCCAACGGCATTGAAGCCTTCCTGGACAAAGAAGCGCACGGCGCCGACGGGGTAATGCTGGTAGGGCGGGTGAAGTGGCATACGGACTTTGCGGGCGAGATTGAGAGCGGTCTGTTCAAGATGATGGCGATCGGGCTCGGCAAGTTCGCCGGAGCGCAGCGATATCATACTTACGCCTACAAGTTGGGTTTGGGCCATGTGATCCGGAGTGTGGGGCGGCAGGTGTTGCAGTCGGGCAAGATTTTGGGCGGCTTGGCGGTTTTGGAAGACGCCTACCACCAGACGGCGCATGTGGAGGCGGTGCCGGTGGAGACGATGGAGAAGCGCGAGGAGGAGTTGCTGGCGCTGGTGAAGAGTTGGATGGGGCGAGTACCGTTCGACCTAGACATTCTCATGCTGGACGAGATCGGCAAGACAATCTCCGGCGCGGGCATGGACACCAAAGTGGTGAACCGTAGCGTGAATGCCGAGTTCAATCCATGGCCGGGTCCTCGCTTTGAACGGATTTACCTACGCGATCTGTCGAGCAAGAGCTATGGGAATGCGGTGGGTTTGGGGATGGCTGACATCGTCCATGACCGCCTGCTGGCCAAGGTGGACTGGACCCCAACCCGGATCAATTCGTTGACGGCATCGACGCCCGGGGCTATTCGCACGCCGATCCACTTTGGCAGTGACTATGAGTGTTTGCGCACGCTCTGGCCGACGGTGGGCAAGTTCGACGACCGCACGGTGACGCTGGGCTGGATCAAGAATACGATGGAGCTGACCCCGCTGGCGCTCAGTGAGAATCTGCTGCCGGAGATTGCCAAGCACCCGCTGCTTTCGGTGATCAGTGATCCGGAGCCGATCGAGTTGGATCCGCAGGGGAATTTCCTGACCTCACTGTTCAGCGCTGAAGATTTGACCTCGGCGGGGCATTAGCTTTCCGCCGCTGGCGCTGTGCTGGGAGTAACGATGGCGATGGTTTCCGGGTAGTCGCCGGACCAAGCCGTGTTGTCGGCTGCAGGGTTGGGCTGCGGGCAGGTGCTTCGGTGGGGGCCGGGGGGCTGGCGGCCAGGGAACCAGCGGGTACGGAATCAGATAGGGGATGTCTCGAGCAAGGCAGGTTCAAATCAACCGAGAGGCGCACGCCCGGAGGGCGCTTGGTGGCAGCGGGTCGTTTTGTTTGCAGGGCGGTGTTCGGTGTGGGGAGGGGGAGCGGGAGCGGAGAGCCGAGTTGGGGAAGGGGGAACGAGGTGCTACTGCGTAGAGAGCCAAAAGGATCTGTCCGTGGCTCTGTTGCGACAAAACCATTGATGCCGAAAATTCAAACCGGGACTTGTTGATTTCTCGCAACAGGTCCCGGTCGGTGGTGAAGTTTAGTAAGTTAACTAGCTTCCTTGAGCAGCGGCTCGCGTGACCACTGAGGCAACTCTTGAGAATATGGTACTAATGGAGGTGGAGACTCCCGGCATGATTGCACCGGCGGCCACCGCAACAAATCCTGCCATCAATGCGTATTCAATCAGATCTTGCCCTCGAGACTCTTTAAGAAGCTTAACCCGTAACAGGAGATCCCTTAGTAGGGCCATGTTCCTAGCTCCCTTGGGCGGCAGCTGAGGTCATAGTGGAGGCGACGCGCGAGAAGATCGTGCTAATCGAGGTAGCAACGCCGGGCATGATAGCACCGGCTGCAACAGCGACGAAGCCAGCCATCAGGGCATATTCGATCAGGTCCTGGCCTTTGGTGTTCTTCCAAAGTTGAACCATTAGGGCAAAATTCTTAAATCGATTCATTGAAGTTTTCCTCTCCGTGCAACTTATTGAAATATTGAAGTTGCTATAAGTAAGTTAACATCGGGAGGCAGGTGCTCCAATCAGTAGGAGTACTTAGTTCCGAGTCCAAATCCACCTGATTGCGGCGGGTCGAGAGGCCTTGCGCGGTGGTCCGGGGCAGGGCAACTCCGGTCACGATCAGTGGTGTCGCCCCATGCGACTCGCGGCAGACAGGCAGTAGGCAAAAGGTAGGGCCGGACTGGCTGGGCTAGCTTTGTGGCTGCGTCGAGTGGTTACGGTGTGGCCGTTTCGGATGGATTAGGCGGCGGTGATGGATGCCGGTACGGCGCCGGCCAAGAGCGGCGCCATACCGGGCTGGGCGGGGTCAGCCGACGATCTTGCGCATGTATTCGAGGCAGCGCCTCATCTCGGCCATCGTATCGCTTCCGCGGTACTCGTACTCGATGTTGGCGGGAATCGCGGAGTTGTTCTGCTTGAGCCACAGGAGTGTGGCTTTGATGGGGGTATCGCCTTCGCCAAAGACAACGTTAGGACCCTGGTTTTTGCGGCGGTCTTTGATGTGGAGGGTGACGATGCGCTTATGCCACTTGCCAAGGAACTCGACGGGGTCGAAGTTGGCGGCGGTGAAGTGGCCGATGTCGAGATTGATGCAAATGTATTTGCTCATGCCGTTCATGGCGTCGAGAAAGTTTTCCGGGGTGGCGAACTCGTTGGCAACGATCCGGGAGTGGTTGTGCATGCCGACGCGGATTTTCGCCTTGCGGGCGAAGGGGTCGACGCGTTTGGCGGTGGAGACGTTGGAGGAGGCTGTAATGACTTTGGCGCCGAGGGCATCGGCGAATTCGAAGCCGCGGGCCATTTCGGCATCGGTGAAGTCTTCGCGGAAGGAGTAGTTATAGGCGTGGATGGTAATTCCGTTGTCGTTAAACTTCTTCCGGATGGTTGTGAAGTGGGAGAGCGGGACGGAGAGGCGCCATTTGCGAACCTCTTCGCGGTCGACTTTGCCGGAGAAGGGTTCCGCGTGGCCGGACCACATCTCGACGGTATTGATCTGGAGTTCCTTGAGGGCGGCAACGGCTTTGTCGGCATCGCGATCGCGCAGCGAGTAGGTCTGGGCGCCAAGAATGACGTTGCCCGGCTTGGCGGCGAGGGCGCTGGCGGCAAGCAGGGAGGTGGTAAAGGTGCGACGGGTGTACATGAGACACCGACAGTTTATCATCGTCTTCTGAAGGCGTCTTCTGACGGCGTCCCCTAGCGGCGACCAGGCTGCATGTAACGGGCCTTGGCGTATTTGAGGAATTGATAGATGGCGCCGAACCAGGCGATGGCCAAGCCTTCGACCCCGTCGAGAAAGCCGCGTTTGAGAAAATAGGTGCGGAAGAACTCCCACCCGGGTTTGAAAAACAGGTGGTAGAAAGTGATGGGTTTTCGTTGTTCGACAATCTGCTCGGCCGCGAGGGTGGTGTAGCGGTCGAGGGTGCGGAGGTGCTCGCTGAGCGAGTCGCAGGTGAAGTGTAGGAGCGTGGCTTCCAAGGAGCCGATCGGGCCGGTGACTGAGAGCGATTCGTGAACGAAATCACCGGTCCAGGAGGCGTACCGGCGGTCGTAGAGGCGAATCTTCCGATCCGGGTACCAGCCGGAGTGTAGAATCCAGCGCCCGAGGTACTGCGCGAGGCGGGGCATGGTGTAGGCGTGGTGGCGGGGACCGTTTTTTTTGAGCTGCCAGATTTCGGCTTCAAGGAGTTCGGAGAGGGCTTCGTCGGCGTCGATGGAGAGAATCCAATCGTGGCTGGCTTGGTTTGCGGCCCAGTTCTTCTGGCTGGAGTAGCCGGTCCAGGCGCGGTCGATGACGCGGGCGCCGAGTTTGGCGGCAATCTCGACGGTACGGTCGGTGGAGCCGGAGTCGACAACGAGGATCTCTTCGACGCAGCGCAGGCTCTCGATGGCGCGGGCGATGTGGTCGTGCAGCTCGAACCTGTCGTTTCGCCCGACGTGGACCAGCCGGGCGCCCAGCATGTAGACGACGGCGCCGCGGATGTCCCGCCACACGCCGCCGTCCTGTCGGTGAAAGTCGAGCGTCT
>JADCJL010000102.1 GCA_020247055.1 Acidobacteriaceae bacterium | reverse complement strand
TGTTCCATGGCCGCCAGCGACTGCTGGTCTTCCCCGGCCCGCTTGTAGGCGAGCCCGAGCTGGTACCAGGCCCCTTTCAAACCGGGTGCCGACTGGACCGCGCGCCGCAACTGGTCCACCGCCGCGGCGTGGTCCCCGCGCGCCAGGGCCGCCTTGCCCAGTTCGAAATGGGCTTCGGCGTTGGCCGGGTCGAGTTGGACGGCCCGCGTGAAGACACCGGCGGCCTCTTCAACGCGCTGCAGCCGAGCCAGTGTTTTGCCGAGTTTGACGTGGACCTCCGCGGCGGAGGCATCGAGCCGCAGGGCGTGGCGATAGGCGGTTTCCGCGGCCCGCAGGTCGCCCGTGGCTTGGCGCACATCGCCGAGGGCGGCGTGGAGGTCTGCCGCGCCGGGCTCCAACTGCACGGCGGTTTCGTAGGCGCGGACCGCTTCGGCGTTCTTGCCCTGCGAGTAGGCCACCATGCCGCGGGCGGCGTGAATCTTGGCCACGCGCGGGAACCGGCGGCTACCGCGGTCGAGCAGCGGTTGGGCTTCGGCGGCGGCGTCCAGTTTCAGGAGCGTGAGCGCCAGATCGTACAGGGTATCCGGATTGGCGGGGTCCAGGGCCGCGGCGCGGCGGAGTGCCGTGGCCGCCTCGGCGGGCCGGTCGAGCGCGTTCAGCACGTTGCCGCGGAGCGCGAGGTGATCGGCGCTGGCGTGGTTGCCCCGGTCCAGCACGGCCAGCGCCTCGCCCGGCTGCTCCGTCTGTAGCAGCGCGAGAGCAAGATTGTAGGCATGGTCGGCCGACCGCGGGCTGAGAGTGGCGGCGGACCGCAGCTCATTGACGGCTTCCGCCGAACGCCCCTGCCCAAGCAAAAAGATGCCGTACTGGCTGTGGGCCGCGGCATCCCGCGGACGCGCGGCAACGGCCTGACGCAACTGCTCCTCCGTTGGCTGGGCCAAGGCAGCGCCAAGGACCGCCAGGAGCAGTGCCACGCTTCGCCAAGCTCGCATCATCCTCCGATTCTACGCGGGGCGAGATGGGAAACAAACCCTCGTAGATTCTCATATCCACAGGGATGGATGTCGAGAGCCGCAGCGCTTGGTTTCAGCTGGCGGCGACGATACGATGCTGGCATCGGTCAAGTTGGGCTGATCAGGAGAGATTTAACGATGTCACTGCGCAAATGGTTGCTGCCGGTTCTGCTGGTGGGTGTTTTGGGCGCCGGTTGGGGACAGGTTCCCACGGGCGTGCTGACCGGTCTGGTGAAGGATTCGAGTGGTGCGGTCGTCCCCAACGTGAAGGTGACCGCCATCAACACGGGCACCAACCTGACCCGCCAGGTGGTGACCGATACCTCGGGCACGTACCGCATCGCCGCGCTCAACCCGGGACCATACCGGCTGGAGGCCGAAGCCGGCGGCTTCAAAAAAGCTACCGCCAGCGACATCACCCTCGAAGTCGGCTCCCAGGTACGCGTCGACATCGAACTGCAGGTGGGCGAGGTCACGCAAACGCTGGAGGTGACCGGCCGCCCCTCGCTGGTCAATACGGAGAACAATCAGATCGGCGGCGTGATCAACCAGTCGCGCGTTGTCAGCCTCCCCCTCAACGGCCGCAACTTCATGGAACTCACCACGCTCACCGCCGGCATCGCCGAAGGCACCGGCAGCGCGGCGATCGTCAATAAACGCGCCCCCACCGCCGCCGGCATGCCGCACCAGGATAACAACTATCAGCTCGACGGCGCCGACAACAAAGAGGCTTTCTTCAATAGCTGGAACCTTGGCCCCTCGGTCGACGCCATTCAGGAGTTCAGCATTCAGGTGGGCCAGTACTCGGCCGAGTTCGGCTCCGGCGGCGGCGCCGTCATCAACGTCGTCACCAAGTCCGGCACCAATCAGTTTCACGGGACCCTCTGGGAGTTCCTGCGTAACGACAAGCTCGACGCCCGGAACTTTTTCCTCACCCCGACCCAGAAAATTGCCACCCTCCGCCGCAATCAGTTCGGCGCCGCCGCCGGCGGTCCGCTCATCCGGAACCAGATGTTTCTGTTCGGCAACTACGATGGCTCCCGTGTCCGGCAGGGTCTGTTCCGCAGCGCGATGGTGCCCACCACGGACCAGCTCACCGGTAACTTCGCCAACTTCTCAAAGGTGATCCGCGACCCCCAGACCCGCCTCCCCTTCCCCAATAACATCATTCCCCGGCAGCGCCTCGATCCCATCTCCCAGGCCTTGGCGAAGTTCTACGGAGCTCCCAACAACCCGAACCCGATCCAGAACTTCTCCGCCAACTATTCGAGCGTCAACGACTACGATTCGGCCCTGTTCCGCTTCGACTGGCGCCTGAGCGACAAGCACGACCTCATGGTCCGCTACGGCATGCAGGACATCAATCAATACACGCCCGGAACCTTCTCCACCGTCGGCGGTTTGCTCGTGCCGCAGAAGCCGCAGAACCTGGCCGTCAACCTCACAACGATTCTCACCCCGCGGCTCCTCAACGAGTTCCGCGGCAGTTGGGGCGCGCAGAGCCACCGGCAGCGGGGGCAGAACGCGGGCAACCCGATTGCGGCCAACGCCGGCGTACCCTTCGCCCCGAAAGAGGGGGAGATCGCGGGCTTTGTCGAGGGTATCGGGTTGGGAAACACCATCTTCGCCAATCTGGCCGAACCCAACCCCTGGCTGCTTACCGTCAACTCCTTTCAGTTCTATGACGGCATTACGTGGACCCGCGGCAAACACAACTTCAAGGCAGGCGCCGACGTCCGGCGCCACCGGGTCGACGCCGCCATCGGCACCCGGCAAAACAACTCCTATACCTTCTCCGGCCAGTTCTCCGGCGACGGTCTGACCGACTTCCTGCTCGGCAACATGTCCGCTTCGTCCATCGCCCTCGCCCCCAACGAGACCGGACGGTTCCAGCGCATGATGACCGCCTTCTACGTCCTCGATGACTGGAAGCTGTCTTCGAAGCTCACGTTAAACATCGGCATGCGGTACGAATACAGTCAGATTCCGCTCGAACTGGGCGGTCTGACCCCCACCTTCGGCCCCCAACTGGCCAACGGACAGGGCGGCCTCCTTTTCCCCAAACACAACACCAGCGCGGCTCCGTTCTATCAGAAGGTTCGTCCCGATCTCGGCTTCGGGCTGACCGATCGCAAAACCATCTTCACGCCCGACCGCAACAACTTCGCCCCGCGTTTTGGCTTCGCCTACCGCCCGTTCAGCGGCAACCGCACCGTCATGCGCGGCGGCTACGGCTTCTTCTACTCCGGTCCGCAGCTGATGAACCTGGTGCAGAACTCCATTACCGGCCCCCCCGCCCAACTGTGGGCCGGCTACAACTCCGCCATCGACCGGCCCACCCTCACCTGGGCCGGCGATGTCAACAATCCGAACGGCTCCCTCGCCACGGCCATCTTCGGACTCCTTACCGGACCCGAAACCAAGTGGCTCGACGGCTATACCCAGCAATGGAGCTTTAGCCTCGCCCAGGAGCTCACCCGCAGCACGGTCGTGGAGATTCAGTACCTCGGCTCAAAGAGCACCCACCTTGAAAACGCCATGGATTACAACTCCGCCCAGCCCGGACCCGGTAACCTGCAGCAGCGGCTCCCCTATCCCAAGTGGGCACGGGTTTACGGCTTCAACAGCAGCGGCGCGGCCAACTACAACGCTCTGCTCGTCACCGCCGAAAAGCGCATGGGCAAGGGCCTCATGTTCAAAGGCGCCTACACCTTCAGCAAGACGCTCGCCAAAAACGGCGCCCGCTCAGCCGGTAACGTCGGGCAGATTCAAAATCCCTTCGACCTCCGCCAGAACGACGGCTACTCCTCCGACCATCTGCCCCACCGCTTCACCGGCAACTTCCTGTTCGAAATCCCCTTCGGCCGCGGCCAGCGCTTCGGCGCCAGCCTCCCCCGCGCCGCCGACTTCGTCCTCGGCGGCTGGACCGTCTCCGGCATCTGGACCCTGCACAACGGCTACCACCTCACCGGCCCCACCATCGCCGCCGCCAACTGCAACTCGTCGTTCCAGAACCTCTGCCGCCCCGACGCTTTAACAAACCCCCTCGTCGGCGGCAACGGCCTCGTCTCGCCCCGCTGGAGCCGCGACGCCTTCGACTGGCCGCTCAACACCGCCAAACACCCCGCCCAACCGCCCCGCTTCG
>JADCJL010000101.1 GCA_020247055.1 Acidobacteriaceae bacterium | reverse complement strand
CGCGGCGGTAGAGCCGGGTTTCGCTGCCCACTCCCCACAGCGCGATCGTGCGCTGCGTCTCGCGGTCGCGCTTGATGCCGGCCAGGGTGAGCAGCACGAACGCCTCTTCGGCGAAGGAGATGCTGGTCACGTTGTAGGCGTAGGCCGCCGTCAGCGACGACGGGTTCGACGCGCCGGACGGCCCGCCCACCCGCGCGGTGGCCCCGGCGGCAAAGCCGGTGCCGATGCCGGTGTCGAGCGAGCGCAGCAGCGTCTTGACCTGCACCAGCGCATTGCCGGTCCAGGGCTCGCCGCCTTCCGCGGGCAGGCGATTCAGGCCGGCGGGAAGGGGGAACGGTGAGGGGTCAGGGAGTTTTGCAGCGGCTGGTGGCGGGGTGGCCGTGCCTGCGGAGAACATGCGGGTGAATTCGCCAGGAGTCGGCTGGGTGGGGGGGGGATTGGGGGTTGCGGAGGGGCTGGTTGGCGCGGCCGGGGTGGCGGAAAACATCTGGGTAAAGGCGCCGGGGGCCGGAGCGGGGGCGGGTGGGGGAGTGGCGGGAGCGGGCGTGGGGGCGGAGAACATCCGGGTAAACTCGCCGGGGGCCGGGGCGGGGGCGCTGGACATAGAGGTCCCGGGTTTATCGCGAGAAGGGACCTGGAAGAGTTTCATGAAGTCGTCGTCGCGGTTGCCGCTGCCGGCGGGGGGAGCGGCGGAACCGGGGCGGTTGGCGAGGATGGAATTGGGATTGAACATCCGGGTGAATTCGCCGGGCGGGGGTGGGGTGGGGGTGACTTCGGAGGCAGCGGTATTGAGACCGGCGGGGGCTTGGAAGGGGGGGAGGGTTTCGCCGCGCTGGAAGGCCGGGGGAGCGGCGTTGGGGAGTTTGGGGGCCTGGAAGGGCGGGAGGGTTTCGCCGCGCTGAAACGCCGCGGAGGCGGCGCTCGAAGCCGGGGGGGCTGGCGCAGCCGTTGGAAACATGGCGGTGAAGGAGAGCGGTTCGGCGGGTTTGGCGGGAGGGGGTTCGGGGACTGGCTTGGCCTCGACCGCCGGGGGGGCGGTCTCGAACATGGCGGTGAAGGAGAGCGGTTCGGCGGGTTTGGCGGGAGGCGCCGGAGGGGCCGCCGAAAACATCGCCGTGAAGGAGAGCGGCTCGGCGGCCGGCGCTGGCGGGGCCGCTACCGGTAGCGACTCCAGCCAGGTCCGGAACGGCTTCCGGTCGGGAAGTACCTCGGCGACCACGTAGGGGATCCCGTTGAGATCGCCCCGATCCACCACGATTCCGGCGGCGGCGCCGGCGCGGTCGAGGCGCTCGAGGAGCGCCACGTTCTCGGGCGTACGGCCGGCGACGAAGTGGTGGGCTTCGAGTGCCCTACCCGTGGCGACCTCCCGGACAATATCCGTCTTAATGCCGTCATCCCGGAGATGGGCCAGGAGCTCGTATTTGTCGTGGAAGTTCATCGGCCAAGGCGCCCTTTTCGTAGGTCAAGCTTATCATGTAGCGCGTAGTTTGGCGCCGGAATCCGTCATGGATTCCATTCTCGATCCCGTGCTCGAAAACGGCCGGGAGACCGCGGGAAATTTCGCCGGCCGGCCGCGGGTTTGGCCCCGGAAATCCGCGTAATATTAGGGTGATGATGCACAGCGGCTATGGTAGAGTGAATGCTGCCGGAAATGGCAGGGTGTCCCAATGAAGCAGCTTTCCCGCGTCGTATGGTCGGAGGGGATGTATCTCGGTCCGCACCATTTCCAGGTGCAGGGCCGGTACTTTGAAGACTCCATCCGGTTCGTCACCTCCTCGCTCTGGTTCGAAGCCTGGGGACTGGTTGGCTGTGAACTCGATTCCGAGGCGCTTCTCAACGGCAATCTGGCGCTGTTGCACGCGCGCGGGGTATTTCCGGATGGTCTGGCGTTTCACATGCCCGACCACGATCCTCTGCCCGCCCCCCGTTCGTTTGCCGACTCTTTCCCGGTGACGCGGGACACGGTTACGGTGCTGCTCACCGTCCCCCCGATGAAGCAGAACGGCCTGAACTGCGTGCCGGCGGAAGAAAACCCCGGGACGAACGTGCGGTTCGCCGCGCAGCCGGTATCCTTATTTGACGAAACCACCGGCCGGGACGAGAAGCCGGTTCGGTTGGGCCGGAAGAACGTCCGCCTGGTGCTCGATACCGAGCCATTCGACCCGAACCAGTCGATCGCCCTGGCCCGGGTGCAGCGGGACGGGACCGGCGGGTTCGTCTTCGACCCCACCTTCATCCCCCCGTGTATTCAACTCGGCGCCAGTGAGCGGCTGCTGTCGATTCTCGCCCGTTTGATTGAGATCCTCGAAGAGAAGAGTGCGACGCTGAGCCGGGGCAAGACGGCGGGGGCGAGCCTGTGGACGGAGTATTCGACGAGTGAGATTGCCAGCTTCTGGATGCTGCACAGCGTCAATGCGGCGGTGCCGGAGCTGCGTCATATTCTGCGGGTGAAGAAAGGCCACCCGGAGGAGCTGTACACGACGATGGCGCGCCTGGGCGGGGCCCTGTGTACGTTCGCGCTCGAATCGCATCCGCGCAACGTGCCGCTGTACGATCATCGCCATTTAGACAAAACTTTTGAAGCGCTGGACCTGCATATTCGCACTCATCTGGAGACGATTGTGCCGACCCGTTTCGTGGAGATCCCGCTTGAGAAGACCGCCGACTACTTCTACACCGGCGCCGTGGCCGACACGCGCGCGCTGAACAAGTCCCGGTGGATTCTGGCCGTGCGCTGCCGGATTGGCGAGGCGGAGGTGATTCGGCGTACGCCGATGCTGGCCAAGCTCAGCTCGGCCGATTGGGTTCCGAAGCTGGTGGAACGCGCGATGGCCGGCATGGCGCTGACGCATCTGCCGGTGCCCCCGTCGGCGATTCGCAGCCGCGTCGATGCCCAATACTTCTCGGTCACCTGCGCCGACCCGCACTGGTCGCAGATCAACCGGACGCGGCAGGTGGGACTGTACATCCCGGGCGACCTGCCGGACCCGCAACTGGAACTGTTCGCCATCCTGGACGCCTAAACCCCCGGAACCTGAGGACCCGATGCACCCCACCGCCAATCCCGCCCCTCCCGCCGCCTACGGCACGGAACGCCGTGCGGAGAACCTCGCTTTTGTCTTTCAGGAGCTGTTCACGGTTGCCGAGCGGCTGCGGTCGAACCGGCAGCCGGTGACCGATGCCAACGTCTTCCGCCAGCAGGTCCGCGAGGCGATCAAGAGCGCCGACGCCGAGGCGCGGAAGCGCGGCTACGACCCGCAGGAGATTCAGCTGGCGATCTTCGCCGTGATCGCCTTTCTCGACGAATCGATTCTGAATCTGCGCAGTCCGGTGTTTGCCGATTGGCCGCGGCAGCCGCTGCAGGAGGAGTACTTTGGCCACCATGTGGCCGGCGAGGTGTTCTTTCAACACCTGAGCAACCTGGTCCGGATGAACGATTCGCAGTCGCTGGCCGATCTGCTCGAGATGTTTCAGTTGTGCATGCTGCTCGGGTTCGCGGGCCGCTACTCGATCGGCAATCGGGGCGAGATCACGCCGATTGTGAACGCCGTCGGGGAGAAGATCCACCGGATCCGCCGCTCTTCGCCGCTGCTGTCGCCGGAGTGGCAGCCGCCCCCGTCGACGACCGCCCCGCCGGCGACGCACGACCCGTGGGTAAAGCGCATTCTCTACGCGGCGGCCGGGTGTCTCGGGGTGGCCCTGATTGGTTACGGCATCTATTATTTTCTGCTCGACGGGGGCATTGCCGCCCTGCAACAACTGGCCTTGGGCCGCTAACGGAGCCTTGTGATGTCCCCTCTTGTCGTCGCTCTTATTGGACTTCTCCTCTGGACTGGCCTGTCGGTAGGCCTCGGCTTCCTGCTGGCACTGCACGGCTCGACGCTCTACATCTTCATTGGCCTGCTGAGCATTCTGGGTATTCTGGGCGCCGGTTTCTTTGTCTGGTGGAAGAGCCGGCAGGAGGCGCAGAGCGGCGCCAAGCCAAGCGGCGACCCGGAGATTGACGGCCTCGTGAAGGAAGTCGACGCCAAGCTGGCGGCGGCCAAGGCGGTGCCGGGGGCGCGCATCGGCAACCTGCCGCTGTTCTTTGTGATGGGCGAGGCGGGGAGCGTGAAGACGACCTCGCTGCTGCACTCGGCGCTCGAGCCGGAGCTGGTCTTCGGGCAGGTGTATCAGGACACCAATGTGGTGCCGACGCGCCTGGCCAATGTGTTTCTCGCCAAGAACACGCTGTTTCTCGATACCGGCGGGCCGCTGGCGGGCAACGCCGACCGCTGGCAGCGGCTGGTGCGGCGCATGGCGCCGGGGGCGCTCAAGAGCGTGGTGGGCGGCGGGGCGCAGGCGCCGCGGGCGGCCGTGGTTTGTTTCGATATCGAGCGGTTTCTGGCGCCCGGCGGGGGCGAGGCGATTACGGCCTCGGCGCGGAACCTGAACGCTCGTCTGGGCGACATCGCCGAGACGCTCGGGATCAATTTTCCCGTTTATGTCCTGTTCACGCGCATGGACCGGATGCCGTTTTTCCACGATTTTGTCCGCAATTTCGCCAACGACGAGGCCTACCAGGTGTTCGGCGCAACGGCGCCACTGCCCGGCGCGGCGCAGGGCATCTACGCCGAGGAGGCGACGCGGCGGATCAGCGAACTGTTCCAGAATCTGTGCCACTCGTTGAGCGATAAACGGCTGACCTATCTGCCGCGCGAAACGGATCCCGAGAAGCTGCCGGGGGCCTATGAGTTCGCCCGGGAGTTCCGGAAGCTGCGGGGGCCGCTGGTGCAGTTTCTGGTGGATCTGTGCCGGCCCAGCCAGTTGCGCACCTCGCCGTTTCTGCGCGGGTTCTATTTTTCGGGCGTGCGGCCGGTGGTGGTTGACGACAGCGGCGCTCTGCGGTCGGCGCGGGAGCAGCACCAGCCGGCGCTCGATGCGGGCGGGAGCGCGACGAAGGCCTTCAAACTGGGCCCGGGCGGACTGATGGCGCAAGGGGTACAGGGCACGCCGCAGGTGGGCGCCACGCGCAAGGTGCCGCAGTGGACGTTTCTGGGCCGACTGTTCAACGATGTGCTGTTGGGCGACCAGGATGCGCTGATGGCGTCGAGCGCCTCGACCAAGACGAGCATGGCGCAGCGGATTTTGCTGGCGACGGCGGCGGTGTTGGGCCTGGCTGCGTTTACGGGGTTCACGGTCTCCTACGTGGGCAACCGGGCGCTCGAGAGCGACGCCCTCGAAGCGGCCAAGGGCATGGCGAGCGTGAACGCGACCGATCCGGCGGCGCTGCCCGAGGCGGCGGCGCTCGAGAAGCTGGAAACGTTGCGGGGGACGCTCGAAACGCTTGACGGCTATCGCGTGAACGGGGCGCCTTACCGGCTGCGCTGGGGGCTCTATGCGGGCGATGCGGCATATCCCGAGGTGAAGAAGATCTGGTGCCAGAAGTTCAACCAGCAGCTGCTGGGCCCGACGGTGTTGAACCTGCAGAGCCAGATGCGGCGGCTGCCGGCGACGCCCAACGCGGGGGATGACTATTCGTTGCACGTGTCGCACCTGCGGACCTATCTGACGGTGACGGCGTATCCGGATAAGGCGGTCGAGGAGATTACCGGTCCGGCGCTGCTGGCGGCGTGGACAGCCGGCCGGGGCGTGGATGAACCGCGGCAGGAACTCGCGCGGAAGCAGTTTGCCTTCTACAGCAAGTTCCTCGAGACCGGCGGGTGTCCGCTGCCGTTCGACGCCGAAGCGGTGAGTAACGCGCGGCGCTATCTGGCGGGCTTTTCGGGTGTGAACAGCATTTACGCCTCGATGCTCGCCGCGGCCAACAAGGCCAACAAGCCGGTAAACTTCAACCGCGACATCAAAGAGACAGCCGATTTCGTGGTGAACAACAAGGACGTGCAGGGGGCGTTCACCCGGCCCGGGTTTGCTTCGATGTCCGGCTTCATCAAGAATCCCAAGCCGTTTTTTGGCGGCGAAAGCTGGGTGCTTTGCGGCGACCCCGCCGTGGGGAAGGACACGGCGCGCACCCGCTGCGACACGCAGCAGAACTATGATCTGGCGCAGTTGGCCCGGGACCTGACGGACCTCTACAGCGCCGACTACATTCGCGCCTGGCAGGCCTACGTCCGCAATTCGAGCGTGGTGAAGTTCAAGGACCTCGAAGACGCCGCCGCCAAGCTCGAAGTGCTGTCGAACAACACAACGCCGCTGATGGCGCTCTTCTGGCTGGCGACACAGCACACCGCCGTCGATAACGATAAGATCCGGACCGCGTTCCAGCCGGTGCAGGAGGTGGTGCCGCCGCCGGCCACCCTGGTCAAGTACATCTACGAGGACAAGAACGGGACTTACATCGATGCGCTCACCAAGCTGCAGAAGGGCGTGGCCGATGCCGTCGCGGCCAAGGCCGATGTGAACATCGCCAACCAGACGGTGACCATGGCCGGCGATGCGCGGATGACCGTAAAGGGTGTGGCGCGGCGTTTCAATCCGGACCCGGGCGCGCAGGTGGATCAGATGGCCGCCAAGCTGCTTGAAGATCCCATTACGCAGGTGGAGAAGATGCTCAAAGGCGTGGGCGCCGACGAGCTCAACGCCAAGGGCGCCGGCATGTGCCGTGGTTTCAACGCCCTCGCCAACAAGTTTCCGTTCAACCCGGCCGCCAAGGTGGACGCCACGCTCGACGATGTGAACCGCGTCTTCCGTCCGGCGGATGGCCTGCTGCCCGCCTTCTACAAAGAAAACCTGCAGAAGTATCTGAAGAAGGAGGGCGACGAGTACAAGCCGACCGGCGAGCCCGGGCCGATCCAGATGAACCCGGCGTTTGTGCGGTTTTTCAGCGAAGCGATGCGGTTTGGCGACATGATGTATCCGAACAACGCGGCCGCGCCGGCGCTACGGTACACGCTGACGCCGGTGCGGACGGATGTGGTGCAGGGCTTCAACCTGTCGATTGACGGCCAGAAGGCGTCGCTCGGGGCGAGCGGCGGCGGCAAGCAGTTCACGTGGCCCGGGACGGGGGAGGCGAAGATCGGGGTGAAGGTAAGCGGCGGGACGGAGTTTTCGGCGGCCGAGGAGCGGGGGCTGTGGGCCGTGTTCCACTTCTTCGCCAACGCGGATAACCAGACGCCGGCCGGTTCGAACTACGTGATTGAATGGTTCCTCCGTTCGGGCCGGAACAACGAGACGATGAAGATTGAGGGCAAGGAGGTGCGCTACAAGTTCCAGGTGGACGTGCCGGTGTTCTCGAAACAGTTCTTTAACCAGCTTCGCTGCGTATCGAATCCGGCGAAATAGTACTATGAGGAGGCAGTAGTCGAACCCCCATGCAGCTCCCCTCCCGCGTCGGCAAGTACGAGTTACAGGAGTTCCTCGGCGGCGGCATGTCTCATGTGTACCGCGCGCAGGATACGGTTCTGGGACGAACCGTGGCGGTGAAGATTCTCACCGACCAGGGCTGCGCGGACGCCGAGGCCAAGGCTCGCTTTCTGCAGGAGGCGCGGCTTGCGTCGGGCATCTCGCACGAGAACATTATCAGCGTCTATGACTTTGGCGAGGAGCAGGG
This sequence comes from Acidobacteriaceae bacterium, assembly GCA_020247055.1. Classification (GTDB taxonomy): domain Bacteria; phylum Acidobacteriota; class Terriglobia; order Bryobacterales; family Bryobacteraceae. Next base: position 20,877 of record JADCJL010000101.1, on the reverse strand, counting down.
TAAACCGTACATTGTGATGGAGTTTCTGCGCGGGGAGAGCCTGCGGGAGGCGCTGCGCAACGGGCGGGCCGGGGATGCGCGCAACCGTTTGCTGTTGGCGGTGCAGACGGCCAAGGCGCTCGACTACATCCATCAGAAGAAGATCATCCACCGGGACATCAAGCCCGAGAACCTGCAGGTGGACCAGTCGGGCCGCATCAAGCTGATGGATTTCGGCATTGCCAAGTCCGAAGGGATGCAGTTGACGCGGGCGGGCTTTACGTTGGGGACCCCGTACTACATGGCGCCCGAGCAGGTGCTGGGGCAGCAGGTGACGCCGGCGGTGGATGTGTACGCCTTCGGCATTCTGCTGTTTGAGATGCTGACGGGGCTGAAGCCGATCAACGGGGAGTCGATCGATAAGATTTTCAACCAGATTTTGTATGAGCCGCTGAATCTGGATCCGCTGCGGCAGGCGGGAGTAGCGGAGCCGGTGGTGCAGATTGTGGCGCGCTGCACGGCGAAGAAGCCGCAGGACCGGTACGCGAAGCTTTGGGACGTAGCCTTGGATATTGAGCGGTTTTTGGGGCTGACGCCCACGGCGCCGCGTCCGGCGACCGGGACGGCGTCGATGGCAGCAGCGCCGGCGGGGCCGGCCGTACCATCGGCCGCCTATACGACACCGGCACCGGTGCGTCCGGCGCCTGTGGTTGACGAGAGTTTGCCGGCCTTCGTTCGGGCATTACCGCTGCCGCTGCAGAGCCAGACGGGGCTGATGATTCTCGTGGCCGTGGCGGTGCTGCTGCTGATCCTGATTCTTTACGCCCTGCTGTCGCTGGTTGCGTAAACTAACTCTATGCAGCTACCGGTGCGGTTCGGTCGCTATGAACTGCAAACGTTTTTGGGTGGAGGAATGTCGCATGTCTACCAGGCGGTAGACACGGTGATGGGCCGGGCTGTGGCGGTGAAGATCCTGACCGAGCAGGGCATCCGCGACGCGGAGGCCAAGCAGCGTTTTCTGCACGAGGCGCGGCTGGCGGGGTCGATTCAGCACGACCACATTGTCACCGTCTATGACTACGGCGAGGAGCAGGGCTACCCGTTTATGGTGCTCGAGTTTCTGCGCGGACAGGACCTGCGGGACGCCATCCGAAACGGTCAGGCCGGCGATGCGGCGAACCGGACGCGGATTGCGCTCGAAGTGGCGCGGGCGCTGGGGTTTATTCACGAGCGGGGGATTATTCACCGCGACATCAAGCCCGAAAACGTCTTCCTTGAGCAGGGCGGCCGGGCGAAGCTGATGGATTTCGGGATTGCGAAATCCGAGGGGCTGCACCTGACGCAGGCGGGCCAGTCGATGGGGACGCCTTTCTATATGGCTCCCGAACAGGTGATTGGCGCGGCGGTGACGCCGCTCGTGGATGTTTACTCGTTCGGGATGGTTCTCTATGAGATGTTCAGCGGGGTGAAGCCCGTGAACGGGGATACGCTGCAGCGGCTGTTTTATGTGATTTTGCACGAGACGCCGGACCGTGGGCCGTTGGTGGCGGCCGGGACGCCGCCGGCGTTGGTGGATCTGATCTATCGGTGTATCGCCAAGAAGCCGGAGGAGCGGCTGCAGAGTTTTGGGGCGATTGCGGAGATTTTGCAGGGGGTGCTGGCCGGGGCGACCCAGGCGGCGCCGGTGCCCGTGGCCGCGGTCAGCGGCAGTAAGGCAGGCAAGGGCGCCCTGGTGGCGGGGGCGCTGAGTCTTGTGTTGCTGCTGGGCGCGGGAGCAGTGTGGTACCTGCGGCGCCCGCAGCCAGTCGCGGCGCCGGCGCCGGCCCGGACGGTGCGCGGGGGCGCGGTGGTGCCGGTGGCGGCGGGAGAGTTTCTGCTGGGGCCGGATCGGAAAAGTAGCCGCCTGCCCGCGTTTTCGATGGACCGGACGGAGGTTTCGCATCGAGCCTATACGGAGTTCGCGCAGGCGACGGGCGCGCCGGACTCGCCGGGCGAGCCGGAGCTGCCGGTGGTCAATGTCAGCTTTGACGAGGCGAAGGCGTTTTGCCGCTGGGCGGGTAAGCAACTGCCGAGCGAGGAGCAGTGGGAGAAGGCGGCGCGGGGCGCCGACGGCCGGAGTTATCCATGGGGCAGCGAGATGAAGGCCCAACTGGCGGCGGTGAAGGAGAATCCGGCGGCGGCGAAGGGTCCCGTGCCCGTTGATTCGCTCGCGGCCGGGGCGAGCCCGGCGGGGGCGCTGCACATGGCGGGGAACGTGTGGGAGTGGGTGGAGAAGCCCCATACCCCGAGCGCGCAGGCCGTGGAGAGCCTGCAGCGGCTGCTGCAGCCGCCGCCGGTGGCGGGAGAAGCGTGGCATCGCATCAAGGGCGGGGCGTATGACCGCGGGATTGCCGAGGCGCTGGCGTTTGAGTTTGTCAGCATGCCGGCGCGGTTTCGCAGTCCGAACATCGGCTTTCGCTGCGTACTGCCCGCTGCATAGTGCGGCGGGCAGGCACGACCCATTACACTGGCTGAATGGGAAATATTCTGCAGTCCCTGCCGCTCGGCGAGAAGGTGGGCATCGCTTTCTCGGGCGGTTTGGACACAAGCGCGGCCATCTACTGGATGCGGCAAAAAGGCGCCGTGCCGTACTGCTACACGGCGAACCTGGGCCAGCCCGATGAGCCGGACTACGACGAGATCCCGAAGCGGGCCATGGAGTGCGGCGCGGAACAGGCCCGGCTCATCGATTGCCGCCCGCAACTGGTCCGCGAGGGTCTGGCCGCGCTGCAGTGCGGCGCGTTTCATATCACCACGGCCGGGGTAGCTTACTTCAACACGACGCCCATTGGCCGGGCGGTCACCGGCACCATGCTGGTGGGCGCGATGAAGGAAGACGCTGTCCACATCTGGGGCGATGGCAGCACCTACAAGGGCAATGACATCGAGCGGTTCTACCGCTACGGCCTGATGGTGAACCCCAAGCTGAAGATCTACAAGCCGTGGCTGGACCAGACCTTCATCGACGAACTCGGCGGCCGCAAGGAGATGTCGGAGCTGCTCGAGAAGGCGGGCCTCGGCTACAAGATGTCCAAAGAGAAGGCCTATTCGACCGACTCGAACATCTGGGGCGCGACGCACGAAGCCAAAGACCTTGAGTTTCTCAACGCCGGCATCAAGATTGTCGAGCCGATCATGGGCGTGGCGTTCTGGAAAGAGGACGTGGCGGTGCCGGCGGAAACCGTGACGGTGGAGTTCCACGAGGGGCTGCCGGTGGCGCTGAACGGCAAGCATTTCGACGATCAGGTGGAGATGGTGATGGAGGCCAACCGGATTGGCGGCCGCCACGGGCTCGGCATGAGCGACCAGATTGAGAACCGGATCATTGAAGCCAAGAGCCGGGGCATCTACGAGGCGCCGGCGATGGCGCTGTTCTACATCGCCTACGAGCGGCTGCTGTCGGGCATTCACAACGAAGGGACGCTTGAGCAGTACCACACGATGGGGCGGCGGCTGGGCCGTCTGCTTTACGAAGGCCGCTGGTTCGATCCGCAGGCGATGATGCTGCGCGAGACGCTGCAGCGCTGGGTGGCCAAGGCCGCGACCGGCGAGGTGGCGATTGAGCTTCGCCGCGGGAACGACTACAGCATTCTCGACACCAAGAGCCCGAACCTGACCTACAAGCCCGAGCGGCTGACGATGGAAAGCGGCAAGGGCGAGTTCACCCCGCTCGATCGCATCGGCCAATTGACGATGCGCAACCTGGACATTACCGACAGCCGCGACAAGCTGTTTGTCTATTCCAACGCCGGCCTGCTGGGCCCGAACGCGTTTGAAGGCATGCGCCTGCTCGACGGCGAGAAGAGCGAAGACTAACGTGGTGATCTCGCTGTTCATTACCTGCTACAACGACGCGCTGTTCCCGCGGACGGGCAAGGCGGTGGTGGAGGTGCTCGAACGGCTCGGCCATACGGTCGAGTTTCGCGCGGCGCAGACCTGCTGCGGGCAGATGCACTACAACACGGGCTATCGCGAGGACTCCTACGCGCTGCTGCGGCAGTTTCTCGACGTGTTCGCCGATGCCGAGGTGATCGTGTGTCCATCGTCGTCGTGCGTGGCGATGATGCGGGATCACTACCCGAAGATGGCGGAGCAGTTGAACGATCCGGAGCTGCGGGCGCGAGTGGAGGCGATTCTGCCGCGGGTGTTTGAGTTCTCCGAACTGCTCGTCGATAAGCTCGGGGTGACGGACGTGGGCGCGTTCTACCCGCATACGGTGACGCTGCACGCTTCCTGCCACGCGCTGCGTTCGCTGCACATCGGTACGAAGCCGGCCGAGCTGTTGCAGCAGGTGAAGGGGCTGACGCTGCTTGAGCTGCCGGATGCCGACCAGTGCTGCGGGTTTGGTGGCACGTTTGCGGTGAAGAATCCGGATGTCTCGGCGGCGATGTTGTCGGATAAGGTGCAGTGCGTGCTCGGCACCAAGGCCGAAGCGTGCACGGGGGCGGACAACTCGTGCCTGATGCACATTGGCGGCGCGCTGAGCCGGCAGCGGACCGGGGTGCGGACGATTCATCTGGCCGAGATTCTGGCCGCGACCGAGGAAGGCAGCAGGGAGAAGACCGTATGAGCGTTCGGGTTGGAGAGGCCGCCAGCGCCCCGCCGTTTCCGGAAGCCGCCAAGAAGATGGTGGCCAATTCGCAGCTGCGGCGCAATGTGCGGCACGCGACGGATGTGATCCGGACGAAGCGCGGCCGGGTGGTGGGCGAAAAAGAAGACTGGCAGCCGCTGCGCGACGCGGGCAAGGCGATTAAAGATCACACGCTCGCCAACCTCGACCGCTATCTGCTGCAGTTTGAAGAGGCGTGCACGAAGGCCGGCGGCAAAGTCCACTGGGCGCGGGACGCCGATGAGGCCAACCGGATCATCGTGGACCTGATGAAGCAGTACAACGCCGATGAGGTGATCAAGGTCAAGACGATGACCTCGGACGAGACGCGGCTGAACGTTGCGCTCGAAGCCGCGGGCATCACGCCGTTTGAGACCGACCTGGCCGACCTGATCGTGCAGTTGGGCGAGGACAAGCCGTCGCATATCGTCGTGCCGGCGCTGCACCGCAACCGCATGGAGATCCGCGAGATCTTCATGAAGAAGATGGGCCTCGACACGCTCGGCTATCAGCCGGAGGATCTGGCCGGGGCGGCGCGGCAGTATCTGCGCGAGCGGTTTTTGCGGGTGAAGGTGGGCATCAGCGGCGCGAACTATCTGGTGGCGGAGACCGGTTCGGTGGTGGTGGTCGAGTCGGAAGGCAACGGCCGCATGTGCCTGTCGCTGCCCGAGGTGCTGATCAGCATTGTGGGCGTCGAGAAGGTGATTCCGCGGTTTGAAGACCTGGAGGTTTTCCTGCAACTGCTGCCGCGTTCGGCCACGGGCGAGCGGATGAATCCTTACAACTCGATCTGGACGGGCGTGACGCCGGGGGACGGGCCGCAGGCGTTTCATATTGTGCTGCTCGATAACGGACGGACGGAGGTGCTGGCCGATCCGGAGTCCCGCGAGACGCTCGATTGCATTCGCTGCGGGGCTTGTTTGAACGCCTGCCCGGTGTACCGGCAGACGGGGGGGCACGCGTATGGATCGGTTTACGGCGGGCCGATTGGGGCGATTTTGACGCCGCAACTGCAGTCGATGGAGCATTCGCAGACGCTGCCTTATGCTTCGTCGCTGTGCGGGGCCTGCTATGAGGTCTGTCCGGTGAAGATCAATATTCCCGAGATTTTGATTCACCTGCGGACGAAGGTGGTCGAGAGCGGGCATGCGCCGCTGGCTGAGCGGCTGGCGATGAAGGGGGCCGCGTTTGCGATGTCGAAGGCGAGCCGGCTGAGTCTGGCGCATGCGTTTGCGCGGCTGGGGCAGTGGCCGTTTAACGATGACGGGAAGCTGGACAACCTGCCGGGGTTACTGGCCGGGTGGACGGAGACGCGCGATCTGGATGCGATTCCGGCGGAGTCGTTCCGCGAATGGTGGGCCAAGCGATGACGGCGCGGGAACAGGTGCTGGCGCGGATCCGGAAGAGTCAGGGCGGTCCGGCGAATCAGACGATTCCGCGGGAGTATGCCGAGGTGTCGCCGCTTTCGCGCGAAGAGGTGGTGGAGCAGTTTGCGGACCGCCTGCGGGACTATAACGCTACGGTGCACCGGTGTGCCACGACGGCCATTGCCGAGACGGTGGCGGGTATTCTGCGGGCGCGCGGGAAGACCGGGTTGCTGGTGCCGGCCGGCGTGCCGGCGGCTTGGCTGCCGGATGGGTTCGCGTTTCGCGTCGATGACGGGCTGTCCTATGCTGACCTCGATGCGAGCCCAGGGGTTTTGACGGCTTGTGACGCCGCGATTGCGTTGACCGGTACGATCGTCATTGCGCACACGCCCGGGCAGGGCCGCCGGGCGCTGTCCCTCGTGCCGGACTACCACTTGTGCGTGGTTCGACTGGAGCAGTTGGTGGCAACGGTGCCGGAGGGGATGCGCCGGATGGCAGGGCTGCTGCCGGCGCCGCTGACGACCATTTCGGGGCCTTCGGCGACATCGGATATTGAAATGATCCGCGTCAAAGGGGTGCATGGCCCGCGGACGCTGGAAGTGATTCTGGTCGACTGAGGCGCTGGCTCAGCGGGCCGCGTGGGCGCGTTCGCCGAGCCAGCGGAGGGCGGGTTCGCGGATGGGGGTCAGCCCTTTGTAGTCGGCCATCGCTGGCGGTGTTGTCTCCAAAACTCCGCGTAACAGTTGCTGCTGTGCCGGGCTCAAAGTAGCGAGAGTCTGCTGGTACGTATGGATGGTAAAGAGCACGCAGCCGGAGGCAGGAAGCGCGGTAAGGGTTTGCCGCTCGACGCGGAGATAGCAGCGCTGGCCGGCGTTTTCGGGCGTTACTTCGCTGTTTGCGAAACGAACCCAGTCGTTCCAGCGGGAGCTGAGGTCCAGCCGGCCGGTGGGCTTCATGCCCCAGTTGAGGCGGCCGACGGGGCGGCCGGCTTTGAGGCGGGCGAGCAGGTTCCGGGTTGGTTCGCCGAGCGTTGCGGCGTAGCCGGGCACGGGGTCGTGAATGGCGAGCAGGGGGCGTCCCATCTTTTCGTTGAGGCACCAGCCGTTGGCGAAGCAGAGGTGGCCGGCGATGAGTTCCTGGTCGCCGGAGGCGCGGAGGATCAGCAGATCTTCGGCCACCTGGGCACCTACTTCCGCCAGGGTGGCGGCGGGCCATTGCAGCACGCCGGCGGCTTCCCGCTGGGCTGGTTCCGAGCCCGGCAGCGCCTGTTGATAGTAATCCGGCCACTCCGCCAGCAGCGCCTTCTTTTGCTGCAGCTCCGCGGGGGTGGCGGCATCCTGTTCGAGGATCGACTGTTCGGCCGTCAGCGGCGTTACGCCCAGACGGAGTTCGAAGCGGGGAGATAGGAAGGGAAAGTAACAGGACGGGATCATTTGAAATCTCTTAATGATGGTAGACTTAGCATTTCCCTTATGCGTGTACATCTGGTCAATCCGAGTGACATGGCTTTCGGCACCGCCGTCATCACTCCACGCTGGCTCTACGTCCTTGCTGCCGCGACGCCCGAGGAGTTCGGCGATCCCGTCATCTGGGACGAGACCCTTGAGCATTTTGACCCGCTGCAGGTGCAGAAGGGTGATGTGGTCGGCATTGGCGTCCACACCGGGAACGCGCTGCGCGGCTACGAAGTAGGCCGGCTGGCGCGGGAGCGCGGAGCGTGGGTCGTCTACGGCGGCATCCACTCGACGCTGTACCCGGAGGAGATCCTTGAGCGGGGTCACGCCCATGTGGCGGTGAAGGGCGACGGCGACCAGATTTGGGCTAAGGCGATCCGGGATTGCGTCAAGGGCAGTCCGGAGCGGATTTACGAGGGTGGACGGGTGCCGCCGGAGCACTTCCTGCCGGCGCGCTGGGACCTGCTGCCGAAGGGCGCTTATATGTGGGCGTCGGTGCAGACGGTGCGCGGTTGCCCGAAGCACTGTTCGTTCTGCTCGGTGTGGCGGACGGACGGGCAGAAGCCGCGCCAGCGGACTTCGGATGTGGTGATTGACGAGATTGTGCAGCTGCGCCGGCTGGGCTTCCGCTTTATCGCGCTGGCCGATGACAACTTCTACCCGGTGAGCTTCACCGACATCAAGCTGGCCGAGCGGCAGGGTAATGCGGAGAAGGTTGCCAACTACCACGCGATTCGGGAAGAGCGGTATGAGTTGATGGCGCGGCTGGCCGACCTGCCGGGCGACATGAACTTCTTCACGCAGATCACGATGGAGGCGGCTGAGGATCTCGAGTTCCTGGCGGCTATGAAGAAGGCCCGGATTCGCGGCGCGCTGGTGGGGGTGGAGGCGGTGACGCCGGAAGGTCTGAAGGAGGTCTACAAAGACTTCAACTACGCCGGCGAGGAGCTGGTGCAGCGGCTGCAGGCGTTCCGCGATAACGGCGTCCATGTGCTGGGTTCGTTTATCTTCGGCCTGGCGTCGGACCGGCAGATTACTTTTGAAGCGACGCAGGCGCTGGCGCGACGCGCCAAGTTGACCTTCGCGCAGTTCGTGATGTTGACGCCGTTCCCCGGGACCGTGGATTTTGACAAGTGGGAGAAGGGCTTCGCTGGCAATCCGCCCATGGTGGAGGGGATTCCGATCACCCGCTACTGGCTGATTCCGGCGCACAAGCGGCCGAAGATGTTTATGCCGCACCCGACGATGAGCTCGGAAGAGCTGCGGCAGCGGACGCAGGGCGTCTGGGACGAGTTCTATAGCTTCAAGGCGATCTGGGAGCGTTCGGCGTGCACCCCGAATCTGCGGGCGCGTCTGGCGTTTATCTTCATTTCGAAGCTGTACCGGCAGATGTACGCCTCGACCGGCATCGCCACCGACAGTGCGCGCCGTTCGAAGGCGAATAACTGGGCCCGCTGGCTGGCCAAGCCGACGCAGAAGCTGTTCCAGGCCAAGCCCATGCCGGAGCTGCAGGCGCCGGCGCGGCGGCCGAAGCCGCAGCCGCAGTTGTCGAACGATCCGCTGCGGGTGATCTCTTAAACTAAGCGAACGCCGTGACGCTCCCGGATCTTTTTGACTATTCCTTTATCGGTCGCCGCCACGAGGTGGCGATCGAATGGGACCGGGAGCACACCTTTGGGGACATTGACGACCGGGCGTCGCGGATGGCCAATCTACTGGCCGGCCGGGGGGTGGCGGCCGGGGACCGGATTTGTGTCTACCTGCCGAACTGCCTCGAATTCATCGACCTGTTTCTGGCCGCGACGCGGCTGGGGGTGATCTTCGTCCCGGTCAATGTGCTCTACCGCGACCGGGAGATCCGCCACATCCTGGCGGACGCGGATCCGGTGGCGCTGATTACGACGGCGGAGCTGCAGGTGCACGTGCCGCCGGGCGGGACGGTGTGGACGCTGGAGGAGTTGCGGTCGGTCGTGGAGGAGTTTCCGGCGACGCGGCGAGTAGCCGTGACCGACGGGGAGGCCCCGGCGGCGATTGTCTATACCTCCGGGACGACCGGGGCGTCGAAGGGCGCGGTGCTGACGCACAACAACTTCATCGCCAACGCGGTGAACCTTGTCACCTGCTGGCAGATTACGGCGGCCGACCGGCTGCTGCTAACGCTGCCGCTGTTTCACGTGCACGGCCTCGGCAACGGGGTGCACGCGTGGCTGCTGAGCGGGTGCCGGATGCGTCTGACCGAGCGCTTCGCGCATGAGCAGGCGGCGGGTTGGATGGGGGAGTTTGCGCCGACGCTGTTTTTCGGGGTTCCGACGATGTATGTCCGCATGCTGGAGTGGCCTGCGGCGGACGCGGCGGCGATCGGCGGGCGGATGCGGCTGTTTGTTTCCGGGTCGGCACCGCTGCCGGCGCCGGTGCTCGAAGAGTTTCGCGGGCTTTATGGCCACACGATTCTCGAGCGCTACGGGATGAGCGAGACGCTCATGAACATTTCAAACCCGCTGTACGGGGAGCGCCGGCCGGGTGCGGTGGGGCTGCCGCTGCCGGGGGTGGCGGTGCAGAACCGGCGGCCGGATGGGACGATGGCGGCCGATGGCGAGGTGGGGGAGCTGTTTCTGCGGGGCCCGAATGTATTCAGCGGCTACTGGCGGAAGCCGGAGCTGTTCACGCCCGGGGATTGGTTCCGGACGGGGGATATTGCGGTCCGCGCGGCCGATGGCTACTACACGCTGCAGGGCCGGCGCAGTGATTTGATTATCTCGGGCGGGTTCAACATTTACCCGCGGGAGATCGAAGAGTTCTTGGCCGAGCAGCCGGGGGTGACGGAGGTGGCCGTGGCCGGGGTGCCGGACGCGCGGCGGGGCGAGGTTCCGGTGGCGTACGTGGCGGGGGAGTTCGACGCCGGGGCGTTGGCCGAGGCGTGCCGGCGGCACTTGGCTTCGTTCAAGATTCCGCGTGGGTTCGTTCCGGTGGAGAAGCTGCCGCGGACGGCGCTCGGTAAGGTCCAGAAGCACCTGCTGCCGCGCTGGGAGCCCTGATGTTTGGCGCGGCGGGGCAGCTGTTCCTGACCCTGGCCGGGGTGAGTTTGCTGTTTGCGTGTCTGCAGGCCAACGGGGCGATGGAGGCGGCGGCGCAGTGGGTGCTGCGGCGGTGCCGGGGGCGCGTGGCGCTGTTGCCGCTGCTCTTTTTCGTTTTGGCGGCGCTGCTGGCGATGGTGGGGCCGGGGGCGATTTTGAGTGTGGCGCTGCTGGCGCCGCTGGCGATGCGGACGGGGGTGCCGGCGGGCATCCCGCCTTTTTTGATTGCGCTGATGATCGGTAACGGAGCGAATGCGGGCAATTTGTCGCCGTTTTCCTCGATTGGGGTGATTGTGCACGGGCTGCTCGGGCGGGGCGGGCTCGGTGGGCACGAGTTGCGGGTTTGGTTTTTCCATGCGGCGGCGCATTTGTTGGTGGCGCTGGCGGCGTACGGGTTGTTTGGCGGATTGCGGCTGGGCTGGCGGGCGGTGGCGGGCGAGGTGCGGGAGGTGGCGCCGCTCGGGCGGGCGCAGGCGATTTCGCTGGGTGCGCTGGGGGCGTGGATGGTGGGGGTGATGGGGTGGGGTTGGCCGCTGGGCTGGTCGGCGCTGGGGGTGGCGGTGGCGCTGCTGGTGACGGGACAGGCGGGTTGGCGGGAAGCGGCGGGGAAGATGCCGTGGCGGGTGATCGCGCTGGTGGTCACGATTAGCACGGGGGTGGGATTGCTCGAACGCGCCGGGGGGTTGCAGTGGTTTCAATCGGCGGTGGCGGGGTGGTCGACGCCGGCGACGGTGCATCCGCTGCTGGCGCTGCTGACGGGGCTGATTTCGGCCTATTCGAGCACGTCGGCGGTGGTGCTGCCCGCGTTCTTGCCGATGGTGCCCGGGTTGGCGGCGCGACTGCCGGGCACCGACCCGTTGGCGCTGGCGATTTCGGTGAACATCGGTTCGGCGATGGTGGATGTGTCGCCGCTGTCGACGCTGGGGGCGCTGTGTATCGCGGCGGCGCCGGAGGGGGTAGACCGGGGGCGGCTGTTTACGCGGTTGATGATTTGGGGGTTTGCGATGGCGCTGGTGGCGGCGGCGATCTGTTACGTGGGCGCGCCGTGGTTTTCGGCCTGACGCAGCCGCGGGGCGGGGGGGATTAGCGGGTGAGGCAGAGGACGGGCCGGGTGAGCAGTTGCAGCACGTCAGCTTGCGGGAGAGGCCTCGAGAAGTGGTAGCCTTGGCCAAACTGACAGAGCAGGGCCCGGAGATGTCCCACCTGTTCGATCGTTTCGATGCCTTCGGCCACGACGGCGATACCGAGGTTGTTCGCAAGACTCATGATGGAGTGGACGACCTGGAAGGATTGAAAGCTGCCGTCGATACGGGCGATGAAGGAGCGATCGATTTTGAGGGCGTGGAGCGGGAAACGGTGGAGGTAGCTGAGTGAGGAGTAGCCGGTACCGAAGTCGTCGATACTGAGCTTGACGCCGAGGTCGCGGAGTTGGAGCAGGGTGGCGATGGCGCGCTCGGGATTTCCCATGGTGGCGCTTTCGGTGATTTCGAGCGTCAGGGCACCGGGCTCGATACCGGCGTTGTGGAGCGCCTGTCGCACCTGGGAGACAAAGTTCGGCTGCCGGAACTGGCGCGGCGAGACGTTGACGCTGATGGTGAGGGGCTGTTGGCGGGGGAAATGCTGCTGCCAGTCGCGGAGCGTCCGGCAGGCTTCCTCGAGAACCCAGTGCCCGATGGGGATAATGAGTCCCAGTTCATCCGCAATGGGGATGAAATCCGCGGGGGGCACGATGACGCCGGCGCGCCGCCAGCGGATGAGGGCTTCAAAGCCGATGATCTCGCCGTTGTCGAGCGCCACAATGGGCTGGTAGTTGAGAAGGAACTCCTGCCTGGGTAGAGCGCGCCGGAGATCGCTTTCGATGGTAAGCCGCTTGGCCGCCTGATCCCGCATGCCGCGATCGAAGACTTTGCCGCGGGACTTGCCGCGGGATTTTGCCTGGTACATGGCGAGGTCGGCATCACGGAGGATCTCATCTCCGGAGTAGTATCCGGGGGCGGACAGGGCGATGCCGATACTGGCGCCGGAGTAGACCTCCTGGCCGTTAATCAGGAAGGGCTGTTTCAGGAGTTCCAGAATCTGTTCGGCCGCCTGGAGCGGGACGGATTCGGTCGTCACGTTCTCGAGTAGGACGGTGAACTCATCGCCGCCGAGCCGGGCCACCACGGCGCCGCCGCATAAGGTCTGCGCATACTGGTCGGGATGCCGAATCGGCTCCAGGCGCTGCAGGGTCGATCTGACGCGCTGGGCTACATGAATGATGAGTTGATCGCCGGCGTGATGCCCCATGCTGTCGTTGACCAGCTTAAAGTGGTCAAGATCGATAAAAAGAACGGCGCATTGGGTGTTGCGCTGTTGGGCCTGGAGGAGCGCCTGCGTCAGGAGTTGCCGGAAGTGCTGCCGGTTGGGCAAGCCGGTGAGAGCATCGTGGGTGGCGTCGTAGAGGAGCTTATCCTGGGAGATCTTCCGTTCGACGGCGCGACCAAGTTGGACGCCGACCTTGGACAGGAGGGAGAGCAGGGAGGCATCTTCGTCCTGGACCCTGGTGCAGGAGAACTCAAGCAGGGCGACGACCTCCTCGCCGATGATTACCGGAAAGGCGAAGGTGGCCCGGAGCTGACCGGCGGCGCGGAGTTCCCAGCAGTCGGCGTCGCGCTCGGCGGCGAGGTCCCGGATCCAGAGCGGTTGTCTGGCGGCCAGGACGCGCCCAGGCCAGCCGTCGTTGGCTACTAGGCGCCGTTGTTCGATGAAGTCGCGGAGTTCAGCAAAGGCCGGGGCGAGATTGTCGTTCCAGATGCGGGCCGAGCGCAACGGGCTGGGGGCGGGGAGTTGGTGATTGAGGTAGACGTGCCCGACCTCCCAGCCCGTATGGTTGCAGATACTCGTCACCGCGAAGCGCAAGGTCTCGGTGATGGACGAGGCGTGATTAGCGGTATCGGCAATCGAGACGAGGAGACGCAACTCCTGCTGGGCCTGGTAGAGTTCGCGCAGACCCTGTTCGGCGAGGACTTCGGCCGCAAGCCGGGCCTTATGCTCCCGCTCGACACGGCGGGCTAGCAGGGCGAGTTGTGCAATCGTGGAATCGCTGGCATCCGGCGGCATGCAGGGGCTAATCCTGGACGAGAGGGCTGTTGGCCGGCATCAGTTCCCGGAACCGGATATCGAACCGGCACTGATGGTCTCCTCGTAGCTTACAATACGGATGTTCGACCGTGATCTGTTCCTTGAAGACCAGGGCCGTACCTTCTATAAAGCCCTGGGCCAGGTCGCAGAGACTCCGTGAGGAGTGATAGACCATGCGGAGGGTATCGGCGGGAGCGTCCTCGAAGGAGAACTGCGGCAACAGCGCACCAGGATACAGCTTACGGACCTCGTCGTTGTGGACCCGGTTAATGGTGGGGAGAAAGGTGCGGACGGAAGAGTGATCTGTGAAGAATAAGCTGTAGCGTTCGGCGACCATGCCCATGGATTCCCGGCCGAACCAGCGGAGAACCTCGCCTGGCGGCAACTGGAGCACCTCGGCCGCGACGCCGACAATGCGGAAAGCCTCGGCGTCCGGGTAGTTGCCAATCGAGGTGTAGGCGCCGTCGAGCCCTGCCTTATCCAGCAGTTGATACCATCGGGCTTCGCCGTAGGTACGGCACACGGCTGCTTCGAGCAGATTGAAAACTATACCCATCATGTTCGGAATGCTCTCCGGGATGCTACTTGGCGTGCCGTGCGCGCTGTCCCGGAATGATCCCCGAGCGTGAACACTGAGCCCGTACTAGAGTATATCGGCGCCGGGTTTCATTCGTTGAGCGAAACCTGTGGGAAATCGGGATGGGCGGTATCGGTAAGGGAGAAGAAGCGGCATTCGCCCTTTAGGGAGCAAGCCCTGGGCGTGGCCGATACGGTTGGTGGTGGGGAGGAAGTACGGAAGCGGCAACCTCATCACCGCTGCACTATCGTTCGCCCCGGGAAAACCACTCCCTAACCACCCAGTTCGCTCGATGGGCATCCCGTCGAGAGTTTGCATGGTGCGCCCGGAAGGATTCGAACCTCCGGCCTTTTGGTTCGTAGCCAAACGCTCTATCCAACTGAGCTACGGGCGCACAAAAGGGCGTAACAATCACCAGATTAGCACAGCCGCGATCGATTTGGGGGCTCGGCCCGCTCTTTATTCGCTCCTAATTCACTCAACAATGCGCCCGTCCGCCCGCAGGCGCAACCACCGGCCGCCCCACTGTACCGTATCTCCCCAAAGCCCGTTGACCCACACCGCCGCTCCCCAGAGATCGCGCAGAGGGACAAAACCCAGAAGCCACAACACGTTACGATCCTCGAGGCCCATCATGCCCGCCACGATGGCCACGTTCAGCCGCATGGCCAGCAGCAGAAAGCCGATGGCCCACTCGCCGGCCAGCAGGGCGACGATGGCCCAGACGGTGGCAAACGTGACCGGCATGCCCAGATACCCGATCACGCCGCCGCGGGAGACGCGGATCGTGCGGGCCCAGCGCAACTGATGCTCGTGCGCTTCGCGCCAACCGCGGGCGCCGAGACTGGTTTCGACGACCGCGGTGCTGAGATGCACGCGTTTGCCCAGTTTGCTGATTTCGAGTCCCAACTGGTAGTCGTCGGCGATCCGGTCGGCGAGCACCTCCATGCCGCCGATGGCGGCGAGATCGGCCCGGCGCAGCAGCAGCGTCGAGCCCATGGCGAATTCGGCCACCCCGACGAGCGGGGCCACGAGCGTGCTGGGGGCGAAATCGGTGGCGACGCCGAGCGCCTCGGCCAAACCCGCGAAACTTTCGGCCCGGCCCCGGTAGAGCGCCGTCACCAGCCCGACGCCGGGCTGTTCGAGGCCCCCCATGATGGTACGCAGATAGTGGGGCGGCGCCAGGATGTCGCCGTCGTTAATCAGGAGTACGTCGTACCGGGCCGCCTGGACGAGGTCGATCAGCGCCCCGACTTTGCGGTTGGGGGTGACGGTTTCGCGGGAAAGGAGGCGAATCGGGCGGTGGGGGAACTCCGCGATCAGGCGTTCGATGTGGGGCACGGCGGGGTCGTCCGGGCTGGCCACGGAGAAGAGAATTTCAAAGTGCGGATAGTCCTGGGCGGCGTGGGAGCGGAGGGCGGCGTAGAATTGGGGGTCGGCGCCGTAGACGGGCTTGAGGATGGAGATGGGGGGGAAGGCGGTGGGCGGGGGGTCGGTTTGGAAGAGCCGTTTGATGCTGGCGAGCAGGGCGATGAGCTGGTAGGCGAGCGGGGCGAGCAGGAGGTACGCCATGGTTAATGGGCCAGCAGGTAGACGCCGAGGGCGACAAGGGCGGTGCCGGCCCAGCGGGCCGGCGTGACCGTCTCTTTCAGCAGAAGACGGGCGAGGATGGTCTCGGCGACCAGGCTGAGCGCGGTGGCCGGAACCGCGAAGCTGAGGTCGGCCACCTGCAGCAGCGCGAGGAAGGCGTAGAAAGAGATGGCCAGAAAGACGACCGAGGCGACGAGCGGCGTTTTGGACAGCAGCGTGCGCAACAGGCGGCCGATACCGAAGTCCATCACCTCGCCCTGGCGCTTCATCTCCCAGCTCTGGAGAACATCGCTGGCTACGGTACTCACGACGATGATGGCGACGTAAACCCAAGGGCTCATGGTTCGGTTTTCGGCGCCGTCAAACCGACGAGCACCGTTCCTCCGACGATGCAGAACGTGCCGAGCCACCGCAGCGGGCTGATGGTTTCCTGCAGGAACAGGGCGCCCATGATGGCGTTCAAGACGAAGCCGATCGAGGTGACCGGGATCACGTAGCTCAAGTCGGCCCAACTGAGCAGGGCCATGCGGGAGAGAACCCAGCCGGCCAGCAGGGCGATGCCGGCCAGCACCCACGGGTCAAAAACCACCAGCACAAACGAAAGGGGACTGCCATCGAAGGCAGCCCCGTGCTTCATGCCCCAACTGAGGGCGAAGTTGCCCAGCACATTGGTGGCGACGACGATGGCCGCGAACCATCGCGTTTTGCGAACCAACCGACTATTTGACACCGGCAAGCGAAGCTTCTTTCTGGTCTTTGACAAACTGCTTGCGCTTGCTGCGGAGCGCCATGTACTCGCGGGCTTCCTTATAAAGGCGCTTGCGTTCGGTCGAGTCGAAGATGGACTTTTTGATAATCCGCCAGGCGGCTTTCGGCCGGAAGTAGTATTCGCTGTAGAACCGCTCGACGGAGTCGACCAGTTCGGCGCGGTCGAGGCCGGGATAGATGATATTGGGCAGCTGGTGGCCCTTTTCATCGGTCATCGCGTCGAGGGTGATGAGATTGTTCTTCTTGACGTAGTCGAAGAACTCGGTGCCGGGGTAGGGATGGGCGAGGGAGACCTGAATGGTTTCGCAGTCCAACTCCTTGGCGAAGTTGATGGTGTTGCGGATGGAGTCGCGGGTTTCGCCGGGCAGGCCGACGATGAAGTCGGCGTGGATGGTGAGGCCGAGCTTGTGGGCGTTGGCGGTGAAACGGCGGGCCATGTCGATGGTGGCCCCCTTCTTGATGTTCTTGAGAATCTGCGGATCGCCGGACTCGTAGCCGACGATCATCAGCCGGCCGCCGGCGTCCTTCATGGCCTTGAGGGTGTCGAAGTCGGTGGTGACGCGCGAGGTGCAGGACCAGGTGACGCCAACCTTGCCCAACTCGTTGCACAGGGCGATGGTGCGGGCCTTCTGGTAGTTGAAGGTGTCGTCGTCGAAGAAGATCTCTTTGAGGCCGGGGAAGTTATCCTTGATCCATTTCACTTCGTTGACGACGTCTTCGACCGAGCGAAGCCGCCAGCGGTGGCCGGAGTGGGTCTGGGGCCAGAGGCAGAAGGTACACTGGGCCGGGCAGCCGCGGGAGGTGTAGAGGGCGACGTAGGGATTGTGCAGGAAGGGGACGTTGTAGCGGCGGAAGTCGAGGTCGCGCTTGTAGACCTTCGAGGCCCAGGGCAGGGCATCGAGATTTTCGATCACGGGTCCATCCGGGTTGTGCATGAACGAACCGTCCGGACGCCGGAAGGAG
The DNA here is from genome assembly GCA_020247055.1 of Acidobacteriaceae bacterium. Taxonomy (GTDB): domain Bacteria; phylum Acidobacteriota; class Terriglobia; order Bryobacterales; family Bryobacteraceae. The sequence goes on along the minus strand of JADCJL010000101.1, from coordinate 3,337 downwards.
ACCGACGGGATCTCTTCAAGGGGCTTGCCGTTGGCGTAATCGACAATGGCGTGATCGAACTCTTTTCTGACGATGAAGTCGATGGCGGGGGCGATGCGCAGGGATTTTTCGGGTTCCACCGTGACGGGCGGACCGACGAAGGCCACCTTGAGCTTGGGGTTGACGTCCTTCATCATTTCGGCCATGTGGACGTCCACATGGAAGCCGGGCGTCGACGTGAACAGCACCAGGAGTTCGAACTCTTTGGCCATCTCGACGGTTTGCTCAATGGAGATGCCGTGCGGCGGGGCGTCGACTACCTTGCTGTCGGGCAACATTCCCGCGGGGTAACAGAGCCACACCGGATACCAGTACGACTCGATCTCGCGCGAAGCGGGCCAGCGGGAACTGGCTCCGCCGTCAAACCCTTCAAAGGAGGGAGGATTTAGAAAAAGCGTGCGCATATTACCTCTATTTCACGGTACGGCACCGTGGTTGGGGAGCACAACTGGAGTGGGGTAAACAGTGCATTCCGGCTACTGACCGGTCCCGGGTGGAGGGTCAACGGGAGGATCACCGCCGGGCTGAAAATTCGTGTAATTGATGACGAGTTCGGCCTTGCCGGCAATCCGCGTTTCGATGAGGGATTCAATCCGGGTGGGCAAGGCGACGTTGTCGACGATCAGGTAAGTCCGGGTGAAGCTGACCTTTTTCAAAAATATCGGGGAGGGGGATTTGACGAACTGGCCCGCTTCCCGGATGGGCAGGGCGGTTTCTTCATCAATCCATAGGTCGCCTTTATAGAGCCCGACCCGCTTTTTGCGCGGGGAGATCTCGTAGAGGTGCAAGCGGCGACCGTCGGTCTCCGCCACCCGTTTGAATTTGAACTTATAGTTCCTGTCGTTGATCCCGCTGTCGAGCTGCCGGGTGCTATTTTCCTGCTCCCCGGCCAGATAGCGGGCAATGACGTGTTTTTTGACGGTATCGTCGCCCGTGATGGACTTAATCGTAAAGGCCACCTGGCCGCTTTTGGCGATGTAGCGCATGCCGGTGAGATGCCCTGCTTTTTCCAGTTTCAGGAGCCGGGCGTCGAAGTCCATCTCCATGCGGATGTCGCGCGTGCGGTCGGCTTGGCGCGCCACGGCATCGAAATAGCGCTGCAGGAGGTCTTGGGCGAGAAGGACGGGAGCGGCGAACACGAAGAATAGGAGTAATCGAAGACCCAAACGCTACCTCAAAATTGCAGCCATGTCCCATTGTACCAACCGGGGTCCGGGGCCTAGGACCACATTTTCTACCGCGATGTGTAACATTCACCGCTTCGTCATCGCGCTGTCACCGCCCCGGCCCCGTCTGTTTCCCATGCTGGTGGCAGGACGCGTCTACACCGGCCCCAGGCGCAATCGGCGGTTGCGCGGCACCGTCATGCCGGGCACTCGGAGGAGGGGGCTCGACATCCCTCTATCGCCTCTCGACTGCGCGTCCGTGCCCGCCCTGGCCCGCTCGGTGGCGGGCCATGATGCGAAGCGCCACGGAGGGGCCACCCCCGACGGGAGCTGGGCGTTCTGAACGCCGCGGCTCGATCCGGCCGCCCACGCGGCCGCACCGATATTCCTATCCCGATGGAGTGGACGGTCCCCCTCGGCGCCCCGAATCCGCCGCCCGGTCCTCGATGGATGAGATGGCCGACGCTACCGTCTTGCCGCAACCGGCGCGGCTCGCGAGTCTGCTCGATGCTCTCAACGGCCTACCCGAGGCGCTCGTGGTCTTGAACCATCCTCTCGATGACGAACGGCGTTGCGGCCCGGCCCTGGCCGGGGAACGAAACGGTCCTTGGCATGGACCCTGATCCTGGCCGGCCATACGGCAGCGAACCGAACGCCAATCTCAAGCTGACCGCCGCCCGCCAACTTCATCCAGGAGACCCGCTTCCGCCGGCGCAGCGGCAGGTGCTGGCCAAGGGCCCGACGGTGCCGCCGGTTTCCGGGAGCGGTACTCTAAATCATGCGTTGGGTGTTCGCGGCCACTCTGGCTGCGCTGTTGGTTCTCGGCTGGATTGTCGCCAACTCGTGTGGATTGCAGCAGGACGAGGCGTTGTTTCTGAAGGCGATCGACGATCCGGCGCACTGCGCCTTTCCCGTCCGCGAAGGCAAGATGGCGCTGATGATCATGCCCTACGTCGGCGCGCTGAAAGCAGCTCTCTATGTACCCTATTTGAAGCTGGTGCCGGCCGATGCCGTTACGCTCCGCCTGCCCATGGTGGCGCTGGCGCCGGTGCTGGCCGGGTTGATGCTCTGGCTCTGGCGCCGCATGGCGGCGGGGCCGGCGGTGGCCTTCACGGGCGTGCTGCTGCTCGGGCATCCCCACTTCATCGCTCCCGTCGTGCTGGACTGGGGGCCGGTGGCGCTCCAACTGCTGCTGACGCTGCTGGCGATGCACGCCTACCGCCGGCAGTGGTTCGCCGCGGTGGGCTTGCTGGCCGGGCTGATGCTGTGGGACAAGGCCGTCGCCGTCTGGGTGTTGACGGCGGTGACCGCGGCGGCCGCGGTGTTCTACCCGGCGCGGCTCCGTCCGCTGTTGCACTGGCGGGTGCTGGCCGCCTTTGCGCTTGGCGCCGCGCCCTACCTGGCTTTCCGGCTGATGAGCCCGGGGGCGATGGCCGGGTTGCGCACTGACATCGACTTCGGTAGCCTGGCGCCCAAACTGTCCGCTCTGCGCGCCACCCTGGACGGCACGGCGCTGGCGGGCTACATCTTTCCCGTACCGGCGGCGCCCCCGCCGCTCGGCCTGCGGCTTGTGTTTGGCGCGATGGCGCTGCTGGGTTTTGCCGTTCGCCGCCGCCTGCCGGCCTTCTTTTGGACCGCGACGCTTGGCGGCCTGACGGCCATGCTGTTGACGGGCGGCGCCGGCGGCTCGGTGCACCACCATGTTCTGGTCTGGCCTCTGCTCGGCGCCGCCGTCTGCGCGACCATGGCGGCGCTGCCGCTGCCCCGGTGGGCGATGGTGGGGGCCACCGCGGTAGTGGCGCTGATGCAAGTGCAGGCGTGGTCGTTTTACCGCGATGGCGCCGCGATGGGGACGCGGCGGGAGTGGAGCGATGCGACCAACCCGGTGGCGGCGTACCTGGCGCAGCCCGGCGTTTGCCCCGCCGGCGTCTACGCCCTGGACTGGGGCTTCAGCGAAAACCTCAACGCCCTTGGCCGCGGCCGCTATCAGGTCACCACCATTGCTGACGAATGGTGGAAGCCGCAGCTGCCCGCCCCGCAAGCGGCCATTGCCGCGCAGCGCGCGCAGGACCCGCGCGCCTGTCTGCTCGAGTGGGCCGACGGCGCCCCGCCCTTCTTCCCCGGCATCCGGG
>JADCJL010000100.1 GCA_020247055.1 Acidobacteriaceae bacterium | reverse complement strand
GCGGGGTGGGGAGCGGAGACGGGGACTTCGTACTTGGGCAGTTGGGGGCGGACGGGGAGGAGCGATTGGGTGGGGATGGCGAAGTGGGCGGCGGCGTCGGCCCAGAGTTTGAGGCGGGGATAGCCGGGGAGGACGTGGATGGGCCCGCCGTCGCAGGGGGAGAGGGCGCAGAGATCGTCGGCGATGACGGGGCAGCCGCGGCGGAGCAGTTCGGCGCAGAGAGTCGATTTGCCGGCGCCGGAGGGCCCGGCAACGAGGAGGGCGCCGGCGGGGGTGGCGACGGCACTGGCGTGGAGGACGAGGGCGCCGCGCTGGTGGAGGAGGGCGCCGAAGACGGAGCCGAACAGGAAGAGGCGGAGGGAGGCGGGATCGGCGCCGGGGGCGGGTTCGACGATGACGCGGCGGCCTTCGGTGGCGAAGAAGCGGCCGATGGTATCGAGGTGAAAGAGGTAGCCCTGGGGGCCGGCCTGGTAGCAGAGGCCGGACTGGCGCACTTCATCGAGTTGCGCGGGGGTGGGGCCGACGAGAATCTGCACGTCGCTGGGCCCCGGTTCGCTGGCGACGGGGAGGGCGCCGAGGTCGAGGGTGGAGCGGATGCGGAGTCCGAAGGCTTGATAGCGCATGGTTGCGGCCGGGAGGGGGCTACGAGGTGAACGAGCCGTCCGGGTTGTTGGTAGGGCCGAAGTTGTTCGTGTTGGAGACGGGCAGTTTTTGCAGCTCCGGGGTGGTCCAGGCGGCCCGATCGGCCTCGGTTTCCGGAGCAGGGGGAGCGGGTGGGTTGGGGTTGTTTTTTTCGGTCATGGGGAAGTACTCCTTTGTGTTTTGGGTAAAGTTGATCAGGCGGACGAGCGGCTGGCGAGGTGGCTGGGGGCGGCCGCGACGCGTTCGAGAAAGAATCCGGCGGCGAGGGCACAGCAGATCTGCGAGGAGGCTGTACCGTGCCGGGCGGGCGAGGAGGGCGAGGCGTGGCGCTCGAGCAGTTCGCGGAGACGGGGCAGATCGAGTGCGCCGGCGATTTCGGGCTGCTGGGAGAAGCGGTCGAGGACGGCGTGAGCGGCCGGCAGGCTTGCGGCGAGGCGCTGCCGGAAGTCGGCGGACTGGAGTCCGCGGCGGCGGCTGAGGCGGACGACGTCGGGCAGCAGGGCTTCGGTAGCGCGGCGCGCGGGTTGGCGGTCTTTGAAGAAGCGGGGGGGGAGGGAGAGGCAGAGGCGGATGAAGCGGGGGTCGAGGGTGGGGTCGAGGGGGGAGAGGTCGTAGGCGGCGGCGAGGCTGGTCCAGGTGAAGCCGGAGGCGTTGCTCATCGCCTGGAGGGAGAACTGGCGGAGGTCGCCGCGGGTGCGGTAGGTGTTTTCGGCGTCGAACAAGAGCGGGGCGAGTTGGTAGGTCTCGACGATTGCGGGACGGAGTAGGGAGAAGCGGCGCCAGGCGCCGCGGAAGCGGAAGCTTTGGCGGGTGAAGTGGAGGAGGCTCGACTTGATGCGGAAGCGGAGCGAAGGGGGGCCCTGCCAGGAGAGGGTAGCGTTGCCGCCCTGTCCGTTGAAGAGGGTGTGGTGTCCGTAGGCCTGGGCTTCTTCCATGAGGGCGAGGAGCCAGACGGCGTTGGCATTGGCGATGGGGGAGGCGGTGAGGGAGACGAAGCGCTGGAGGGCGGCGATGGGACAGCGGCCGGCGGCGTGGATGAGATGGTGGTCGATGTTGGGGTGAAGTTGGGCGACGGCGGCGGCGGCTGGGCCTTCGTCGAGAATGCGGGAGGGGTCGAGGCGGCCGGTGGGGGGGAAGGCGGGAACGGCGGTGAAGGCGCCGAGTCGGTGGCCGGTGGTGGCGAGGGCGCGGGCGGCGACGGCGGTGACGGCGCCGGAGTCGAGTCCGCCGCTGAGGGTGGAGGCTGGTTTGAGGGCGGTTTTGACGCGGGATTCGACGGCGGAGCGGAAGGTGGTTTCGAACTGGAGTTGGAGGTCTTCGGGGGAGCCGCGGCGGGCGGAGACGGGTTCCTGGACGTTCCAGTAGCGGAAGACGTGGCAGGAGTGGGAGGTCACTTCGAGGGCGTGGCCGGCGGCGAGCCGGTGGATGTTCTGGTAGCCGGTATCGGTGGTTTGGTGGGCGAGGGTGCAGAGGGCGAGGCCAAGGTGGTCCCAGTTGACTTTGCAAGGGACGCCGGGGCAGGCGAGAACGGCGTCGATGTGACCGGAGCAGGCGAAGCGTCCCGGGGAGTGGTGGAAGTAGAGACCGGCGCTGCCGAAGGGGTCGCGGGCGACGAGGAGGCGGCGGGTGCGGGAGTTCCAGGCGGCGAACTGCCAGTCGCCGTGGAGGCGCGGGAGGCAGTTGGATTCGTAGCGGAGGAGGGCTTGGAAGGCGAGGGCGGAGTCGGAGAGGGAGGCGGGGAGGTGGAGGGCGAGGAGGAGTTCTTCCCGATAGTCGAGGCGGGCGTTGCCGACCCAGGTCCAACCGCTGGCGGCATCGGTGAAGAGTCCGGAGTTACGGCCGCCGGGGGTGTGGACGTAGCCGAGGGAGACGCCTTCGGGGGTGACGTGCTGTTCGGCGGCGGAGCCGGGGGGCGCCAGATTGATGAGCATGGCGGCCAGGGGGGAGGGGCCTTCGGTGAGGGCGGCGCAGAGGGAGGTCATGGCGGTTTACCAGAGGTTCCGGTTGAGGAGCAGTCCCTGGCTGGGGAACAGGGGGAGGAGGAGGAACTCGGGGAAGGCGGCGGTGAACTCGGCGAGAGCGCGGTCGACGCCGCGGCAGCGGCGGTTGACGTCGTCGACGAGGATGGCGCTGCGGGGGGCGAGGCGGGTGCGGAGCCAGGCGAGGGATTCCGAGGTGGCGAGGTAGACGTCGACGTCGAGATGGCAGAGGGCGATCGGGCCGAGGTTGAGGTTTTCGGCGGCGGCGGGAAAGAAGCCGCGGTGGACGTGGGCGAAGGGGAAGGGGGCGAGGAGTTGGCGGACGCGGGCGTAGGAGGTGTCGAGGAAGTCGTCGAGGCGGAAGAGTTCGTCGTCGGGGGTGAGGGCGGTAAAGCCGCCGGTTTCAAAGGGGTCGAAGCAGTGGAACGGGCGGGGAGTGGCGCCCGCGGCGATGGCGTGGCACAGGTGCAGAGCGCTGCCGCCGCGCAGGGAGCCGACTTCGAGAAAGGCGCCGGGGCCGACGAGTTGGGCGTAGTTCCAGAGGTTGGCGAGGCGGGGGTGATCGAGGAGGGTGTGGAACTTGGCCTGGGCGATGGCGGCCTGGTAGGCGGGGTGGTGCAGGACTTCGACGTTGCCGGTATCGACGGGGGGCTGCAGGAGGCGGCGGCGTTCGGCGGCGAAGCGGCGGCGGCGGAGCGGGGTGCCGAGGAGGTGGAGCAGGTCCCACCGGCGGGAGTTCAGTTGCCAGCGTGTCAGATTGTCCGTGAACCAGTTGGCGACCATGGGGGGTGTATTGGACTAGTGGGTAGGGCAGCGAAATCTTCTCGCGAATTCCCGGTAGGATACGGAGATATGAAGAAACAAGGTGTTTCGCGGCGGTACTTTTTTCAGGGATCGCTGCTGGCGGGCGCGGTGCCGCTCGGCGGGTTTGGCAGCGTGGCGTCGCTGCGAGCGTTAGGGTTCAAGTCGCCGAATGAGAAATTGAATATTGCCGGGATCGGCGCCGGGGGCAAGGGCTACACGGACCTGATGGGCTGCCGGAGCGAGAACATTGTGGCGCTGGCGGACCCGGACGAGGAGCGGGGGGCGCGGGGATTCAAAGAGTTTCCGAAAGCGACCCGGTACAAGGATTTTCGGCAGATGCTCGATAAAGAGCTGAACCACATCGACGCCGTGACGGTGTCGACGCCGGACCATGTGCACGGGATGGCGGCGATGTGGGCGATGTCGCGGGGTAAGCATGTTTATTGTCAGAAGCCGCTGACGCGGACGGTATGGGAGGCGGCGGAGTTGACCAAGGGGGCGGCGCGCTACGGCGTGGCGACGCAGATGGGCAACCAGGGGTATTCGAACGAGGGGGCGCGGCAGTGCGCCGAGATTATCTGGAGCGGGGAGATCGGGCAGGTGAAGGAGGTCCATGCGTGGACCAATCGGCCAATGAAGTACTGGCCGCAGGGGCCGGAGGTGGAGCCGAAGCCGGGGGCGGTGCCGTCGACGCTGGACTGGGACCTGTGGTTGGGGCCGGCGGCGGAGCGGCCGTTCAGCCCGGCGTATGCGCCGCGGACGTGGCGGGGATTCCCGGATTTCGGCTGCGGCGCGATTGGCGACATGGCGTGCCACATTCTGGGGACGCCGAACATGGCGCTGCGGTTGGGGGCGCCGGAGAGCGTCGAGTGCATGAAGCAGGTGGGCAAAGGGCCACACACGTTTCCGCAGCAGGCGGTGATCCGGTTCGACTTTCCGGCGCGGGGGGCGATGGGTCCGGTGAAAGTGTTCTGGCACGATGGACTGAGCGAGTTTCCGCAGTTCGAGGGGATTCCGAAGGGTGAACTGATTGGGGACAAGGATGTGAACGGGAGCCTTTTTATCGGCGAGAAGGGGATGGTGACGACGGGCTGTTACGGGGAGCGGACGCGCTTGATGCCCGAGGCGCGGATGAAGGATTATGCTCTGCCGGCGCAGTCGCTGACGCGGTCGCCAGGGCACTACCGGGACTGGATCCGGGCGGCGAAGGGCGGGGAGGCGGCGTGTTCGAACTTCAACGTGGCGGGCCCGTTTGTGCAGTGGATGCTGCTGGGGGTGATTGCGATGCGGTTTGAGGGTAAGCTCGAGTGGGACGCGGCGAAGATGCAGTTCCGCAATAACAAGGAAGCGAACCGTTACCTGCGGCCGACGTTCCGGAAGGGTTGGGATTTTGTTTGATGCGATAGGATAAGACCCAAGATGAATCGACGTGAACTTTTCCAGATTGTGCCCGCGGCGATGGCCGCGGGAGCGGTGCCCGCCGGAGCGGCACCCGCCATTGACTCGTCGGCCGGTTTCCGGCTGGGCGTGGCGACCTATTCGCTGCGGGGCTTTTTGCGCCCGCAGGCGATTGAGATGTTGAAGGTTTTGAATGTGGACTCGATTTCGCTGAAGGAGTTCCACGCCAAGATCAAGAGCGATCCGGCGGAGTGGGCCAAGGCGCGGAAGGATTGTGAGGCGGCGGGGCTGCAGATTGCCTCGGTCGGCAACATCTCCATGACCGTGGACAACGACGACGAGATTGAGCTGAACTTCAAGTACGCGCAGGCATTAGGCGCGACCGGGATTGTGATGGCGCCGACGCATGCGGTGCTGCCGCGGATTGAGAAGTTTGTGAAGAAGTACAACATCAAGGCGATGATTCACAACCACGGGCCGGAGGACAAGAACTTCCCGTCGCCGCAGACGGTGCTCGATGCCGTCAAGAACATGGACGAGCGGATGGGTTGTTGCATCGACGTCGGGCACACGGTGCGGACCGGGACCGATGTGCTGGTAGCGATCAAAGCGGCGGGCAAGCGGCTGCACGACTTCCATATGAAAGACCTGCGGGATCTGATGGTGCGCGACAGTCAGTGTGAAGTGGGCGACGGGAAGATTCCCGTGCCGGGGATGTTCAAGCTGCTGCGTCAGATGAAGTACAAAGGCAATGTGAACCTCGAGTACGAGATCAACCTGAAGGATCCGCTGCCGGGCATGGTGAAGAGCTTTGCCTACATGCGTGGGGTGCTGGCGGGGCTGCAGGCTTAAGGCCGGGGCAGCCCGTCAAGGAACGTGATGAGGCCGTTCGTGAGATCGGCCTCGATCTGATCGCTGAAGACGGAGGTGGCCGGTTCATAGCCACCTTCGGCGAAGCCGGCTTTGGTGGGGAGGTAGCCGAACCAGCCGTTGGTGTAGCCGAAGTAGAAGGTGTGGGGGAAGGGGGAGTGGCGGCGGATGGTAAGCGCGATCTCGCAGAAGAGTTCGACGGGGGCGCTCCAGATGGCCGTGTCGTTGATGGTGAGCAAGCGCACGGGGAGGCGGACGAGGTTGCCGCGCTGGTAGCGGGCGAGTTCGGGGGTCCAGTCGAGTCCGGCTTTGCGCGGGCTTTCGATCCAGTGTTCATAGGCGGCGAGCTTGACCTGGTTTGAGGCGGCGGGCAGACGGCGCTGGGCGGCGAGGATGCGGTCGCCGAGCAGGACGCTGAACTGGGTGAGGTGGCCGCTGCGGGGGTCGGGGTAGACGCTGTAGATGGGGGCGAGGTCGCCGGCGGCGCCATTGATATATAGCATTGGGGCGCCGAGTTTCTGTTCGACGTAGGCGGCGACGATGCCGGGGGCGTCGCCGGAGATCTGGACGAACTGGCTGCCGAGGACGGTGGCGTGCATGGCGTAGTTGGCGATGAGGGCGAGGAGGGAGCCGTCGGCTTTTTCGAGGCGGAGGAGGCCGATCTGGCGGTCGGCCGGGCCCTCGGGGTTGAGGCCGAGCGAGATGCGGCCTTCGGGATCGCGGGCGCGGCGGTTGATGTTGGCGAGGGCCATGCCGGTGCCGGCGGCGAGGCGGGCGGGGGCGAGTTGAGAGATCGCCTGCTGGGCAGCGGTGACCAGGGATTGGACGACGAATTCGGTGTATTCGTGATAGTCGGCGTCGATGGGGTGGCGGGCGCGGCCTTTGAGGAGGAGGGGGTAGATGCCGGGGGGGCCGATTTCGGGGGCGGAGTGGGTGTGGGTGGTGGTCCACCAGAACTGGAGTGGCGCGACGCCGGTGGCGGCCTGGAGGCGGCGGGCGGCTTCGTCGTAGAGGGAGGGGGAGAACATGCAGAGGTCGGTGGAGACGAGGACGAACTTGGACTGGCCGTCATCGAGGGCGACGACGCGGTGGTGGATGCGGTCGAGGACGCCCGTGGACTGACGGTCGGCGTAGCCGAGGAGCCACTTGGGCGTGGCGGGGGTGATGTCGACTTTGACGACGGCGGCGCGGAACTCAGCGCACAGGGGCAGCGTCAGGAGCAGGTTGAGGAGGAGAAGAAGGCGCATGATGGATGAGAGTAAAGGCGGTTAGGTGGCCGGTGACGTTGAGAATGGTTTTGGCGAAATCGGGCAACACGTCGACGGCGAGCATGAGGCCGATGCCTTCGATGGGGAGTCCGATGGTTTGAAAGACGGGGACCATGACGAGGAAGCTGGCGTTGGGCACGCCGGGAGTGGCGAAGCTCATGAGGGTGACGACGGTGGCGAGCGAGAGGAGGTCGACGGGCGAGAGGGTGATGCCGTTCCAGTGAGCGGTGAAGAGGGCGGCGACGATTTGGGCGACGGGGGCGGCGGGGCGCAGGATGGAGACGGTGAGGGGTAGGACGAGCCCGGCGGCGGCGCGGGGGTAGCCGAGGATGCGTTCGGCGTTATCGATCAGGATCGGCAGGGCGGCGAGGGAGGAGAGCGTGGGGGCGGCGACGGACTGGGCGGGGGCGAGCGCCGCGGCGAAGCGGCGGAGGGGGATGCGGACCCAGAGGACGGCGACGGCGTAGAGGGCAATGATGATGAGGACGACGATGAGGGTGAGGATGCCGATGTAGAAGGCGAGGGCGTCGAAGGCGGCGCGGCCCTGGCGGGCGGCGAAGGTGAGGCTGATGGCGAAGACGCCGGCGGGGGCGGTGAGGAGCACCCAGCGGAGGATGACGAGCATGACGTCGGCGAGGGTTTGGAAGAGTTGGAGGACGGGCTGGCGCTGGGCGGTGGGGAGGCGGAGGAGGGCGAAGGCGATCAGGAGAGTGAAGAGGATCAGGGGCAGCATGGCGCCTTCGGTGGCGGCCTTGAAGGGGTTGGCGGGGACGAGGCTGATGAGCCATTGGGAGAAGGGCGGGGGAGGGGCGAGGGCGGCGGTGGGGGCGGCGAGCGGGCGGAGAGAGGGCGGCCAGAAGCGAAGAAAAGTGAGAGCGAGGGTGAGGGTGGCGGTGACGATGCCGGCGATGAGGAGGAGGAAGACGGCGCCGGTGCGGCGGCCGACGCGCTGCAGGGTGGCCGGGTCGGCAACGGAGGTGACCGAAGAGAGGAGTAGGGCGATGACGAGGGGGATGACCGTCATGCGGATGGCGTTCATCCAGAGCGTGCCGATGACTTCGGTGACCCCGGTGAGTGCGGGGAGGAGGGTGGGCTGGAGGGAGGCGAGCAGGAGGCCGCTCGTGAGTCCGAGCAGGAGGGCCGTGAGAATGCGCGCCGTCAGGTTCATGCCGTTATGACTCCCCAGTATATGCATTGGCGTGTGATATAGAGTAGGAACGATGAAGTCGAAGCAAAGTTCGCGCCGGGAGTTCATTCAACGTTCGACGAAAGGGGCCGCGGCGGGCGGCGTTGCCGCGGCAACCGGAAACGCGGCGGTGGGGGAGAGCGCGATAAAGCCGCTCAAGACCGCGCATACGCACCAGTCGACTTCGATTTGCCCTTACTGCGCCGTGGGCTGCAGCGTGGTGGTGCATTCGCTCGGGGACCGGGCGCAGAATGTGAAGCCCGCGATTGTCCATATCGAAGGGGATCCGGAGAGCCCGATCAACCGCGGGACGCTGTGCCCGAAAGGGGCTTCGCTCGAAGAGTTCGTGCAGAGCGACCGGCGGCTGACCACGGTGCAGTACCGGGCGCCGGGGAGCCGGGAGTGGCGGCGGATCACCTGGGCCGAGGCGGTGGAGAAGATGGCGCGGCGGATCAAGGATTCGCGCGACCGCGGCTTTGAGGCGACCGATGCGCAGGGGCGCACGGTGAACCGGCTGCGTAACATCGCCATGATCGGCGGCTGCACGGATACGAACGAGATTAACTATCTGCTGGGCAAGTTCCGGTTCGGGCTGGGGCTTGTCTCCTACGAGAATCAAAGCCGGCTTTGACACGGCCCCACGGTAGCCAGTTTGGCTGCCACGTTTGGACGGGGCGCGATGACCAACGGCTGGACGGATGTCTCGAACGCCGATGTCGTGTTGGTGATGGGCGGCAATCCGGCGGAGAATCATCCGGTGGGCTTCCGGTTTGTCATGGAAGCCAAGCGGCTGCGGAAGGCGAAGATTGTGTGCGTGGATCCGCGCTTTACGCGGACGGCGGCGGTGAGTGATCTCTACGTGCCGATCCGCTCGGGCACCGACATTGCGTTTCTCGGCGGGTTGATTCACTATGCGCTCAGCGAGAACAAGTATCAGCGCAAGTACGTGGAGCAGCACACGAACGCGTCGTTTCTGATTGCCGAAGGGTTTGGCTTCAGCGAGGGGCACTTTTCGGGTTGGCAGGACGGCAAGTACGACAAGACGACCTGGCAGTATGAACTCGACGGGCAGGGCTATGCGAAGGTAGACCCGACGCTCGAGCATCCGCGCTGCGTCTTCCAATTGATGAAGAAACACTACTCGCGCTACACGCCCGAAGTGGTGGCCAACATCTGCGGCTGCACGGCCGAGGAGTTTTTGAAGGCCGCGGCGATGATTACCCTGGCCGCGGCGGAGAACAAGAGCGGGACGGTGCTCTATGCGCTGGGCTGGACGCACCATAGCTTCGCGGTGCAGTTGATCCATGCCGCGGCGATGGTGCAGTTGCTGATGGGCAACATCGGCATGCCGGGCGGCGGGGTGAACGCGCAGCGCGGCCACGCCAACATTCAGGGCTCAACCGATATGGGCGCCTGGAACTATCTGCCGGGCTATCTGAAGATTCCCCGGGCGAACCAGACGGCGCTGGGTGATTACCTCAAAGCCAACACGCCGAAGCCGCTGCGGCCGAACAGCCTGAACTACTGGGGCAACACGCCGAAGTTCATGACAAGCCTGCTGAAGGCCTACTACGGTCCGCACGCCACAGCGGCCAACAGCTACGGCTACGATTGGCTTCCCAAGGTCGCCGAGGGAGCCGACCACTCCTGGGGCACGTTCTTTGACGAGATGGACGCCGGGAAGATGGAGGGCCTGATCAGCTTCGGGATGAACCCCGTGGCGAACGGGCCGAACACGCCGAAGATGATCCGGGGGCTGTCGAAGTTGAAGTGGCTGATTGTGGCCGAGAACTTCGAGACGGAGACCGCGGCGTTCTGGCGGGCCAAGGAGTTGGCCGACAAGGAGTATCCGCATTCGCTAAAGGCGGAGGATATTCAAACGGAAGTGTTCCTGCTGCCGGCGGCGTGTTTTGCCGAAAAAGACGGGTCGTTCGTGAACTCGTCGCGGTGGCTGCAGTGGAAGCAGGTGGCCGTGGATCCGCCGGGCGAGGCGCGGCGCGACCAGGAGATTATCGCGGACCTGTTTTTAGCCGTTCGCGCGCTCTATGAGAAAGAGGGCGGCAAAGGGGCCGAGCCGCTGCTGCGGATGCAGTGGAACTACGCCAAGCCGCACGTGCCGACGCTGCGGGAGGTGGCACGGGAGGTCAACGGCGTGGACCTCGACAGCGGCAAACAGTTGAACGGCTTTGGAGAGCTGCAGGCCGATGGCACGACGGCGTGCGGGAACTGGATTTATTCGGGTTCGTGGCCGGAGGCGGGCAATCAGATGGCGCGGCGGGGGCAGGTGGACCCGACCGGTCTGGGGCTGTATCCGGAGTGGGCGTGGAGTTGGCCGGCCAACCGGCGGATTCTCTACAACCGGGCTTCGACCGACCAGCAGGGTAAGCCGTGGGACGCAACGCGGGCGCCGCTGCGATGGAACGGGCAGCGGTGGGCGGGCGATACGCCGGACTATAAGGCCGATGCCAATCCGGAGTCGCTGGCGGCGTTCGTGATGCTGCCGGAGGGCGTGGCCCGGCTGTTTGCGCCGGACCTAGTCGAAGGGCCTTTCCCAGAGCATTACGAGCCGGCGGAGAGCCCGGTGGATAACGCGCTGCACCCGAACGCGAACGCCAATCCGCTGCTGCGGGTGTACAAGAGCGACCTCGATTCGCTCGGGTCGGCGAAGGATTATCCGTTCGTCGCCATTACCTACCGGCTGACGGAGCACTTCCATTACTGGACGAAGCATACGAGTTCGAGCGCGGAGCTGCAGTCGAACTTCTTTGTCGAGGTGCCGGAGGAGTTGGCGACGGAGAAGGGAATTGCGAGCGGGACGAAGGTACGGGTCTCGTCGGCGCGGGGCGAGTTGGAAGGGCCGGCTCTGGTCACGAAACGGCTGCGGACCTTGCTCGTGAGCGGGCGGAAGGTGTATCAGATTGGTCTGCCGATTCACTGGGGATTCGTCGGCAAGGTGCACGGGCCGCTGATCAACAAGCTGACGCCGAGCGCGTATGACCCCAACTGCGGCACACCGGAGTACAAGGGCTTTCTCGTGAATTTGGAGAAGATCGGATGACCGTTGCCAAGCTCATCGATACGACGCTCTGCATTGGATGCAAGGCCTGCGAGGTCGCCTGCCAGGAGTGGAACGACCAGGAGTACACGCTGGGGACGTTTGGCGGCACCTACCAGACGATGCCGGATCTCGCGCACAATTTCTGGAATTTGATCAAGTTCAACGAAATGGAGCGCGACGGCGGCACGTCGTGGTTGATGTCGAAGTATCAGTGCATGCACTGCGCCGAGGCCGGGTGCCTGGCGGCGTGTCCGGCGCCGGGGGCCATTGTGGCGCGGCCTAACGGAACGATCGACTTCGTGCAGGACAACTGCATCGGCTGCGGATACTGCATCACGGGCTGCCCGTTTGATGTGCCCCGGCTGAGTCCGACGACAAAGAAGGTGTACAAGTGCTCGTTGTGCTCGGACCGCACGGCCGTGGGTCTGGAGCCGGCCTGCATCAAGACGTGCCCGACCAATTGCCTGACGTTTGGTGAGCGCGACGAACTGGTGCGGATTGCCGAGGCGCGGAGCACGGAATTGAAGGCGGACGGGTTCGCCGACGCGGGCGTGTACAATCCGCAGGGCGTGGGCGGGACCAACGTGCTGTATGTGTTGAAGCACGCCAGCGAACCGGAACAGTATGGTCTGCCGAAGGACCCGCACATTCCGTTAAGCGTGAGCTTGTGGAAGGGGCCGATGAAGTGGCTGGGCACGCTGATGTTCTGGGGCACGATTCTCGGGACCTTTGTGCATTTTGTGATCTACGGACCGCAGGACCCGGCCAAGCACGGGCACCCGGAGAAGGAGGACGAGCCCAGTGACCGAGCCTGACGAGATTCGGATTCCCCGCTTTGACGCCTATGAGCGGGTGATGCACTGGATGGCGGCGTTGAGTTTTGGCTACGCGACGCTGACTGGTCTGGCGATCTGGTCGCCGAAACTGTATTGGATGGGGACGATGCTGGGGGGCGGCTTCCACATTCGGGGCACGCATCCGTGGTCCGGGGTGGTGTTCGCGGTGATGATCGGGGTGATGTTTCGCCGCTGGGCGGCGGGAATGGGCCTGGACGCCGATGACCGGGTTTGGTTGACGCGGCTGCATAAATACGCAACGCACGATCATGGCGCGCTGCCGCCGTCGGGGCGGTTCAACGCCGGGCAGAAGATGCTGTTCTGGAGCCAGGTGGCGACTACGCTGGCGCTGTTCGCTACGGGAGTGGTTCTTTGGTTTCCCGAGTGGATGCCGCGGTCGCTGCGGCTCGCCTCGATTGCGCTACATCCGCTGGCGGCGATCGGGTCGATCACGAGCATTCTGGTGCATATCTACATGGGCACGGCGGCGGTGCCGCAGTCGATGCGCGCGATGCTGCGGGGCTATGTGGTGCCGGAGTGGGCGCGGTTCCATCATCCGAAGTGGTATCGGGCGTGGCGGGCATCGCACCGCACCTGAGCGGCAGAGTGGCTTGCGATGCGGAGAGTGATACGGACGGTCGGCGTTGTGCTGCTGGTGCTGCTGGTGACGGCGGGCGCGGCGGCCGGAGCGCTGTGGTTGTACCTGCATCCGTCGTTCGAGCGGACGGATGGCGTTGTCTATGGTCGCCGGAATGGCACGCCGCTGACGATGGACGTTCTGCGTCCGCCCGCGGCCAAGCGGAACGGGTTGGGTGTGGCGTTTCTTGTCAGCGGCGGCTGGCGGTCGAAGGGTCCGGGCGAGTCGCCGGCGTGGCTGGCGGCGCCGATTCTGCGGGCCGGCTACACGGTGTTCGCGATCTGCCACATCTCGCAACCGCAGTCGACGGTGATGGAAATCATCGCGGACATGCACCGCGGAATCCGCTACGTGCGGCACCACGCCGCGCAGTACGGCGTTGACCCGAATCGCCTCGGCGTGACCGGCGGTAGCGCGGGCGGGCATCTCAGCCTCATGCTGGCGACGCGCGGCGGCCCCGGCGATCCGACCGCGCCGGACCCCATCGACCGCGAGTCGAGCGCCGTACAGGCGGTCGCCAT
The DNA here is from genome assembly GCA_020247055.1 of Acidobacteriaceae bacterium. Lineage (GTDB taxonomy): Bacteria > Acidobacteriota > Terriglobia > Bryobacterales > Bryobacteraceae. The sequence continues at coordinate 52,103 of JADCJL010000100.1, read as the reverse complement.
TTTCTATCCCGTTACCGACCTGCTGAACCTGGGCCCCTCAACGGAGAACCTCGGCGATGGCGGGCCGCCCAAAAGCTTCGTGCGCGCGTTCGGTCCGCGGGCCACAGACCTCGCGGCGTGGAAGCAGATCGGCTACGAGAGTTCCCCGATCTATCACCTTGGCCCGCATGTGCCGCCGACGCTGATCTACCATGGCGACGCCGATACGCTGGTGCCGCTTGAGCAGTCGCAGCGGTACGCGGCCAAGGCGGGGGAGGCCGGCCGGCGCGTGGAACTGGTGGTGCATCCCGGCGGCGGCCATGGGTGGACGACCATGGTGGCTGACGAGGAGCACTTCGTCCGGTGGTTTGACGAGAATCTCAAGAAGTAGGCCGCTCAGATGAGGCCCTGCCAGTTGAGCGGGCTTACGAGCGGATCGTCCTCGACGGCGAAGGGGCGCCAGTGGGAGAGTTCGTCCGCCGAGAGGGGGCCCTGCGCCGCCGCCGCAAGATTGCTGCGCAACTCGGCCGAGTCGCGAATGCCGAGAATCAGCGTGGCGATCTCAGGAAACGAGAGACAGAAGCGCAGCGCCAGCGCGGCTAGCGCTTCGACCGGCGTGTCGCCCAGGCCCGCGAGGGCGCGGTCGCGCAGGGCGGCGAGCGGCGCGGGAACCTCGGCGATGCGCGCCGTCAGCACGCCGCGTAGGAACACGGAGCGGACGAGGATGCCCACGCCGCGCTCGCGGGCAAGCGGGAAGACGCGGCGTTCCATGGTCCGGTCGAGCAGGTTGAAGGGCACTTGCAGGGTGCGGTAGAGCGGGATATCGAGGATGGCAAGCGCGGTGGCTTCGTCGTAGGCGCTCGCGCCAACGCAGCGAACCTTGCCGCTGTCGATCACGGCCTGCAAGCCGGCCAGCAGCGCGGGGTCGCGGACGCTGACGGGGTTGGGATTGTGCAACTGCAGCAGATCGAGGCGGGTGCGGCGTAGGCGGCGCAGGCTTTGCTCGACCGAGGCGGCGATCTGCGCGGCATCGGCCGGGAGGACGATCTTGGTAGCGACCGGCGTATCCACCCCGCTCACCCCGATCAACTCCTCGGCGTCGCCGTAGACGGGCGCGGTATCGAGCAGCGTAATGCCGCTCGCCGCGGCCTCGCGCAGCAGGTCGGCCGCCGCGGAGCGGTCCGGCTTTTGATAGTGGGCGCTGCCGCGAAAGCCGTAGTCGATGCCGAGTTCGACGGTGCCGAGGGTGATCGCGGAGACCGCGAGACCGGTGTTGCCGAGGGGTCGTGTGTTCATGCGGAGGTTCTTCGGATCATACCCTGTGACTGGGGCGGGCGGTCAGGCGAACCGATGCGCGGCGTCTTCCCAGACCGCGGCCAACTCCGCCAGATGGCGCAGACAGTGCAGGGCGTTGTCGAGATGGCTTTTGTCCCGTGCCCCGGTCAGCACGCTGTCAATCGCCGGCTGGCGCAGCACCCAGGCCATGGCCAGGGTGGCCAGCGAATGTCCGGTGGTTTCCGACAGGCGCCGCAACTGGTCGAGCGCCGCGAAGTTGGCCGGGTGGAAGTAGAGGTCGGCGTGCGCGGGCTTGATGGCGAAGCGGGAGCCTGCGGGCATCGCGGTCCGGTCACCCGAGTATTTACCCGTGAGAAATCCGGCGCCCAGCGGACTGTAGCTGGTGATCCCGATCCCGTGCTCAGCGCAGAGTGCAAACAACCGGTCTTCGGCCTCCCGCGCCACCAGATTGTAGACCGGCTGCAGAACGCGCAGCGGGGCCAGTTGGCGCGCCGCGCCCGCCTCGATCGCGGTGCGCAGTTGCTCCGCGGTAAAGTTGCTGCAGCCGATTGCTTCCGCCCGGCCCGCATCGACAGTCCACGTCATGGCTTCGAGCGACTCCGCAATCGGCCGCCGCGCATCATACGAGTGCATCAGATAGACGTCCACCCGCTCGCACTGCAGCCGGTCCAGGCTGCGGGCGCAGGCCTCGCGCACGTGCGCCGGCGAGAAGTCTGTGGTGACCTTGGTCTGCAGGACAATCTGATCGCGGCAGCCGCGGGCGCGGAGCCAGCGGCCGACAATCCGCTCCGAGGCACCCTCGCCGTAGGCTTCGGCCGTGTCGAACAGGTTGATGCCCTGTTCGACGGCGTAGTCCATGAGTTCGAAGGCGGCCGCCTCGCCAATCTCCCGGCCAAACGTGACGCACCCGAGCGCGACGCGGCCTACCATGAAGGGCGTACTTCCCAGAGTCCGGATTTGCATACGAAATTCCGCACTAGTATTGCAGAAACAGCAGTGCGGCGTGCTACATTTTGGAGCAATCTATGCAAACCGTTGGGCAACAGGATTTGATTGGCGTGGTTGGACTCGGCCTCCTCGGCCGCGGCATTGCGGCGTGCTTTCTCCTCCATGGCTTCCGTGTGGTTGCCCTGACGAAGGACGGCGCACCGGGCTACGCGGCGGCGCGGCAGTACATCGAACGGGCCGCCGCGGAGTATCTCGCGCACGCCGGGCAGGACGCGGAGGCGGCGAAAGACTGGCCGGAGCGATTTGTCGAAGCCACCGGCTGGGAGGCCTTGGCCGGGTGCGGCTTCATCGTCGAATCGGTGACCGAAGACCTGGACACCAAGCAGGAGGTCTTCGATGCGCTTGAGGCGGTTGTCGATCCTGCGGTGCCGATTGCGAGCAACACCTCGGCGCTGCCGATCAGCCTGCTGCAGCAGAGCCGCCGGCATCCCGGCCGGTTCCTTGGCATGCACTGGGCCGAACCCGCGCACGCCACGCGCTTTCTCGAACTGATCCGCGGCGCCGCTACCGCCGATGCCGCGCTTGAACGCGCGGCCGAACTCGCCCGGCGCCTCGACAAGGATCCGTGCCTGGTGCAGCGGGACGTCCCCGGCTTCATCGTCAACCGCCTCGGCTACGCCATGTATCGCGAAGCTGTACATCTGCTTGAAACCGGGGTGGCTGATGTTGAGACCATCGACCGTTCGTTCCGCAACGCCTGCGGGCTATGGGCCTCGCTGTGCGGCCCGTTTCGCTGGATCGATATCACGGGCGGGCCAGGGCTCTATGCGCGGGCCATGCGCGGCGTGCTGCCCACGCTGAACAACTCGCCGGAGCTGCCGCCGACGCTCGAAAATCCGCCGGAGTCCTTCTACCGCTACGCTCCCGGCGAAGTAGAGCAGTGGCACGAGCAACTCCACGAGCAGGCCTGGCGACTGCTCAACAAGAAGTCGTAGCGCCCGCCCGCGGAGATCCTGGCGAGGAGGAAACGGTAACCGGCGATGAAACCCTTCCAGCGCGCTACGGGCCCAACGGCCGTAGCGTTTCCGGTTCCTCTCGCTCAACCCGCGCCTTGCCGGTCAACCCGACCATCCCGACCCGGTCCAAACCGTTGGCCATTTCCGCGACAGCGCTCCAATTCGGGTGTGTGCCCGGCCGCCAGGATCTCCCCCGCCTTAAAGCTTTGCAAACCGGAACGCGTAAAGGTCGGCGTCCCGCAGTACGAACCGCACGCGTACCGGCTCCCCCGCCAGCTTACTCACATCCTCCGAGCCGCGCCAGGAAACCGCCCGGTCCACCGTGTCGCCGTATACCTCATCGCAGTCCGCCGCGGCGAAGCCGGGCACCGGGCTCCCATCGGGCCTCTGCAACTCCACCTGCACCAACCCCACCGCCGAGGTCGCGAAGTTCAGCCGCAGCCGCCCGCCCGAAAACCGCACCGGCCGCGTGATCAGCTCGCCCCCGCCCGCACCCGCGCTCGCGCTCACGAATCCGTCCAGCCGCAGCGTATACCGCCGCAGTTCGCTGCTGTTGCCGGTCCAGTAACTTTCACTCGCGTACAGCGAAAGTTCGTTGGGCGCCCCGGCCAGTGCCGAACGTGTCTCCACGAGGTGCCAGCCGATGTACTGATGGCCATAGTTCCACGTCCCCGCCCGCTCGACCCCCGGCCGCAGAAAGCCTTCGTTCCAGCGGTGAAACAGCACGCCATCGCGGCTCGCCATCAGCAGCGCCTCGGTGATCGCCGTGCCGTAGCGCATCGACGCTGTCGACCGCTGCCGCCGGTGCTCCTCCTCGGGCAGCGCCCGCAGCGAAGGTGACCACGGCCGTTCCGTGTAGCGCGTGGGAAAGCCGATGAGCAGGTGCGGCGCGCGCGCGTACGGCTTCACCTGGTTCGTGTATAACTGCTCGGCCGGCGAGTCGACGTAGCGCAGATCCCGCGCCTCGCGCCAGGTGACGAAGTCATCGGAGACCGCCGTGCGAATCGCCCGCAGTCCGTCCGGCTTCCACGTCTCGCCGGTCGTCACGCCTGCGGTAAACGAGCGCCAGTAGGCGCGGTACTGCCCCCGCGCGCCGTCCCAGAAACCGAGGTTCTGCGAATCAAACGCGCCGTCGGTCACCACCGGCGCGCCCCGCATGGGCGTCCAGCGGAAGCCGTCGGCCGAGCGCAGCGCGATCAGCCCGTGCGCCTTGCGGTCGGCCGAACGGATAAAGGCTTTGTAGCGGGCCTCCGGCCCCGCCGCGGGGTTGGTATCGAGAAACACGGCCGGATGCGCCGCGTCCAGGTTCAGCCCGCCCTGCGGACCCGAGGCCAGCACGATATTGTTCGCCTTGCTGCCCCGAAACTCGACGAGCCCCAACTCCGGTTTGCGCCAGTGGATGCCGTCTTCGCTTTCGGCGTAGCAGCAGTGGCCGCCATGGGCATCGGCGCGCAGTTTCCCCGTGGAGACGTCCATGTGGTAGGCCTTGTAGAACATGCGGTAGCGGCCGGCGTCTTCAAAGATGCTGTGGTAGCCGCTCCCGGGGCCCTCCCACGGGGCATCGTGGACGAGGGAGATTTCGCGTGGCTGCGGGGCGTGCAGCCGGAAGGCCGTACCGCCGGTCGTGCGCTCCACAAGGTGCCGGTCGACGAACAGCTCCCGGCGGTCGGCGATGTCGATGGTGGTTTCGCGGGTCTGCGCGGAGGCCGCCCCGAGAGCGGCAAGGGTCGTAAACTGGCGCCTGGTCATCCTTAAGATCATATGCCCGCCCCAGAGCGGTTGGGCGGTCAGGCGCGGAGCAGATCCCGGATGACGCGCCCGTGCACATCCGAGAGACGGTAGTCGCGGCCGCTGAAGCGGTAGGTGAGGCGCTCGTGGTCCACACCCAGCAGGTGCAGCACCGTCGCCCAAAGATCGTAAACCGTCATGCTGTTTTCGACCGCATAGTAGCCAAACTCGTCCGTCTGTCCGTAAATGAATCCGCGCTTGACGCCCCCGCCGGCCAGCCAGATGCTGAAGCCGAACGGATTGTGATCGCGCCCGTTAGCGCCCTGCGCAAACGGCGTCCGGCCAAACTCGCCGGCCCAGATGATCAGCGTCTGCTCGAACAGTCCGCGCGCTTTCAGATCCGTGATCAGGCCCGCGATCGGCTGGTCCACCTGGAGTGCCATCTCGGTGTGGCCCTCGCGGAGCACGGAATGCTGATCCCACGGGTTGCCGGACTGGCCGGGGTCGGCGGGCCGCATCAGACAGGTCAATTCAATGAAGCGGACGCCGCGTTCCACCAACCGGCGCGCGAGTAGGCACTGTTTGCCGTAGGCCGCCGTGTTGGCGTTTGGCGAGTCCATGCCATAGAGCTTCCTGGTCGCCTCGCTTTCCCCTCGCAGCTCCATCAACTCCGGCACGGCGGTCTGCATGCGGTAGGCCGTCTCGTAGTTGCGAATGGCCGTTTCCACCTGCGCATCGGCGCCCGTGCGGACGGTGAACTGCTGGTCCATCGACCGGATAAAGGCCAGGCGCCGCTGCTGTTCGCGGTCCGCCTCCTTGGGCTTGATGTTCTGCAGCGGCTCGGCCGCCTCCGGATAGAGCAGCGAAGCCTGATGTTCAGCCGGCAGGAAGCCGCTGCCGTACATGCCGATGCCTCCCAGCGGCACGCCGCCGCTGGCCAGCACCACAAAGCCGGGCAGGTTACGGTTCTCGCTGCCGAGGCCGTAGTTGATCCAGGCGCCGGCGTTCGGGAAGCCGAGAAACGGCTGGCCTGTGTGCAGGAAAAAGTTCCCCTGGGCGTGTTCGTTGGCCGTGCTGGTCATCGAACGGATCAGACACAGATCGTCGGCGCGGGCGGCCATGTGCGGAAACAGTTCGCTCACCGGCATGCCGCACTGGCCGTGGTTCTTAAAGCTCCACGGGCTGGGCATGATGCCCTTGACGTCATTGAACATGGTGGGCTTGACGGGCATCGGCATTGGCTTGCCCGCATCGCGCGTGAGACGCGGTTTCGGGTCGAAGCTGTCGACGTGGGAGACGCCGCCGGACATAAAACAAAAAATGACACTTTTGATTTTGGGCGGAAAGTGCGGCGGCTTGGCCGCATCCTCGGCGGCCAGGCCCGCGAAGGCGGTCAGGCCGAAGCCGGTGGAGGCTCGCCGGAGTAGGTCGCGACGGGAGAGCATGCGTCGATTCTGCATAGTGGTTTATCGAAGATACAGGAATTCTTTGAGGTTGAAGAGCGAGTGGGCGAAGTCGCGCCAAAGGTCGCGCTGCGCGAGCAGTTCGGCATCGGTGCGGCCGGGTGCGGCGAGGTAGCTTAAGCTGGCCCTCACTTCGGTGGCCGTGGCCGGCCGTCCCAGCGCGCGCAGGAACATCCGCTCCACGCGATCGCGCACGCTCGTGCCCCCATCGGCCATCACGCGGTCAGCCCAGCGCTCGGCCTGTTCGATCACGAACGGATCGTTGAGCAGAGCGAGGGACTGCGCGGGAACGTTGGTCGAGTCTCGCTGTCCGCGCGTACTCGTCGGCTTCGGCGCGTCGAAGACTTCGAGTAACGGGTTCTGCGCATTGCGTTTGATGCGCTGATAGACGCTGCGGCGCCGGGCTCCGTCGAGCGGGCCCACCTTGCCGCCGCCCTCGGTTTTGCCCGTGTAATAGACGTCAATCCCCGGGCCATAGAGCTTGGCGTCCAGGTCGCCCGTGACTGCCAGAATCGAATCACGGAGCGATTCGGCCGTGAGGCGGCGCCAGCGCGCATGCTGCAGCAGAATGTTGCCGGAGTCGGTTTGGGCCGCGGCGGCTGACGGCTGCGCACTCAGCTGATAGACGCTTGAAGTAACCAGCAGCCGGATCATCGCCTTGATTGACCAGCGCTCCTCGACAAAGCGGGCCGCGAGGTAGTCGAGCAACTCCGGGTGCGTGGGCTTCTCGCCGTTGCGGCCGAAGTTGTCCACGGTGCGAACAATGCCGCGGCCGAACAGATGGTGCCAGATGCGGTTCACCATCACGCGGGCCGTCAGCGGATTGGCCGGGCTTGCTATCGCCTCGGCCAGTTCCAGCCGGCCGCTTCGCGGGCTGTTGCAGTCCGGACTGCCCAGCACTTCGAGGTAACGGCGCGGCACGGGTGGCCCGGGCTGCATGTGGTTGCCGCGTACGAACAGCGGCTGGTCAAAGGCGGTGCCGGCGAGCGTGCCTGGTGCGCGGCGCGGCACCGGGACTTCCGCTTCGAGCGCCCGGTAGCGGGAGACGAGCGCCTCCGTGGACGCGGGCAGCAGCTTCCGGCTGTTGGGCAGCAGGCCGTTACGGACGAAAAAGTCGAGAAACGCGGTTTCCGCTGGCGTGAGCCGGCCCGCTTCCCAGGCGTCGAGGCAGCGGCGCAGCGCCGCTAAATAGTGTTCGGAGAGTTGCGCGGCCGATTCCGGCGCCGGACCTTCGAGCAGCAGTGAGACGGCGCTGGTCTCCTCCTTTGGCGGTGCGGCGCCGTCATGAAAGACCACTTCGGCGGCACCGAAATGCGACCGGCCATCGGTGGGTCCGTTTCCGGCCAAACGGGCGCGGTCTTCGCAGACAGCGAATTCGATGTAGGCGTGGGCGCCGCGCCGGTACTTCGTATCAAAACGAAGCCAACGCATCGTGTCGTCGCCCAGCGTCACGGCCGGAAAGATGCCGCCGTTACCCAGCGCATAATTCTCGACGACCACGCGGGCCCACGCGAGGTTGCCGCCGAGGGCGCGAATGCTGATCGAGTCCGTATCGATCCGGAACCGCGGCGACTGTAGTACGCCGCTGTGTTTGGCCGAAAGGAGATGCGAATAGACGCCCGCCGGATAGATGCCGTTGACGATGCGGTCGCCCTCCGCAACGATAGCGAACTCCCCGGCCGCCGTCGGCTGCGCGGGCAGCCCGTTGCCGCTGCGGAACCAGGCCGCGTAGTCGGTTGGCTGCGCCAGATTCCAGATCTGCCGAAAGCGGCCCTTGGTGTTGAACTCACGGCGCGCCGCCAGTTCCGTTTGCACCTTCTCGACGGCCTGCTGCCACGCGGCACGAAACGGCTCCCCGGCGGCGGTGTTCTTCAACTCGCGCCAGAGTTGGAGCGGGCCGTAGTCCGGCTTCGACGGCTCGGCCGGTGGCTTGCCCGGAGCCGCCGGCGGCGGGGGTGGCGGCGGGAGTTCGGCGGACAGATCCGGTTTCGCCGCGCGCCACAGGCGGGCCAGTTCGCCCCGCAGGCTCGTGCGCAAACCCGTGAGTTCGTCACGATGACGGTTGAGATGTTCCGGCGTATCGATTACCACCTGCCCGTGGCGCGAACTCGCCAGCACCCCGTAGAGGGCATAGAAATCCTTCTGCGTAATGGGGTCGAACTTGTGATCGTGGCAGCGGGCGCAGGAGACGGTCAGGCCTTGAAAGGCTTTCGAGATGACGTCGATCTGGTTGTCGACCACCTTGAACTGATCGTCAAGCGCATCGACCGGAACGTAGCCGTACTCCACCATCCGCAGGTGGGCCGTGCCGAGCATCGATTCGTTGATCTGCTCCTCGGCGTTGCGTCGCGGGTTGGCGAGCAGGTCGCCGGCCAGGTGTTCGCGGATGAGCTGGTCGTAGGGAACGTCCTGGTTCAACGCGCGGATCAGATAGTCGCGGTAGCGCCAGGCGTAGGGAAGATCAAAGTCGCCCTGGCTGCCGTGGGATTCGGCGTAGCGGACCAGATCCATCCAGTGCCGGGCCCAGTGTTCGCCGAAGCGGGGCGAACGGAGCAGCCGGTCGACTACTTTGCTGAAGGCGTCGGCTGCGGGGTCTTTTTCGAAGGCCAGCAGCTCTTCGGGTTTGGGCGGCAGGCCGGTAAGGTCGAAGGTGACCCGGCGCAGCAGCGTGGCGCGGTCGGCCGCCGGCGCCGGAGCCAGCCTGGCCTTTTCGAGCGCCGCGAGAATGAAGGTGTCCACGGGGGTCCGGGCCCAGTCCCGGCGGACCACCGGGGGCAGGGAAGGCTTCGCTACCGGCTGCAGCGCCCAGTATTCCCTGGCCCGCTCCCGGATTGACTTCGGGGTGGCCGCGGCGCTGGCTTCCTGGGGCCAGGGCGCCCCATTCTTCACCCACTGCTCAATGGCCTGAATCTGGTCCGCCGGCAGGGGCGAGCCGCCGAGCGGCATCTTCGAACGCTGGTGACGGATAGCCTGCACAAGCAGGCTGTTCTGCGGATCCCCCGGCGCCACGGCCGGCCCGCTCACCCCGCCCTTGAGGAGTGCGGCGCGCGAATCGAGGCGCAGGCCGGCGTGCTCCAGCTTCGCGCCATGGCAACCCTGACAACTCCGCGCCAGCACCGGCCGCACACTCTTCTCAAAGTGTTCGAGCTCCGGTGTCTGCGCCGCGGCGTAGGCTGCCGGCAAGAGGAGAGAGAATAAGGCCCGCACAAACATGCGCTTATTCTCTCTCTTTTGCCAACGCTCCGGGGCGGAGCAGCCCGGCTTAGTGCTCGTGCAAGCACTCGGGGTAAGCGCCCAGAATCGCGTTGCCCTTGAAGCCTAACGTGTCCGCCATCCCCGCCTTCGACGTCCAGTACCCATCGGCCGTCAAAGCCTTTACCGTCTTGAAGAAACGCTCTCCGGTACCCTTCACCGGTCCTGCGTCGCACCGCGCGCACAGCGGCTCGAGTATCGCCAACTGCGCCTTCTCCTCCAACTCGGCGAACGGCTTCCCGTTCGTTTGTTTCTTCAGCCACGCCAACCCGGCCGCGAACACCTTCTGCTGCGCCGGATTCTTGCCCACCACGAAGTCGATGTAAGCCGGCACCCCGGCTGCCCCCGCCCCCGGCGTATCGGTCTGCGGAATGATCCGCTCGGCCATCGCGGCGATCGTCGCAAAATCGGCCTTGCTGAAGTAAGCCGGCTCCGGCAGCGCCGCCTGCCCACTCACCGTCCCGTGCGTGCCCTCGTGCTGCGCGTACAGCTCATCCGCCGCAAAAGGAAACGCGCACGTGGCCGAAATCGACCCGATAATCTTCAATGCATCCCGGCGTTCCGCCATTACAGTTCTCCTCTCTTCGCCCGCGCCGCCATGTGCTCGGCCGTCCGCGCCGCTAGCGCCATGATCGTCAGGGTCGGGTTCTTTTCCGATGCCGAGGGGAACACGCTCCCGTCCAGCACAAACAGGTTTTTCACGTCATGCGTCTGGCAGTAGCTATTCACCACCGAAGTCCGCGGATCGTTCCCCATCCGCGCTCCGCCCAACTCATGGTTGGTCCGCGGCTCCTCCCACACCCGCTGAATCTTTGCCCCGGCCGCCAGCAGGATTTCCTTCGACCAGTTCTGCATGTCGCGGAAGATCTTCCATTCGTTGTCCATCCACGTCACCTGCCGCCGGGCCGAGGGCAACCCATACTGATCTAACTTCGCGTAGTCGAGATCAATGTAGGACTTACGGTTCGGCACCATCTCGCCGTACGGACTAAACACCACAAAGGCTGGATATCGCTCTTTGACGGCCTTCTTATACGCCGCGCCCATCCCCGGAGTCTCCCGCGCCCAACCTACGCCCCGCCGGTTCTGGTAGCCGAACTGCGCCCCGAAGCTCCGCACATAGTCCCGCTTCCGCTCGTGCATGAAGCTCGGCAGATACGCATGGTCCAGAAAGCCTTCATCTTCCTTGAGCGGCGTGCCCACCAGCCCGTCGAGAAACGCCTCCACGCCGCCCGTAAAGTGCGGGATGAAGTGCTTGCCCAACTGGCCGCTCGAATTCGCCAACCCTCCCTTGGCCGACATCTGCAGCAGCGCCACGCTCTGCACGCAGGCGCAGGAAACCACCACCGCCTTGCCCAGCACTTCCCCTTCGGCCTTCGTCTCCCGGTGGACAAACTTCACGCCCCGCGCCCGCCCGTCGGCGCCCATCATCACCTCGCGCACCACGGCGTTCGGGATCATCTCGAGCTTACCCGTCTTCATCGCCGGCACTAAGTGCACGTCGTAGCTGTTATACTTCGCCACCACGTCGCAACCCGCCATGCAGTTGCCGCAGAAGTGGCAGCCCGGCCGCCCGAACTTGGCCTGCGTTAGCGTCGCCTTGCGGACATGAATCGTCTTCAGACCCAGCTTCCGCGCACCCTTGTCGATCAGCTTATCGGAGCACTTATAAGGCGCCGGCGGCAGAAAGATCCCGTCCGGCAGATCCTTCAACCCGTCGTAGTTGCCACACACCCCTACCTCGCGCTCCACCCGGTCGTAGTACGGCGCCAGTTCGGCATAATCCAGCGGCCAATCCTCGCCCCCGCCGTCAAAGGTCTTGCCCTTGAAGTCGCGCTGTGAGAAGCGCCACGCCACTGCGTTCCAGGTGAGCGTCTTGCCGCCCAGGCCCCGCGCCCGCTCGCTCTCCATGCCCGGCTTGCCCGGCTTCATCCGCGGAATCTGCCGGTTGGCAAACTCCCACGGCATCGAGTGCGTAGGAAAGTCGGTCCGCGTGTTGATCTTCGGCCCTCCCTCCACAATCGCCACGTGCGCTCCCGACCGCGCCAGATGCGCCGCCAGCGTACCGCCCGCCGCGCCCGAACCTACCACCACTACGTCATAAACCGTTGCCATCGCTTAGTCCCTCAAAAGCGCACGGGCGGTGTCGAAGCGAGCCCGTTGTGCGCGTCCCGTAAAAGCCACATCTTCATTGTCTTGGAAACCAACTCGGCCGCATCCTGCTGCACAAAATGCCCCGCCCCCGGCACCGTCACGAGCGTCCAGTCCTGCGCCAGCCACTGCCACGTTCCGTTCAGCCCGCCCGGCAGCAGCGCCGGGTCGTTCAATCCATGAATCTGCAAAACCGGCGCCATCACTTTCCGTGGATCCTCCCGCGCCGTGTAGGGCTCGCGCGGATAGTTCCGCTGGTAGTAAGCCATCATCGCCGCGAAGTCGCTCCGTCCGAACGCCTCTACATACAGCTTCCGCGCCTCCGGATCTTTGACCCAACGCGCCAAACCCTCCGCCGTCAGCCCCTTCTCCGACCCCTCGGCCTGAAACCGCCGCGCGTAGGCTGAGTTCTTCTGCTGCTCCGGATTCGACGCCAACTCCCGCGTCATCCCGTTCGGATGCGGCAGGTTCAAAATCACCAGCTTCTCCACCATCGCCGGCATCTGCAGCGCCACCTGCCACGCAATCGCCCCGCCCCAGTCATGCCCCACCACAATCGCCTTCTCCCGGCCGAAATGGCGGATCACCGCCGCCACGTCGCCCACCAGCAGCCGCATCTCGTAGTTCTCGGCGCCCTTGGGTTTATCGGATAGGTTGTAGCCCCGGTTGTCGATCGCCACTACCTCAAACGAAGGCGCCAGCGCCTCCATCTGATGCCGCCAGGTGTACCAGTAATCCGGAAACCCGTGAATCATCACCACCAGCGGCCCCTTCCCCATCGCCGCGTAGTGAATCTTCACCCCGCCCGAATCGGCATACCCCTCCCGCACGGGCAGCGCGCCCGCCAGGGTCCCCGCGAACAGACACAGAACTAGCCAGAGCCTCACTGCATCACCCATTCCGGATTAAATTGCGCATGGCGGATCGCCTTACCTGGCGCTTCAAACACGCTGTAAGTCACGTGAATCGTCCCGTCCTTGGCCTGAATCACCGACGGATAGTGATACTGCCCCTCGCCCTTGTCGAGGTTCCGCTTCCACTTCCACGTCGCGCCCTCGTCATCGGACAGCGCCACGGCCAGCGAGTTCCGCCCTCGCTCCACATCGTTGAATACCATCAGCCACCGCCCGTCCCGCAGTGCAATCGCCTCGAGACTCGTCCCCGGATTCGGAATCTCCGTATCCTCGCCGGCCGACCAAGTCTTGCCCTCATCCTTTGACACCGACCGGATCACCCGCTTCGGCGGCGGCCCGTTGTCCCGCATGTAAGCCACTAACTCGCCGCTCTTCTTCCGCACCACCGAAGGCTGTATGCCCCCGTAACTTACAATTGGCTCGCTCGCCTCCCAACTTACGCCGTTATCATCGGAGATCGCCATGATGCCGAACGAGTACCCGTCCGAATACATCGGCACCAGAATGCGCCCGCTTGGCAGCTGCACCGGATGCGTCCGCGTGAACCAGCCGATCCGCGAACTCAACTTGTCCGCGCTCAGTTCAATCATCTGCGAGGCCCACCGCGCCCGCGGCGCCGGCCCCTTCAGATCTTTCTCCATCACCTCTTTGGTCCGCTCGTACATCCGCGGCGGCTTCAGCAGAATGTTGTCGCTGAAGCCCCACCGCGGCGGCCCGTCGGCCTGCTGGTAGTCGGTCGAAATCCGGTACTTCATCAGCGCCGACTCCCACGTATTGGCCAGAATCACGGGCCACAGCAGCCACAGCCGCTGGTCGCGATCAATCCACGTCACGCAGTTCGTATCGGGAAACCCCGGCGTATCGGCCACCAGGAACGGCTTGGTCCAGGTTCCCTTCACCCGCCGCGCGCCCTGCACCAATACGTCATCGGACTGCCGCTCCCCCGAACCGTGGAACCACACCACCCACAGGTTCCCGTCCGGCAGCTCCACGATCGACGACGAATGGTTGTGCCACTTTTCGGGCGGAAAGATCAGCTCCGATTTATGAAACGGCTCCGCCCCCCACAGTCCCGCGGCCAGAAGCAATAGAGTCCACCGCATTAGGCCTCCCAAATCGTGGCGCCAATAAACCGCTCGGCGCCCGCGTTCGTGTTGTAGTAATAGACGGTCACTAACTTGCCGTCCTTCCGCTGCACCGTCCGCGTGTAACCCAGGTCCCACGCCCCGCCATCGTCCCGCAGCATCACGTCCGGCCCCCAGGTCCGGCCTTCGTCGCGGCTGATGCGCGCCCGGATGCTGTACGGCTTGTTCCGGAAGCCGTAGGTCAAAACCAGCCGCCCATCGCGCAGCCGGATCAGCGCCGGCGGGTTGCCTCCGCCCGTATCATCGACGGGCTGCGAAAGCTGCCGCCAACTCACCCCGTTGTCCTCGCTCCGCCATGCCGCAATGAACTTCCGGTGCCGGATTGTGCAGAGCAGCGTCCGCGGCCCCAGCCGCAGTGAGCTCGGCATAATCGCGTAGTCGTCGCCCTCCGGCTCCGGACAAACGTTGCCGACCAACGCAAAACTCTTGCCCCCATCCTGCGTCCGCACGCAGATCACGCGGCCCTCCCGCTTGTTCTGCTTGCCCGCCGTGAGAAACATCGTCAACGACTGCCGCCCGTCGACAATATAATCGGTCCGCGCCGCAATCCCCGGCGTTCCAAAATCGGGAATGAGGTAAGGCCCCTCCCACGTCTTGCCCTTATCCGCTGTCACCAGAAAGCGCGAAGGACCCACGTGAATGCTCGTCATCCGCGCCGTCAGCGCAAACCCCGGCGCCGTGAAATCAATGCCTCCCGGGCACGGCACCGGCTCCTTCCCGCCCGGTTCGCCCGGCACGCCTGCTACCTTCAATCCCGGCGGCGGAATCAGCGCCGCGGGTTTCTCAATCGCCCAGGTCTCGCCGCCGTCCAGGCTCCGCGCCAGCACGTGCTCGGCCGCCCGCGAATAATCGATCGCATGTTCCCGGCCCGCCAGCGAGTTGGCCTTGAACCAGCCCGCTTCAAAGCCCACCAGCAGCTCATCGCCCCAGGCCCACATGCCATGGTTCGCCGGCCAGCCGCCAAACCGTCCCGGCCGGGCGAATACCTCCCGATGCCGGGGCGCGGCCGCGCCCCACAGCAATCCCGCCGCAGGCAACTGCAGCAATGTTCGACGATGAATCTTCATACCAGCCCCAGTATACTGAGAGCCGGCTGCGGCCGCTAAATCACCGTTGGTACAATCTCGAGCTCCGGCACCGCCGCCCGCGGGTGCAGCACGGCCACGCTCAAAATGATGTCGGCCACGTCCTCCGGCTGCAGCGCCTTGGCCAGCGTTTCGGCCGAAGGCTTCACCGGACGCTTCTCCATCAACTCGGAATCCACAAGCCCCGGGCAAACCACGCATGTCCGGATGCCGTTCTCCCGCTCTTCCTGGCGCACCGCCGCCGCCAGGCCCAACATGCCCCGCTTCGACGCCTGGTAGGCCGCGCCGGAAACGTCCGCATACTTGCCCGAAATCGAAGAGACGTAGATCAGGTGCCCCTTGCCCGCCGCCCGCATTGCCGGCAGCAGCGCCGCCGTCAACGAGTACGGACCGTTCAGATTGACCTCAATCAGCTCGTTCCAGATCGCCCGGTTCAGACGCGCCATCGCCCGGTCCGGCGTGTTCGTTCCCGTGGCGAACACGAGAATATCCACACCCCCCAGCTTCGCCACCGCGTCGGCGGCCAAAGCCTCCATCGAATCATGCGAGGCCGCGTCGGCCGTCCCGTACGCAATCTCGTGACCTTCGGCGGCAAGCTCCGCCGCTAACTCCGCCAAACGCTCCCCCCGGCGCGCCGAAGCGTAAACTTTGGCTCCGGCTCGGGCAAACAGGCGGGCCGTGGCGCGTCCAATTCCGCTGGAGGCGCCGACAATGAGGGTTCTTTCCCCGTGAATAGATACAGGCACGAACCATCTATAGCACTATTCGACCCGCCCTGTTTCGATATGATGTTGCCTGATGCAGACCCTGTCCCGCCGTACTTTCGTCGCCGCCTCGGCAGCGGCCCTGACGCTCGAAGCCAAGTCGCTGAAGACCTTCGGCGCCCAACTCTACTCGCTCCGGTCCATCATCGACAAGGACCCCCTCGCCGTCCTTCAGGGCCTCGAAGCCGCCGGCTACACCGAAGCCGAAGTCATCCGCGGCAACATGGATAAAATCTGGTCCGCCCTCAAACAGACTAAGCTCAAGCCCGTCTCCCTGCACATCGACACCCGCATGTTCACCGTCGAGATCGACAAACTCAACGCCACCCTCGACGATGCCAAACAGCGCGGCTTCCGCTACGCCGTCTGCCCCTACATCGCCCCCCAGGATCGCGGCGGTGTCGACGTCATCAAAAAACTGGCCGACACCCTCAACAAAGCCGGCCAGCGCTGCCAGGCCGCCGGCATCCAACTCTGTTACCACAACCACGCTTTTGAGTTCGAACCCGTCAAAGAAGGCGGCACCCTGCTCGACGTGCTCATGAAGAACACCGACCCCAAACTCGTCGGCCTCGAACTCGACATCATGTGGGCCCAGGTCGGCGGCGTCGAACCCGTCAAGCTCTTCGCCCAGTACAAGGGCCGCATCCCCCTCGTGCACATGAAGAACGTCAAGGCCGGCATCGGCCCGCAATACCACGAACGCGTGCCCCGCGAAGCCTTCGAAGAGGTCGGCAAAGGCGTCATCGCCATCGGCCCCGTCCTGCAGGCCGCCCAAAAGGCCGGTGCCAGGCATTTCTTCGTCGAGCAGGACCAAACCCCCGGCAATCCCCTCGACAGCCTGCGCGGTAGCGCGCAGTATCTGAAGTCGCTAAATTTCTAGGAGACAGACATGAGCAAGCGTACCTCTATTGGCACCTGGGCCTACACCATTGGCCCCTACGGCCCCAATCCCATTGATTTTGAGACGGTCTGCACCAAGCTGAAGGCGCTCGGCTTCGACGGCGTCGAACTCGGCTCCTTCCCGCCCCACCCCAATCCCGGCAACCCCAACGGGCCCAACGAAGGCTGGGCCGGAGCCATGCCTGAAAAGGCGCAGCGCGAAGAACTGGTGGCGCAGATGAAGGAGCGCGGTCTCGCCTTCAGCGGCATCGCCGCCAACCTCTGGGGCGAAAAGCTCATCAACACCGACGACACCACCAAGTACGTCGCCGAGTTCCGCAAAAACTCCGACTTCGCCCGCGACCTCGGCATCGGCGGCGTCCGCGTCGATTGCGTCCAGCCCCCCACCATCCACCGCGAAGTCGATTACGCCACCGCCCTCGCCCGCGTCGCCGGCGCCTGGAAAGAGTGCTGCGACATTGCCGCCGCTAACGGCCAGTACGTCACCTGGGAGTTCGAACCCGGCTTCGCCTTCAACAAACCCAGCGACATCGTCCGCGTCCACGACGCCGTCGGCAAAGACAACTTCGGCCTCATGTACGACACCTGCCACGGCCAGATGGTCGGCGTCGTCGGCGCCCGCCAGGAAGGTGAAAAGGAGGTCTTCGCCTCCCAACTCGAACTCATCGCTCTCCTCGACGGCCGCATCAACCACATCCATCTCATCGACTCCGACAACCAGTGCCACAAGGACGCCAACGGCGAGGACGAAACCTCCAGCCACCCGCCCTTTGGCCTCGGCGTCCTCGACTTCGACTCCATCGTCCCGGCGCTTGTCAAAGCCGCCGCTCCCCGCATTCGCCACGACTGGTGGACCATCGACCTCTGCTTCTGGCCCGATGCCTGGGCCGCCACCGAAACCTGTAAGAAAGCGCTCGACGGTCTCGTCGCCCGCTACGGAGCATAACCATGAAAGAGTTACGAGTTGGCATGATCGGCTACGGCTTCATGGGCCGCACCCATTCGAATGCCTATAAACGCTTAACCGATTTCTTCCCCGTTCAGCACAAGCCCGTGCTCAAAGCCGTCTGCGCCCGCAACGCCGAAAAAGCCCGCGCCTTCGCCGACAACTGGGGCTACGAACGGATCGAAACCGACTGGCGCGCCCTCGTCGAAGCTCCCGACATCGACCTGATCGACATCGGCTCGCCTAACAACACGCACATGGAGATCGCCCTCGCCGCTGCCGCTAACGGCAAAATGGTCGTCTGCGAAAAACCCCTCGCCATGACCGTCGCCGAGGCCGAACAGATGGTCGCCGCCGTTGAAAAAGCCGGCGTCCCCAACATGGTCTGGTTTAACTACCGCCGCGTGCCCTCCATCGCCCTCGCCAAACAGATCGTCGACGAAGGCCGCATCGGCCGCGCCTTTCACTACCGCGCCACCTACCTTCAGGATTGGACCATCGCCGAAGACGTCCCCCAGGGCGGCCCCGGCCTCTGGCGCCTCGATGCCGATGTCGCCGGCAGCGGCGTCACCGGCGACCTCCTCGCCCACTCTATCGACACCGCCATGTGGCTCAACGGCCCCATCACCCGCGTCGTCGCCAAAACCGAAACCTTCGTCAAGGAACGCACCCACGTCGAAACCGGCAAAGTGCAACCCGTCACCATCGACGACGCCTGCATGTTCCTCGCCGAATTCTCAAACGGCTCCATGGGTACGTTTGAATCCACCCGCTACGCCCGCGGCCGCAAAAACTTCAACACCTTCGAACTCAACGGCGCCGAAGGCAGCCTCTACTTCGACCTCGAAGAGCCCGAATACCTCCAGTTCTTCGAATACCGCCAGCAGCAGAGCGGGAAGAAAACCGAAAGCCATCTCACCGGCTGGCGCAAAATCCACACCACCAACGGCGAGCACCCCTACATGAAGCACTACTGGGTGCCCGGCACCTGCATCGGCTACGAACACACCTTCCTCAACGCCATCGCCGATTTCGTCCTCGGCATCGAGTCCGGCCAACCCACCCAGCCCGACTTCCGCAACGCGCTCCAAACTCAGCGCGTCTGCGACGCCGTCCTCGAAAGCGCCCGCACCGGCCAGTGGAAGGCTACCGGAGTCGAACTGCCCTAACCCTGCGCTATCCTGGGTCCAGTGCACGCCGACCGGTACCAGGAAATCGAAGTCAAACTCGCAGTACCCGACGTGCCGGCCATGCGCGCCACCCTCGCCGCGGCCGGCTTCGTCGAATCGGTCCCCCGCAGCCTCGAACAGAACCGCATCTACGACTGGCCCGACGGCTCCCTCCGCCAGCGCGGAGAACTCATCCGCCTCCGCGAGTACGCCGGCCACCGCATTCTCACCTACAAAGGCCCCGCCACCGTCGACCGCCACAAGCAGCGCGAAGAGATAGAAGTCGACGTCGCCGACACCGCCATCCTCGCCATCATCCTCGGCAAACTCGGCCTCGAACCCCGCTTCCGCTACGAAAAGTTCCGCAGCGAATGGAAACACCACGCCGAACCCGGCACCGCCATGCTCGATGAAACCCCCATCGGCGCCTTCCTCGAACTCGAAGGTCCCGGCGAGTGGATCGACCGCGCCGCCCTCGCCCTCGGCTTCACCGAAGCCGACTACCTCAATCTCAGCTACGCCCGCCTCTTCGCCAACCACTGCGCCAGCCTCGGCCAAACCGCCGGCGATATGCTCTTCCCCCCGTCCGCCGGCTCCTAACGCCACCGTAGGCCTTCCGCAAAATGCACCTACCACCCTGTTTTGTTCTTGCCGCCGCCCGCCCCGCTGCCTATAATTCCAATTAGGTATCAGTACCCACAGTACGCAATTCCCCGTTTGAATTTTGGTTTGTTTCGATACTCAGGTTTTTCATGCTTACCAGCATCGTGATCATCATCGTCTCCGTGGCACTCTTCCTCTATTGGTTTCGGTACTCGTGCCTGCTAATTCTGGAGTCCCGGTTTGAGGAGGACGAAGCTAAGCCCTTCGCCAGCCCGGAGGCTTCCGTCTTTGCGCTGCTCGAACAGCGCTTGGCTGCTGCTTCCACCCCTTCCGAACTCAAGCACGTTCGGAACACCCTCGACGATGACCTCCGCCTCATCCAACGCCTGACCCGCGACTGCCAGGGCGACCTGGCCGGCTTCGGCTCCCTCGAAAGCCGCCTGCTGCTCATCGATTACCGCCTGATGCAGTTCGCCTTCTCCTGCTCCCAGTCCTTCGGCTTGCCGAAAACGCTCAGCGCCCTGCGCGAAATGTCCCGCATCGTCGGCTATCTCGCCGCCGAATCCGGCGTGAACCTCGCCGCCGCCCGCAGTTGACCTCACCGGCCTTCCTCGCCTCACGCGCAATTTCGACCGACCGCCCGCCCGTCTGTCTTCGTGTTGCCATAGAATGAGGAGGTGTCTACAGATAGCGCCCTCCGTCAAGCAGTCCAACACCTCGACAAGATCCGGCAGGAAATCGGCAAAATCATCGTCGGTCAACCCGAGGTCGTCGACGGCGTCCTGATTTGTATGATCGCCGGCGGCCACGTGCTGCTCGAAGGCGTCCCGGGTCTCGGCAAAACCACCCTGCTCCGCACCCTCTCCCGGGTCCTCCATCTCAAATACTCCCGCATCCAGTTCACCCCCGACCTCATGCCCGCCGACATCGTCGGCAGCATGATCATGGAGTCCGACAGCGAAGGCCACCGCGCCTTCCGCTTCCAGGCCGGCCCCATCTTCGCCAACCTCGTCCTCGCCGACGAAATCAACCGCGCTACCCCCAAAACCCAGTCCGCCCTCCTCGAAGCCATGCAGGAGCGCACCGTCACCAGCGGCACCACCACCCACGTCCTCGAAGATCCCTTCCTGGTCATGGCCACCCAGAACCCCATCGAAATGGAGGGCACCTACCCCCTCCCCGAAGCCCAGCTCGACCGCTTCCTCATGAAGATCCTGGTGCCCTACCCCTCTAAGTCCGAGCTCTCCCGCATCGTCGACCTCACCATGCACCGCGAAGAGATCCACCTCGATCAGGTCGTCGACCGCGCCGCCATCCTCGAACTCAAATCCGTCGCCCGCCAGGTCCTCGCCGCCCCCCACGTTCAGGAGTACGCCGTCGATCTCGTTATGGCTACCCAGCCCGCTTCGGCCAGCGCTGCCGAACGCACGAAGAAATACATCCGCTACGGCAGTTCCCCCCGCGGCGCCCAAGCCCTCGTCGAGTGCGGCCGCGTCCTCGCCCTCATGCGCGGCCGTACGCACTTGAGCATCGAAGATATTCAGTCCATCGCCCCGGCCGTCCTGCGCCATCGCATTATCCTCAACTTCGACGCCCACGCCGACGGCGAAACTCCCGACACCGTCCTCAAGCACATCGTGCGCTCCGTCGCCCCCGCCCAGGTCTAAGCTGGCCCCCATGGCGGAGTTCTCCATCGATCAGGCTTTTCTCGAACGGCTCGAACGGCTCACCCTGCACTGGCAGAAGTCGTTTCCCGGACTCGTCGGCGGCCACAACGCCTCCCGCTACTCCGGCGCCGGCCAGGAGTTCCTCGATCACCGCCAGTTCCACCAGGGCGACGACCTCCGCGCCGTCAACTGGCGCGTCTACATGCGCCTCGAACGCCTCATCCTGAAACTCTTCCAGGTCGAGCCCCGCGTCCCCGTCCGCATCCTCCTCGACACGAGCGATTCCATGGCCACGGGTGAGCCGAACAAGTTCGACTACGCCCGCCGCCTCGCCGGCGCCCTCACCTACGTCGGCCTCGTGCGCCTCGAAAGCGTCCTCCTCCAGCCCTTCTCCGGCCAACTCCTCGACCCCCTCCCCTGCGGCGGCGGCCGTCATCGCTTCCGCCCCACCGTCACCTTTCTCGAAGGCCTCAAACCCTCCGGCAAATCCGACTTCCTCACCGTCGTCAAACGCTTCATCGCCGAATACCCCCAACGCGGCCTCGTCATCGTCATCTCGGACTTCCTCGACGACCAAGGCTGCGAAAAACCCCTCCAATATCTCGCCGACTTCGGCCACGAGGTCTTTCTCATCCACCTGTGGAGCGAACAGGACCGCGTCCCCCCCTTCCTCGGCGAAATCGAAATCGAAGACGCCGAAACCGGCGAAGTCCAAAAGCTCAACTTCGACCGGGAAGCGCAAGCCGAATACACCGCCAACTTCGACGCCTACGCTCGCGGCATTCGCGAAGTCGCCCAGCGCAAAGGCGGCAAGTACGCCGGGGTCGTCACCTCCACCCCCGTCGAACAGGCGCTCTTCGGACCATTACTAGGGGGCGGCCGCTAAATGTTCTTTCTCAATTTGAGCCTCGGCGAATTCCTCGCCGTCTGGGGAGTGGTCAGCGGCGGCGTCCTCGCCCTCTACCTGCTCGACCGCTCCCGCCGCAAAATCCGCGTCGCCACCCTCCGCTTCTGGACCCCCTCGGAAAGACCCCCCGAAGCCAAGCATCGCAAACGCATCCAGCAGCCCTGGTCGATGCTGCTCCAACTCCTCGCCCTCGGCCTCCTCCTCGCCGCCCTCGCGCAACTCCGCCTCGGCTCACCAGACCGCATGAGCCGCGACCACGTCCTCGTCCTCGACAGCTCCGCCTGGATGGCCGGCCGCTCCGGCCCCCGGTCCCTCCTCGATCAAGCCAAACGCGACTCCATCCTCTGGCTCCGCAGCCTCCCCACCGCCGACCGTGTCATGCTCGTCCGCGCCGATGCCCTCCCCACCCCCGCCACCGTCTTCGCCACCAACCGCGCGGCCACCGAACAAGCGATCCTCGAAACCCGCCCCGGCGCCTCGGCCCTCAACCTCCGCGCCACGCTCGATTTCGCCCGCCAAATGCAGCGCCAGCACGGCAGCGGCCTCGGCGACATCGTCCTCGCCGGTGCCTTCCGCTCCTACGCGAACGACCTCCCCGCCGAAGCCGAACTCCCCGCCAATCTCCGTCTCCTGCCCGTGAAAAGCGACCTCCGCAACGTCGGTATCCGCAAGGTCACCCTCCGGCGCTCCCCGGCCGACGCCCAACTCTGGGAGGTCTTCGTGGCCATCAAAAACTACTCCCGCCAGGTGGAAAACGCCCCCCTCGCCGTCACCTTCGGCAGCGCCCCGGTCGGCTCGGCCCGCCTCACCCTCGCCCCCGGCGCCGAAGAGACCGCTCGCATCGAATTCCGCACCAAGGCCGCCGGCTACCTCGAAGCCCGCCTCGTCCTCCGCGACGCCATCGCCGAAGACAACGGCGCCACCCTCGAACTGCCCGAACAAAAGCTGGTCCGCGTCATGGTCTACACCCGCGAACCCAACCTCCTTCGCCCGCTCCTGAACGCCAACCGCTGGCTCACCGCCACCTACGCTCCCCCCGAAGAGTATAAAGCCGACGCCGACGCCGAAATCCTCATTCTCGACCGCTTCGCCCCCACCGCCAAGCCCCTCCGCAAAGCCCTCTGGATCGAACCCCCGGTCCAGGGCGCGCCCCTCGCCATGCTCACCCCCGCCCGCGGCGTCAAACTCACCGGCTGGCGCAATGAACACCCCATGGCCGCCGGCCTCCGCAGCCTCGATCTCCGCCTGGCCGAAACCAGCGTCTTCGCCCCCTCGGCCAACGTCACCGTTGTTGCCGAAAGCGAAGCCGGCGCCGTCGCCGTCGCCGGCCAGGACGCCGCCTACCTCGGCTTCCATCCCGGCCGCGGCGCCCTCCGCCTCGAACTCACCGCCCCCCTCCTCATGGCCAACACCCTCGAATGGCTCGCCCCGGAAGTCATGCGCCGCCGCGAGGTCACCGGCGAAAGCGTCGGCAACGTCCGCATCCCCGTCGAAAGCGGCCTCAACGCCACCGCCGTCCGCGTCCTCGGCGACAGCGACCTCGCCATCCCCTTCTCGCTCAGCGACGGCAATCTCCAGTTCTACTCCGCCCAGCGTGGCCTCGTCCGCGTCCGCACCGGCAGTAAAGAGCAGGTCTACTCCCTCTCCCTGCCCGACGTCGCCGACTCCGCCTGGGACGCCCCGGCCAAAGTCCGCCGCGGCATCCCTCGCGGCATCGCCGACTCCATCGCCTCGCGCGACCTCTGGCAGTGGCTCGCCATCGCCGGCGGACTTCTGCTGCTCATCGAATGGCTCTGGTTCGGCCGTAGCCGCCTGCCCGCCGTCCAGCAGCGGGCCCTGCCCGGCCTCGAAATCTTGCGGCGCTTCACCGCGCCCTTCCGGAAGGCATCATGACCCTTGAACGCTGGTGGGTACTGCTCCTGATCGTCGTCCCCGCGGGCTGGTGGTACCTCGAATGGACCCGCGGCCGCCAACGCCTCGCCACCACCCTCAAGGCGCTCTCTCTTATCGCGATCCTCATCGCCCTCGCCGAACCCACCGTCAACTCGGAAGAGAGCAAAGTCGCCGTCAGCGTCCTCGTCGATACCTCGGCCAGCGTCTCCGAACAGGACCTCGCCCGCGCCTCCTCCCTCGCCTCCCGCATCGTCAACGACAAAGGCCGCAACTGGGTCAAGGTCATCCCCTTCGGCCGCACCACCCGCCCGGTGGCCGCCGCCGAAGAGAAAGGCAAACTCGGCTACACCGCCGGCGCCGCCGGTCGCGGCACGGACCTCGAAACCGCCCTCCGCGAAGGCATGGCCGCCATGCCCGCCGGCCTCGTCCCCCGCCTCGCCCTCCTCTCCGACGGCAACGAAAACAAAGGCAGCGTCACCCGCGCCCTCTGGCAGGCCCAGCAGTTAGGCATCCCCATTGACGTCTACCCCATGGCCGGCCGCCCCAAGCCCGACCTCCGCCTCGACGCCGTCTCCTTCCCCGCCCAGGCCTTCGCCGGCGACCGCTTCCCCATCGAAATCTCCCTCGAAGCCCCCCGCCCCGCCACCGCCAACATCGACCTCACCGCCGAAGGCAAAACCATCGGCGCCAGCACCGTCCCCCTCCAGGCCGGCATGAACCGCGTCCGCGTCCAGGTCGCCCTCAACACCCCCGGCGCCATCGACCTCGCCGGCGTCGTCAAAGCCGACGGCCTCGGCGAAGTCCGCTTCGCCCAGTCCGTCGCCCTCCGCCTGCCCAAAGCCCTCTTCGTCACCCAGGACCCCCTCGGCAGCGAAAAAGACTTCATGGAGGTGCTCTCCGCCGGCCGCTTCGACGTCACCACCGCCAACTCCCTCGAAGGCCAGAAACTCGACGATTTCCAGGTCCTCATCCTCAACAACCTCGACCTCGAAGCCATCCCGCTCGAACGCAAAGACAGCGTCGAAAAGTGGGTGAAGCAAGGCGGCGGCCTCCTCGTCATCGGCGGCGAACGCAACACCTTCAACGAAGCCAAGAAGGTCGAGGACGCGCTCGACCGCACCATGTCGGCCAAGCTCGCCCCGCCCCGCTCCCCGGAAGGCACCTGCGTCACCCTCATCGTCGACAAGTCCTCCTCCATGGAAGGCCGCAAAATGGAGCTCGCCCGCGTCGCCTCCATCGGCGTCATCGAAAACCTCCGCCCCGTCGACTTCGTCGGCGTCCTCATCTTCGACAACTCCTTCCAATGGGCCGTCCCCATTCGCAAAGCCGAAGACCGCACCCTCATCAAACGCCTCGTCGCCGGCATCACCCCCGACGGCGGTACCCAGATCGCCCCCGCCCTCACGGAAGCCTTCCGCCGCACCGTCCCCGTCAAAGCCACCTACAAGCACATCGTGCTCCTCACCGACGGCATCTCCGAAGAAGGCGACTCCATCGCCCTCGCCAAGGAAGCCGCCACCCAAAGCATCACCATCTCCACCGTCGGCCTCGGCCAGGACGTCAACCGCGCCTACCTCGAAAAGATCGCCGCCTTCTCGAAAGGCAAGTCCTACTTCCTCAACGATCCCTCCGGCCTCGAACAGATTCTCCTCAAAGACGTGATGGAGTTCACCGGCTCTACGGCCATTGAAAAGGCCATCGTCCCGGTCATCGAACGCCCCGCCGAAATCCTCGACGGCGTCGGCATGGAGTCCGCCCCCGCCCTCCGCGGCTACACCAAGTTCATCGCCAAACCCACCGCCGAAACCATCCTCAGCATCGACCAGCGCGACCCCCTCCTCACCCGCTGGCAGTACGGCCTCGGCCGCAGTGTCGTCTTCGCCTCCGACGCCAAAAGCCGCTGGGCCGAAGCCTGGGTCGCCTGGAAAGGCTTCGACCGCTTCTGGGGCAACGTCCTCCGCGATCTCCTGCCCCACTCCCAGGCCGGCGAAGCCGCCGCCGCCTTCGACGCCGCCACCGGCGACCTCGTCGTCACCTACCGCCTCGGCCGCAATCTCGAAGCCCCCAAGTCCATCCCCCCCATCTTCGTCCTCGGCCCCGCCGGCTTCCGCCAGCCCGTCGAAGTCACCAAGGCCGGCGAAGGGCTCTACCGCGGCCGTGTCCGCATCGGCGCTACCCAGGGCCTCTTTCGCATCCGCCCCGTCGAAGATAGCCGCGTCTTCCCCGAAGTCGGCTACTACCGTCAGGAGGTCGAACTCGCCGACTACGGCGCCAACGAAACCCTCCTCCGCCAGATCGCCGGCTTCACCGGCGGCCGCTACGCCCCAGACCCCCGCCAGACCTTCGCGAACCCCGGCCGCACCGTCCCCACCACCACGCGCCTCTGGCCCGGCCTCCTCGCGCTCGCCGTGCTGCTCAATCTCCTCGAACTCGTCCTCCGCAAATGGCGCGGCATCCTGCCCGCCAGCTGGCAGAAAAAACTCGCGTTCTCCAGTTAGAATCTTCTCCCGCCCCCCTGGCCGCCGCGGGCGTATAATTGCCAGATGGCCAACCGCAGAAAATTCCTGAAATCCCTTTCCGTTGCCCCCGCCGTCGCCGGCCTCGCGCCCGCTGCCGCCGCCGCGGCCCCCAAACGCGACTACTTCAAAGACCTGGGCGTCCGCCCGCTCATCAACGCGGCTGGCACCTACACCATGTTCACCGCGTCACTGATGCAGCCCGAAGTCATGGACGCCATCAACTACGCCTCCAAACACTTCGTCCGCCTCAGTGAACTCCACGACGCCGTCGGCAAACGCATCGCCGAACTCCTCGGCGCCGAAGCCGCCATGGTCAGCGCCGGCGCCGCCTCCGCCCTCACCCTCGGCACCGCCGGCGTCCTCACCGGCATGGACCAGAAGAAGGTCCTCCAACTCCCCGATCTCACCGGCCTCAAGAGCGAAGTCATCGTCCAGAAGTCCCACCGCGTCGGCTACGATCACGCCATCCGCAACTGCGGCGTCAAGCTCATCGAGGTTGAAACCCGCGACCAGCTCCTCCGCGCCATCAACGAAAAAACGGCCATGATGTTCTTCCTCAACTGGGCCAATAACGACGGCCAGGTGAAGGATCAGGAGTTTGCTCAGATCGGCCTCGACAAAGGCATCCCCACCATGACCGACTGCGCTGCCGACTCCCTCCCGCTCGAGAACATGACCCGCTTCAACAAAATGGGCTTCTCCCTCGTCATCTTCTCCGGCGGCAAAGGCATCCGCGGTCCCCAAAGCGCCGGCGTCCTCATGGGTAAAAAGGAGATCATCGCCGCCGCCCGCCTCAACGGCCCGCCCAACGGCGACACCATCGGCCGCGGCATGAAGGTCAACAAGGAAGAGCTCCTCGGCATGATGGTCGCTGTCGAAACCTTCATGAAGCGCGATCACGCCGCCGACTGGAAGGAATGGGAACGCCGCGTCGCCCTCATCGGCGATGCCGCCAAGTCCATCCCCTCCGTCAAAGCCGAACAGTACGTCCCAGCCATCGCCAACCACGTCCCGCACCTCCGCCTCACCTGGGACCCCGCCAAGGTCAAGCTCAGCTACAAAGACGTCGCCGTCAAACTGCGCGAAGGCGATCCGTCCATCGAAGTCGTCCCCGGCAGCAACAAAGACTCGCTCGAAGTCGGCGTCTGGATGCTCCAGCCCGGCGAAGACAAGATCGTCGCCCGCCGCCTCCGCGAAGTCCTCAAAGGCTAAACCAACCGAAAGGAGGCCGCCCCGGCGGCCTCCCTCTGCCTACGAAAACGCCTGCCGCACCTTCCCGAGAAACGCCGTCACAATCGCCCGCGGGTCCCCCTCGCCCAGCGCTTCAATCGGCGTGAACCCCCGGTAGCCCACCTTATCGATAATCTTCCGGATCCGCGGCAGATCAATCTCTACTTTCTTCGTCCCGTACCAGACGTGCTCCTTCACCTGCCAGTTGCTCGCGTACGGCAGCAGCTTCTCAATCTCGGCGTACGGATCCCCCTGCCGTAAACTCCCCACGTCGAGAATCACCGAAAACCAGTCACTCTTCACCAGATCCACCACGCGGATCGTCTGCTCGGCCGTTTTCAGGAAATCATCGTGGTGCTGCAGACCGATAATCACGCCCCGCTTGGCCCCATACTCGGCACACTCCTGAAACGCGGGCACCATCCACTCGAGCACCTGCTCAAACGTATAGCCCTTCGGATGCTCCCGCCCCGAAAACACCCGCACCATGTCCGACCCCAGCTTCGCCGCCACATCCACCCAGTCCTTCACCAGTTGGATATGCCCCCGCCGGCTCGACGGATCCGTCAGCGCGAAATCGTTCCGCACCCCCGTACCCGTAATCGTCACCCCGTTCAGAAACGCCGCCCGCTTGATGCTATAGATCACTTCGTCGCTCGGCGCGTTCGGGTAGCCCTTGAAGTAATAACCCGTCAGGTCCACCCCGTCAATCTCCTGCTGCGCGCAGTAGTCGATCACGTCGGGAATCGTCATCGTCCCCGCCATCAGCGGGCGGTTGAACGAATACGCGTTCAAGCCAATCTTAATCCGCGACCCCGTCCGGCGCTTCACTTCGCCTCCGGTCGCGCCTTCCAGCGCCGCCGCGGCCAAGCCACCGGTCAGAAACAAACGGCGATCAATCATATGAGAATCTCCTGCAAAACCCGCGCCGGCGTCACCCCCACCAGCGACTCGTCCCGCCCTTCGTGGAAGAACGTGTTCTTCCGGTAATCAATCCCCAGCAGGTGCTGAATCGTGGCGTGAATATCGGCGTGACCCACCCGGAACTCCGGCACCGCCGCATAGCCCAGCTCATCCGTCATCCCGTAGTCAAACCCCCGCTTCACCCCCGCCCCCGCCATCCACAAATTAAACCCGTACGGATTATGATCCCGCCCCGGCGTCGCGTTCTTCGATTCAATCGTCGGCAGCCGCCCGAACTCTCCGGACCAAACCACCAAGGTCTCCTCGAGCAACCCCCGCTGATCCAGATCCGCCAGCAGCGCCGCCGTGCCCCGGTCAATGTACTGGCACAGCCCCGGCAACTGCCCGGCAATGTTACTGTGCGTATCCCAGTTGCCGCCTCCGCCGCCGTACACCTGCACAAACCGCACCCCGCTCTCCACCAGTCGCCGCGCCATCAGGCACAGCTTCCCGTAGGGACCGGAAACCTTCTCGTCCACCCCGTACAAATCCCGCGTCGCCTGGCTCTCGGCCGATAGGTCCGCCACCCGCAGCGCCTCCAACTGCATCCGCGCCGCCAGCTCATAATTGGCAATCCGCGCCTCCAGATCCTGGTCGAGCGCGTGCCCCCCCTTCTGCTCCCGGTTCAGCGCATTGACGGTCTCGAGCAGCCGCCGCTGCTGCTCCCCCGCCATATCCTCCGGCCGCTTGATGTCATAGATCGGCGCCTTCCCATCGGCCCGCATCGCCGTCCCCGTGTACACCGGCGGCAGCCACGCCGAAGAATGCGCCCGCGACCCAATACTCGCCCCTTCGCCCAGCGCCACAAACCCCGGCAGATTCTGGTTCTCCGTCCCCAGCGCGTAGTTCACCCACGCCCCCAGCGTCGGAAATCCCGTAAATCCCCGCCCCGTCACAAACGTGAACTGCGCCGTCGAGTGATCAATCCGGTCCGTCTGCATCGACCGGACAAAACTCACTTTATCGACTACCTTCTGAAAATGCGGCAGCAGGTTCGAAATCTCCCGCCCGCTCTTGCCGCACCGCGTAAACTCCCACGGACTCGCCATCACCTCCTGCGATCCGTTCAACGCCCGGCCCTTGATCTCAAACGGCGCCGGCTTGCCGTCAAACTTTCGCAGCAGCGGCTTCGGGTCGAACATGTCGATCGTGCTCGGCCCCCCGCCCACGTAAAGAAAAATCACGTTCTTCGCCTTGGCCGGAAAATGCGGCCGCCGCGGCTGCAGCGTATGCTCCCCCGGCGCGGCGCCCCACGCCGCAAACGAACTCAGCGCGAGACCACCGAAGCCGAGAGCGGCTTCCTGAAGAGCTTGACGGCGCGAAAGAAATGGTTTCATGACTCGTTAGTAACTATACAGAAAATCGTTGGCGCCCAGCACGGCCTGCACGAACAACCGCAAGCCCTCCTTCGGATCGGCTTCGGCGGCCATCATCTGCTCGCCTATCGCCCGCTCCCGCGCCGCCGGCGGCCGCGAATACGCCGCCAGAAACACCCGGTCGAGCGCCGCCGCCCGGTCCCCTTTACTCTGCTCCCAAACCTGATTGGCAAACGCCAAACTCACCCGCCGCACCAGCGGCCCGTTCAACAACGCCAGCGACTGCGCCGGCAGCGCCGACCGGAACCGCTGCGTCTGGTTATCCGCCGTCATCGTCGGCGCATCAAACGCATGCAGAAACGCCACCGGCCGCGTCCGCGACTGCGTCAGATACAAGCTCCGCCGGTTCGCATCGCCCTTGGTGCCATCCTCCACCCACTGCCCGTCCGCCCCCCGCTGAATCGGTTCGTTCGGCCCGTACATCTTCCCGTTCAACAGTCCGCTCACCTGCAGCATCGAATCCCGAATCGTCTCGGCCTCCAAACGCAGCGGCGGCTTCCGCCACAGCAGCTTCGCCCCCGGGTCCGCCGCCAGATACTCCGCCACCTCCGCCGACGACTGCCGGTACACCTGCGACAACACAATCTGCCGCGTCAGCCGCTTCAAATCCCACCCGCTCTCCTGAAAATCCACCGCCAGATAATCGAGCAGCTCCGGATGCGTCGGCTTCTCCCCCTGCATCCCAAAGTCATCCACCGACCGCACCAATCCCTCGCCAAAGTGGAACTGCCACACCCGGTTCACAAACACCCGCGCCACCAGCGGATTCTCCCGCGCTACCAGCCACTGCGCCAACGCCAGCCGCCGCCCCGTGTGGTGCCACTCCGGATGCTCCGCCGCCTTTGGAAACGCAAACGGTTTCGCCGGATGATCCAGCACCACCGGCAGCCCCGGCCCCACCTCCGCCCCCGGCGCCAGATAGTTCCCCCGCTGCAAAATGTAAGTCGGCGATGGCCGCTTTGACACATCCCAAGCCGCCTCAATATAGTTTGGATCAATCTCCGACTGCTTCTTCCGGCGGTTCGCCCGCCGTACTGCAATCTCTTCCTTCCACTTACTAAACTCCGGATACCGCGCGTCCAGCTCCTTATTCGAAACCAACTCCTGCGCCGCGTTCCGGTCTACCTCCAAATCGGGGTCTTCCTCAATCACCCGCCGCAGCTCCGCCCGCCGCTCGGCC
Organism: Acidobacteriaceae bacterium; assembly: GCA_020247055.1. Lineage (GTDB taxonomy): Bacteria > Acidobacteriota > Terriglobia > Bryobacterales > Bryobacteraceae. The sequence goes on along the minus strand of JADCJL010000100.1, from coordinate 21,006 downwards.
GGCAGCTCCCGCCCCGCCTTCAACTCCGCCCGGAACCGCTGATAGCTCGCCTCGAGCAGATCCTCGAGGCGCCGGATCGTCTTTGCATCACTGCTCGTCACATCCCGAATCCACGCCGCCCGCTTCTCGGCCGGAATATCCAGCACCATCCGGCTCGGCCACGGCCCGAATCCCAAATTCGCCGCCAGCCAGTTCTCCGGATCCCACGTCGCCTGGTAAACCGCCGTCAGCTTGTAATAGTCCTTCTGCAGAATCGGATCAAACTTATGGTCATGGCACCGCGCGCAGCCGATCGATAAACCCAGCACCGCCGACAAACTCGTCTCCACCGTCTTCTGCAGCGCGTCAAAGTACTTATCCACTTCGTAGATCGTCTGATTATCGGTAATATCGGCGATCGTCCGCAGATACCCCGTCGCCGTCAACGCCTCCACCTGTTCCGGCCGCGGCGAACTCCCCGGCTCGTAATTCACGAGCTGATCCCCGGCAAACTGCTCTAACAAAAACCGGTCAATCGGTTTGTTCTTGTTAAACGCCCGAATCACGTAATCCCGGTACTTCCAGGAAACCTCCCGCACCGAATCCCCCGCGTCCCCCCGCGTGTCCGAGTACCCCGCAATGTCCAGCCAGTGCCGCCCCCAGTGCTCCCCGTAGCGCGGACTCTCGAGCAGCCGGTCCACCAGCCGCTCGTAGGCCTGCGGCGTCCGGTCGGCCAGAAACGCCTCCATCTCCGCCGGCGTCGGCGCAACCCCCGTCAACCCGAAATACAACCGCCGCGCCAGCGTCACCCGCTCCGCCTCCGGCTGCATCCGCCAACCCTTCTCCGCCAGCCGCGCGTCCACAAAGGCGTCAATTGGCGTCCGCACCGTCGCCCCCCGCCGCGCCGCCGGCACCCCCGGCTTCACCGGAACCTGAAACGACCACCACCGCCGCGCCTCCGGCGTAATCCGTGCCGCCTCCCGCGCCGCCTGCGCCGCGTCCATCTCCGCCGTCGGAAACCGTCCCTGCTCAATGTAGGTCCGCAGCAGCTGCTTCTGCGCCGCCGTCAGGCTCCCTCCCAGCGGCATCTTGTCCGACTCCACCATCACCCACAACAAGCTCCGCCCCGGCTTACCCGGCGCAATCGCCGGCCCGCTCGCCCCGCCCTTCATCAACCCCGCGAACGTCGAAAGGTCCAGGCCCCCCATCGCCTGCTTCGGGCTGTGACACTTCACACAGCTCTTCTCAAGCACCGGCAGAATCTCGTCTTTGAACAAAGGCGCCCGCTGCCCCTGCAGCAGACTCACCGCGCCAAGCGCCGCAATTGAAAAGAGACCAACGCGCATAAACCCACCGTAACGAGTATCATATGGAGCAAACGGAAACAAGCCCGTCCCTATCCCTATGCCCAAACTCCTCACCCTCGCTCTCGCCGCCGCCGCCCTCCTCCCCGCCCAGTCCCGCCCCCTCCACACCCGCGACCTCACCCGCCTCAGCCAGGTCCAGGTCGCCGCCCAACTCGCCCAAAGCGACGTCATCTTCATCCCCATCGGCGCCGTCGAAACCAACGGCATCCAACCCAGCGGCCGCGACTACGCCTGGCCCCTCGCCTACGCCATGCTCATGGCCGAACAAACCGGCGGCCTCTACATGCCCGGCCTCGTCTGGTCCTACCCCGGCACCACCACCATCGCCCCCTCCACCATCTCCCTCAGCCCCCGCTCCGGCGCCGCCTTCCTCAAGGAACTCGCCCACTCCCTGCTCAAACAAGGCTTCCGCCGCCAGGTCTATCTCTCCGCGAGCCACGGCCCCGCCCCCCTCACCGGCGGCACCCTCGTCCGCGAGTTCTTCGAAGAAACCCACGTCCCCATCCTCTACATCAACATGGACACCTACCTCCCCCGCCTCCAACTCTCCCCCGCCGATCGCGCCCACACCCTCTACGGCGCCCACGCCCTCACCGGCCGCCTCGAAGACCTTCCCCTCCAGGGCGACTACGGCCCCGCCGAATCCCACGCCGCCGCCCCCGTCCCCCCCAACGAAGGCCTCGCCACCCTCGGCAAACTCGGCTTCGCCGGCAGCCTCAGCCTCGGCTCCTGGGTCGCCGACGTCATGGCCCACGGCGGCGACGGCCCCCTCCCCGCCACCCCCGCCGAACGCGAAGCCTGGGGCCGCCAGGGCGCCGCTCAGCTCCGCGCCATCGTCGCCAAAATGCGCCTCCCCGAAGCCATGGAGGCCCTCCGGCAGCACGACCGCTACACCTGGGAACTCATCGTCCCCAAGTTCCGCGGCCGCCTGCCGGCGCCCCGCTGATCACCTAAAACCGCAGCGTCAGCCCAATCTGGTACTGCCGCTGATCCTGGTCGGCCCCGTTAATCTCGCCAAACTGCGGCGACTGCGCGTTGCCGTTCGGATTGCTATAGTGCGGCGTGTTCGTGAAGTTGAAACTCTCCACGCGCAACGTCAGCGACATCCCCTCCCGGATCCGGAAATCCCGGTGCAGCGCCGCGTCCAGATTCGAAAAACGCGGCCCCTGCAGAATGTTCCGTCCCGCGTTGCCCAGCGTATTCTGCGCCGGAATTGCAAACGCGGAAACATCGAAGTACTTCTGCCCCGGACCCGTCCCTTCCAGATAGCGAATCGGCGCCACCCAGTTCGGCCGGTCCGCGTTCCCCGGCGCGTTCACCACCCCCGACACCGACGGCGAAAACCACGTCCCGCTCATCAGACTCGCCACGCCCTGGAACTGCCAACCCCCCAGCACCCACTGCGCCGCCCCCGTCGTCGCCCACCGCTTGCCCTTGCCAAACGGCAGCGCCCACATGAAGCTGTTCGTGAACACGTGCGTCCGGTTGTCGCTCATCCGCCCCTTGTTCAACGCCGGATTCATCGGAATCGCCAGCGAACCGTCGTCGTCCGTATAGTTCAAACCCTTGCTGAACGTGTACGCCGAAGTCAGGAACAACCCGTCCCCCACCCGCCGGTCCACCTTCACCTGCAAGCCGTGATACCACGTGTTCGTCCCCAGCACCGCCGTCACGTCGGTCACCTTCCGGAACCGTTGAAACAGCGGCCGCCCGTTGTTGGCCGACCCCGGAACCATCGACGCATTCAGGTTATACCCCGACTGGTTGTTGATCCCGATGTTGCCCACGTAAGCCACGTCCAGCGCCAGCTTCCACGGCAGCGCCCGCTGCACGGCCACATTCCAGCTCTGCACGTATGGGCTCGCCAGATCCCGCGGCGTCACCGTAAAGCTGTTCGCCAGCGGCGCATTCTCAATCACCCCGCTCGAAGGCAGGTTGAATGGCGAAAACGCCGGAAAACCCGTCGTCATCGTCACCGCCGCCGGCACAAACGCGTTCGCCGACGGGAATCCATTGTTCTGCAGAATCGGGAAGTTGAACTGCCCCATCCGCCGCGGGTAGAAGCTGATCCCATACCCCGTCCGCACCACCGTCTTCTCCGTCACGCGGTACGCAATTCCCAGCCGCGGACTCCAGTTGTTGTTCGAGTTCGCAATGTTGATCGGAATCGTCCCCAACCCCGCCAGCTCCAGCGTGTTGTTCGCCGGATTGTAGTTGGAAAACCCGCCCGGCAGCCGCGGACGGCTGCCCCGCTCCCGCTCAAACCGCAGCCCCAGGTCCACCGTCAGCTTCGACGACACCTGCCACTTATCCTGGAAGTAGATGTTCGAGATCAGCTCCCGCCGCGCCGGAAACACAAACGGCAGGTCCCGTCCCGCCTGGCTGGGCTGGTCCAGCAGAAACGCCGCGAACGAATTCGCGAAGTTCCGCCGCGTATCCGCCACCGTCCCCGTCTGCGCCGGGTTGTACTCAAAACGGCCCCGCGGATTAAACGTCTGCGTCTGCAGCAGATCGTTCCGCTCCCGGCGAATATCCACGCCAAACCGAATGATGTGCTTCGAAAACGTCTTCGAGAAATTGTTCACAATCCCAAAGCTCGTCACCGCCCGCGCCCACGGCAAACTCGGCGAAAAACCCACCAGCGGTGACGAATACCCGTTCACCCGGATCTCCGTCAACCCGCTCGTCCACTCGTCCAGGTTCACCCCGCGAATCCCCAACTCCTCCGACGTCTTCTTCCCCGTATCGGAAGCAAGAGCGTCATTGCGATTCCGCACCACCCCCACCCGCGACTCCCACACCAGCGTCGGGCTCAGCACCTTCGAATAGTTCACCCCCGCGCTCTGCGTCCGCGCCGGGCCCCGCCCGCCAAAGCCGCCGTTCCGAAACCCACCGTAAATCCCCCCGGGCCCGAACAGCCCCGGATCATCCACCACCGCCTTCTGAATGCTATAGCGCACCGCCAGCCGGTCGTTGCTCCCAATCACCCAGTCCACCTTCGAATCCGCCTGATCGAGCGTCTTCACCCGCACACTGTTCTGCGAATAGTTCAGCTGCCCCTCGGGCACCCCGGCCAGATTCGGCTCCGGCAAAAAGCCCAGAATCCGCCGCGAAATCGGGCTGATCCGGCTCGCCGGAATAATGCCCCCCGCAAACGCCGTCCGCCCCGCCCCGCTCGCGTCCCCCGTCAGCGGATCATAAATCGTCGAATTGCCCCCGGCCAGGTTCCCCGTCCGGAAAATCGTGCTCGGCAGCGTCCCCCGGTTCACCTGCCCCAAATGGTCCCGGCTCCCCTGGTAATCGCCAAAAAAGAACAGCTTATCCCGCACAATCCGCCCGCCCAGCGTCCCGCCAAACTGGTTGTAAACCGTCGGCGCCTTCGTCAAAGCGAACGTGTTCCGTGCCTGAATGTTCTCGTTCCGGTGAAACTGAAACAAACTCCCGTGATAGTCATTGGACCCGCTCCGCAGCGTCACGTTCGTCACCGCCCCGCCCGCGTTCCCAAACTCCGGGTCGAAATTCGACGTCGAAACGTCCACCGTCTGAATCGCCTCCGCCGGCGGCACCAGCGCCGTCAGGTTCCCGTTGTCAATCTTGTTCTCAATCCCTTCAATCTGGAAGTTGTTGAACTGCCGCCCCTGTCCGTTCACCCGCACCGACAGCGAATCATGCGAGTTATAAAACTCCGAGTGCGGCCGGAACGGACGCCCCACCCCCGGCACGAGCAGCAGCAGCCCCTGGTAGTTCCGGTTAAACAACATCGGCAGCGACTGCAGCTGCTTCTGATCAATCTTGCCGCCCGTGTCCGCCCGGTCGGTCTGCAGCAGCGGCGCCGCCGAAGCGCTCACGTCAATCGTCTGCGTCACCGCCCCCGGCACTAACTCAAAGTTCACGCGCGCCGTCGTATTCGGCAGCAGCTCCACGCCGCTCCGCAAAGCTTTGTTGAAGCCCGTCTTCTCCGCCTCCACGCGATAGTCGCCCGGGTCCAGGTTCACAAAGAAGAAATTGCCCGTGTCATTGGTCTCGGTCGTCCGCTGGAAGTTCGTCCGCGTCTCGAGAATCGTCACCTTCACCCCGGGCACCAGCGCCCCGGACTGGTCGGCCACCACCCCCAGAATCTGGCCTTTCAACACCTGCGCCGCCGCCGGCATCCCCGCCAGCACCAGCAATCCTGCGAGCGCAAAAACTCCCCAGCGCCCCGCACCGTACAAGCTCTTCATCCTCGTTACCTCAAAGTAAAGCCGCGGCCCGTAACCGGCGGCTGCATGGGCGAAACTCTATCAAATGCCACGCCCGAACGCCACCGGTTCCCGCGCATCTCGGTTAGGATAAGAGCATGACCAGACGTGAGGCCGTAGCCGCCGCAGCCGCCGGAGTTACTATCGTTTCCCAAGCGCACGCCAAACCCGCCGCCCTCGGCGGAGACCCCGTCCGCCGCAAACCCTTCCCCGGTTGGCCCGTCTCCAGCTCCCCCGAACAGGAAGGCCTCCTCCGCGTCCTCGCCAGCGGCAAATGGAACCGCGGCACCGGCCAGCAGGTCGCCGCCTTCGAACAGAAATACGCCGCCCTCCTCGGCGCCAAACACTGCCTCGCCGTCGCCAACGGCACCAGCGCCCTCATGGTCGCCCTCCACGGCCTCGACGTCCAGGCCGGCGACGAAGTCATCGTCCCCCCCTACACCTTCATCGCCACCGTCAACGCCGTTATCTCCAAATGCGCCCTCCCCGTCTTCGTCGATACCGACGCCGCCTCCTTCCAAATCGATCCCTCTAAAATCCCCGCCGCCATCACCGACCGCACCGTCGCCGTCATCCCCGTCCACATCGCCGGCACCCCCGTCGACCTCGATGGCGTCCTCGCCGCCGCCCGGCCCAAAGGCCTCAAGGTCCTTGAAGACGCGGCCCAAGCTCACCTCGCCGAATGGAAAGGTCAACGCGTCGGCACCCTCGGCCACGCCGGCACCTTCAGCTTCCAGGCCTCGAAAAATCTCAACTCCGGCGAAGGTGGCGCCATCGTCTCGAACGACGGGGACTTCATCGAACGCTGCTACTCCTTCCACAACAACTCCAACACCCGCAAACCCGCCGCCGGCAGCAGCGCCTTCATGAGCGGCTGGTCCGGCGCCCCCACCGCCCAGGGCGCCAACCTCCGCCTCACCGAGTTCCAGGCCGCCCTCCTCATGGCCCAGATGGAGCGCCTCGAAACCCAGTCCAAGCGCCGCGACGAAAACGCCGCCCACCTCTCCCAACTCCTTCGCCAGATCCCCGGCATCACCCCCGCCGCCTGGCCCACCGGCGCCACCCGCAGCGCCTGGCATCTCTACATGTTCCGCTACGACGCCGCCCACTTCGCCAACCTCCCCCGCGCCAAATTCCTCCAAGCCCTCGCCGCCGAAGGCATCCCCGCCTCGGGCGGCTACTCCCCGCTCAACCGCCAGCCGTTCCTTGAAAACATCCTCAACTCCCGCGGCTACCAGCGCCTCTACGGCCCCGCCCGCCTCAAACAGTGGCGCGAACAGAATCAGCTCCCCGTCAACGATCGCGTCTGCAGTGAAGCCGTCTGGTTCACCCAAACCATGCTCCTCGGCGACAAACGCGACATGGAAGACATCGCCGCCGCCATCGCCAAAGTCCACCAGTTCGCCGCCACCCTCGCTACCAGTTCGACGCCCGCTTAATCTCGGTCACCTCACCCGCCGGATGCTCTCCCGCCGCCGGCGCCACGTATCGATCGGTGTGAAAAACCGACCATGCCTCCCCCGGCGGCCGCGCCGATCCCGCCAACTCGAGCGGCGCGTGCACCCCGTCGTTGTCAATCACCAACTTCTCGTTGATCCAGAACTTCGCCCCGTCATCCGACAGCAGCGCAAATCGGTAGACTCCCGGCCTCGCAATCCACACCTTGGCCCGGTAGTCGATCGCAAACCACTCCCGTCGGTCTGTGACCCCCGGAAACCCCTGCGCGTGAAACTCTGCGGCATCACCTCCAGCGACGACGCGTATAACGTCCCCACCGCCCGCGACTCCCGCATCCGCGGCAGCAGTTCACTCTCGGAAGAGATGTAGTAGATCTTGCCCGTAAATCCGGTCGACGAGTAAACAGTCGTGCCAAACACCGGGCCCTGCCCCGCCGCGCCCCGCGCCGCCGCCCCGGCCAGCAGCAACGTTCGCCGGTTCACCGGCCCCTCTAGACCAGCACCCCGCGCGCCGGGCCCGTGCTATCCGCAAACCGCTCCACCGGCGTCCCAAACGCATCCAGCATCGAAACGTACAGGTTCGACAGCGGCGAATCCGGCCCGTAGATCAGGTGCTGACCCGTCTGCAAACGGCCCCCGCCCCCGCCCGCCAACAGAATCGGCAGATTGTGCGGATCATGCTTGTTCCCGTCCCGGAAACCCGCCCCGAACAGAATCATCGAATTCGCCAGCACGTTGCTCTCGCCCTCCGGCATCGCCGCCAGTTTGCCCAACAAATAAGCATACTGCGCCACGTGCCACTGGTTAATCAGCTGATACTGCCGCATCTGCTCAGCGTCATCCATGTGATGCGAAATCGAATGGTGCCCGCCCTTCACCCCGTCCACGAACGAGAAGTTCTGGTTGGTCACCTCGTTGCCGAAAATGAAGGTGGCAATCCGCGTCGAATCGGTCTGAAACGCCAGCGCGATCATGTCCATCATCAGCCGCACATGGTCCGCGAAATCCTTCGGCTGCGCCTCCGGCTTCGCCGCCGGGTCAATCGCCACCCGCGGCTTCCACTTCCGCTGCGCCGGCGTCGTCGCCCGCTCCAGCCGCTCTTCGAGCGACCGTACCACGCTCAAATACTCATCCATCCGCACCTGATCGGCCCGCCCCAGTTGCGCCCGCAACTGCCGCGCATCATCGAGCACCAGATCAAGCAGCTGCGCATCGTTCCGCGGTCCGTTCCCCGCCGCCGGCTTGGTCGCCCGCAGCAGCCGCTCGTACACCGATTGCGGATTGATCTCCCGCGCCAGCGGGTTCGTATGCCCGCTCCACGCAATGTGCGAACCGTACACCCGCGTGTAGCCCACATTCCGGTCCACCCCGGTCGTCACCGGGCTCACCCCCAGCTCAATCGAAGGAAACGGCGTCAACTGCCCCACCCGCTGCGCCGCCACCTGGTCCATCGAAATCCCGTTGCAGTTGATGTCCACGCCCAGCGTCTTGGTCACCGTCGTACACGTCAAAAATCCCGACAGCTTCACGTAGTGGCCATCGCCGCCCTTCGAACCCTGGTTCCAAAGGTTCGTCGCCACAATCAGGCTCTTCTTGAAGGGCTCGAGCGGCGTCAGCGTCGGCGCCAGCGTAAACTCCCGCCCCACGCCCGCCGGCGTCCACATGCCGGGATGAATCCCGTTCGGCATATAGAGCGCCGCCATCCGTACCGGCGCCTTCGCCCGCTTCGCCCCCGGGCCCGTCGCGGCCATCGCTTCGAGCCAAGGCAGCGCCAGCGCCGCACCGCTGCCGCGCAGTAAAGTTCTCCGGGATAAGGGTTTCATGGTTTGCTCTCCTGCCGTACTGTCGCCGTCCGGAAAGGCACGCTCCGGACAATCTCCGTAATTAAAGTATGCGCCTTATAATCGTCCCGCTCAACCGCCGTCACGATCTGGTCCACCGCGCACTCATCTTCCATCGTCAAACCCCGCCCCAGCGCATAGCCCAGCATCTTGCCCGTCAAATTCCGCACAATCTGCTTTTTCTTGCTCAGCAGTACTTTCTTCAGTTCATCCACCCCCCGGTAGCGCGTTCCGTCCGGCAACACCCCGGAAGCATCAATCGGCTGTCCGGCGTCCGTCTCCCGCCACCGCCCCACGGAATCATAATTCTCAAGACCAAACCCCAGCGGATCAATCCGGCTATGGCACGACGCGCACACCGGATTCGCCCGGTGCTGCTCCAGCCGCGCCCGCAACGTCTGCGGCGTCGCTCCCTCGTGCTCCTTCAACTCCGGCACGTTCGGCGGCGGCGGCGGCGGTGGCGTCCCCAGCAGCGACTCCAGAATCCACTTGCCCCGCAACACCGGACTCGTCCGCGTCGGATACGAACTCACCGCCAGCACCGCCGCCATCCCCAGCAATCCGCCCCGGTGCGAACCCGGCGGTAAGTTGAACCGCACCGGCTGCTGCCGGATCCCCGTCGGCGTCATCCCGTAATACCGCGCTAACTTACTGCTCACCACCGAATACGGAGCGTCCAGCAGGTAGGTCAACGGCTCGTTCTGCATCAGAATCTCGTGGAAAAACAGCGCCGGTTCGTACCGTATCCCCGACTCGACCTCGGTCTCATAGTAATCCCCCGCCACCTTCGCATCCGGCTTGATGTCCCGCCCCAACTCCCGAATCGACAGCCACTGCCCCACGAAATTCTCGGCAAACTCCCGCGACCGCTGGTCTTTCAACAGCCGCACCGCCTGCGCGCTCAGCACCGCCGGATCCGCCAGTTTCCCCTCGCCGGCCAGTTTGAACAACTCCGCGTCCGGCATCCCACCCCACAGAAAATAGCTCAACCGGCTCGCCAGCGCATAGTCCGGCGTCGAATTTTCGAGCCGGAACAGAAAATGCGGCGACAGCATCACGCCCTGAATCGCGTAACTGATCGCCTCATCGTAGGTGTCCCCCCGCTTCTCGGCCGCCTGAAACAGCGCCACGTAACGGTCAATCTCGGCCGGCGTCACCGGCCGCCGGAACGCCCGCGGCAGCAGCGCCGTCAGTGTCGCCCGCGCATCCGGCTGCGGCGTCAAAAACGCCGCCCGCGACTTCGGATCCCGCATCGCGTAGTCGAGCGCAATCTTGGCCGCCTCCAGGTACTTCTCCGCGTGAATCGGGGAAAGAAAGAGCGTCTCGGCCGCGTTGTCAAAACCCTCGCCGCCCGCCCCGTCAATCGGCAGGTTCCGCCCCGCGTTCACCGGAATGTTCAGCAGGTCCCGCACCGTCGCCGTGTACTCGTTCCGGTTTAGCCGCCGCAGCGGAAACGCCGGCGGCGTAATCCCGTCCGCGCAAGCCCCCTTGTGCAGCGTCGTCGCAATCCACGTCGAAAACCGGTCCCGGTCCTCGAGCGACAGCGCCGGATTCCCCGGCGGCGGCATCTCTCCCTCCCGGATCAGATTCCCCGCCCGCGCCCACACCTTCGACCGCGTCAGCAGCGACGCCTCGTCCGGAAACTGCGCGAAGTTAAACCCGCCCAGCGCGACCTTCCCTCCGTGGCACTTCGCACAGTGCGTCCGCAACAGCCCCTGCGCCTCGGCAAACGTAAACGGATCCGCCGCCCACACCGCCGGCGCCAAAAGAACCGGCGCCAAAAGAAAAAGAATTCTTAACATACCGTCCTGCCTTCCATTCTAGGCCAGCAGCGCCTTCACCACAGTCCCGTGCACGTCGGTCAGCCGGAAGTACCGCCCCTGAAACCGGTAGGTCAGCCGCGTATGGTCCATCCCCAGCAGGTGCAGCAGCGTCGCCTGCAGATCGTGCACATGCACCGGATCTTTCACAACGTTGTAGCTATACTCATCCGTCTCGCCGTACGTGATCCCCGGCTTCACGCCCCCGCCCGCCATCCACATCGAAAAACAACGCGGATGATGGTCCCGCCCGTAGTCGTCTTCCTTCAACTGCCCCTGACAGTACACCGTCCGCCCGAACTCCCCGCCCCAAACCACCAGCGTATCGTCCAGCATCCCCCGCTGCTTCAAATCCCGCACCAGCGCTGCCGCCGGCTGGTCCGTCTCCCGGCACCGCGCCGGCATACCCTTAACGAGCCCCCCGTGGTGGTCCCAATCCCGGTGGTAGAGCTGAATAAACCGCACCCCGCGCTCCGCCAACCGCCGCGCCATCAAACAGTTATAGCCAAACGTCCCCGGCTTCCGCGCATCCGCCCCGTACAAGTCAAACGTGCTCTCCGGCTCTTTACTCAAATCTGTCAGCTCCGGCACGGAAGCCTGCATCTGGTAAGCCATCTCATACTGCGCAATCCGCGTCGAAATCTCCGGATCGCCCGACTCTTCAAAGTTCTTCTGGTTCAACTCCGCCAGCGCATCGAGATACGCCCGCCGGTCCTCCCGGCTAAATCCCTCCGGATCATTGAGATACAGCACCGGCGACCCCACGCTCCGGAACTTCACCCCCTGATAGCGCGACGGCAGAAACCCCGCTCCCCACAACCGGTCGTACAGCGGCTGCCCCCCACCCCCCGCCCCCGGCGAAATCAGCACAATAAACCCCGGCAGGTTCTTCGACTCGCTCCCCAACCCGTAGCTCACCCAACTGCCAATGCTCGGCCGCCCCGCAATCTGCGACCCCGTCTGCAAAAAAGTCACCGCCGGGTCATGGTTGATCGCCTCGGTATGCAAACTCCGCACTACCGCCAGCTCATCCACAATCTTCGCCGTATGCGGCAGCAGATCGCTCACCCATGTCCCGCTCTGCCCGTGCCGCGCAAAGCCGAACTTCGAAGGAACCACCGGAAAACTCGCCTGCTGCCCCGACATCCCCGTCAACCGCTGCCCCCGCCGGATCGAGTCCGGCAACTCAGACTTGTAGATGTCCTTCAACTTCGGCTTGTAGTCAAAGGTCTCCAACTGCGACGGCCCCCCGGACTGAAACAGGTAAATCACCCGCTTTGCCCGTGGCGCATGGTGATACAGCTCCTTGCCTTCCAGGTGCTGAAAGGCCGCGATCCCGGTCGTCGAAGAGGCAAGAAATTGGCGTCGGGTCATGAACATTAATCCTTCGTAATGGTCTCGTCCAGGTTCAGCAGCAGGCTCCCCACCGTCGTCCAGGCGGCCAGCTCGGGGGCCGAAAACGCCGCATCAACGGCGCTATCTCCTTGAGTTATAATGGACTTAGCGGAAATTGGGTTCGTTTCGTAACGTACTCGAAAGCGGTCGAGCGTCCGCCCCAGCGTCTCCCCCTCCCCCGGCTTCACCTCCCGCCCCAGCACCGTCAGCACGGCATACCGCAGCCGCTCGGCGTCCGTCGCCCCGCCCTCGCGCAGCACCCGTTCGCCCAGCTTCCGCGCCGCCTCCAGATAGGCGACATCGTTCATCAGGTTCAGCGCCTGCAGCGGCGTATTGGTCCGGCTCTCCCGCACCGTACACACCTCCCGCGTCGCCGCGTCGAAGTTAATCATGCTCGGCGGCGCAATCGTCCGCTTCCAGTAGGTGTACAGGCTCCGGCGGTACAGCCCCTCGCCCTTGTCCGGCTTATAACCCGCCCCGCCCGCCAGCTCCTGCCACAAACCCTCCGGCTGATACGGCTTCACGCTCGGCCCGCCCACCTTCGGCACGAGCAGGCCCGACACCGCCAACGCCTGATCCCGGATAAACGGCGCCGCCAGCCGCAGCCGCGGCCCCCGCGCGAGCAGTCGGTTGTCCGGGTCCCGGCCCAACAGCTCCGGCGTCACCGTCGACGCCCGCTGATACGCCCGGCTCATCACCATCAGCCGCTCCATATGCCGCAGATCCCAGCCCGATTCTATGAACTCCACCGCCAGCCAGTCCAGCAGCTCCATGTGCGACGGCCACTCCCCCTGCGAACCAAAATCGTCCACCGTCTTCACAATCCCTGTGCCAAAAAACGACTGCCACAACCGGTTCACCTGCACCCGCGCCGTCAGCGGGTTCTCCCGGCTCACGAGCCACCGCGCCAGACTCAACCGGTTGGCCGCCGCCCCCGGCGGCAAGGGCGGCAGAAAGCCCGGTACCGCCGGCGCCACCTTCTCGCCCCGCTGATCGTACGCGCCCCGGCGCAGCACAAAGGCGTCCTTCGCCGGGCCTTCTTCCATCACCATCACCGTCGGCACCGTCGCCAGATACTTCTCGTAAGCCTTCCTGGCTTCGCGCCCACCCTCGCGCAGCGCCAGCAGCGCCGGGGGCAGATACTGCTGCTCGAACGCCAGCGCCAACTTAGCCTGCTCCGCCGCCGACCGCTGCTTCCGCCGCGCGAGCGTCGCCAGGTCCTCCCGCACCGGTAGCGTCGAAACCTCCGCCGCGCTCAACGCCCGGCTCCAAACCCGCACCTGATCAATCCCGCCGCGGTAGCCCAACCCCGCCCCCGCCCCAATCCGGAACGGCACCTTGTTGTCCACCGGCCACAGGTTCTGGTCGAAAATCACCTGCATCGGCTGCTCGACGCCGTTCACATACAGGTGAATGCCCTTGGCATACATCCCGCCGTCGTAAGTCACCGCCACATGCTGCCACTCGTTCAGCGCAATCGGGGCCTTGGTTTCGACGCGGACACCTAAGTCCGACCACCGGAACGTGTAATGAAACCGCAGCTTCTGATCCACCAGATAGAGGCCGTAACCCGTCCCCTCCCAATGGTCCTCGACGCGGGTGACAATCGCCCCCCGCGCCTGCTCCGGCCGAATCCACGCCGCCAGCGTAAACGGATCGCGATGGTTAAACTTGGCGACGTCTTTACCAAGATCCACGGGCGCCGTAAACTGCTCGAGCTTATGGTTGACGACCAGCCCCTCCGGCGGCGCCCACTCCCCGGCCGGCGGCTTCCACTTCCGCAGCGCCTTTTCAAAGGTTTTGCCCGCGGCCTGCCACCGCGCCGCGGCCGCATCGCGCAGCGCGCCGAGCCGGTTCAACTCGGCCTCCTGCGGCGGCGTTGGCGCCTTGATAAACGGCTTCTCGTTGCCGAAATTATAGACGAAGCCGCGTTCGTCCGGGATGTTATTAAAGAAGGCGAACAGCTGATAGAACTCCCGCTGCTTCACCGGGTCGTACTTATGGTCGTGGCAGCGCGCGCAACCCACCGTCAGGCCCAGCCAGACGTTACTGGTGGTCTCGACGCGATCGGCGACATACTCCACGCGAAACTCTTCATCGACAATCCCGCCCTCGGCCGATGTCCGGTGGTTGCGGTGAAAGCCCGTGGCGATCCGCTGCGCCCGCGTCGCCTGCGGCAGCATATCCCCGGCGATCTGCTCAATGGTGAACTGATCAAACGGCTGGTTGCGGGCAAAGGCGTCAATCACCCAGTCGCGCCACCGCCACATATCCCGGACCCCATCGGACTGGTAGCCGTTCGTATCGGAGTAGCGAGCGTAGTCAAGCCACCGCACGGCCTGCCGTTCGGCGTGGGCGGGGCTGGCGAGCAGCCGGTCGACGACTTTGGCATAGGCCTCGGGCGAGGAGTCGGCCAGAAAGGCCTTCACCTCGGCGGGGGTGGGCGGCAGCCCGGTGAGGTCGAGCGTCACCCGGCGCAGCAGCGTGGACTTACTCGCCGGCGCGTTCGGCCGCAGCCCTTCTTTTTCCAGGCGGGCGTCGACGAATTGATCGATACCTCCCCCGGCCCCGCGCTTGGGCGGGACGAACGCCCAATGGTTCTGCCACGGCGCACCGGCGGCGATCCAGCGGCGCAGCGTTTCGATATCGCGGTCCGGCAGCCGGTCGTGCCCGGCGTACTGGGGCGGCATCCGCAGGGTCTTGTTCGTCGAAGTGATGCGCTGAATAATCGGCGACTGCTCCGGCTTGCCCGGCACGATGCCCCGTCTCGCTGCGACCTCGCTATCGAGGCGCAGCGGGCTTTTGCGGTTTCCCTCGTCGGGCCCGTGGCAGGCAAAGCAGCGGTCGGAGAGGATGGGCCGGACGTCCCGGTTGAACTCGATGGGCTGCCCCTGACCGGCCAGCGGAAGGGCCAGCAGGGGGAGGAGCAAAAGGCGCGGCATACACCTATTGTTGTATCACCGCCCGGCGGCAAACAGCTGCGGCTTCGTCGCCGCAAGGATAGCGCGCAGATCGGTGCGTACCGAAGGCGTCAAGTGCGCATACGCCGGGCCAGTCACCTCGCCGTCCAGCACCGCCCGCAACCGCTCCACCGCTGCCGCGTGCAGCGGCCCCGGTAACTGGTCAAACGCCGGGCTGTAAATCATGTAACTCAGCGGATAGCGGAAGATCCGCGTCTTCAAATCAAACTGCCGCAGCGAGCGGCCCCGGCCATCGCGTGGCCCCTGCCGGGCAAACCACTCCGCAAACCCCGAGGCGCCAACTACCGCGTTCGGCAGCGGCGTCTCCTCCACAAACAGCATGTAATCGACCAACTCCTCGGCCGCCTGCCGGATCCGCCGCAGCGTCGACTCGCTGCGGTAAGCCGGCGGATCGTGGAAGATCTCATTCATCGCCTGCTGATGATGAATCGCGTGGCGGATCTCAAAGCCCGCCCGCGTTAACAGATTCGTCATGTGCGTCTGGTGCTCGAAGACGAGCAGCGCGACGACATCGCTGTGCGGCGTCAGATACTGCGCCGCGTCAAACCGATTGGGCACGGGCACCAGTTCGGCGCTATCGCGGTCGCGCGTAATCGAATTGCCCATGTGCCGCATCGCACCCGTGTCGCCCGTCACATACCAGCCGCCCCAGCGCTCGGTGAACTTACTGCGATGGTCGCTGATGTAAGTCCCGTGCTGAAACGCCGGCATCCCGCTGCGCTCGGCCGAGACGCTGCGCACCACAATGCCCGGCACCCCGAGCGTGGCCGACGACTCATGGCACTGCAGGCAGGCATCGCGCCGCTCAAAGCGCGGCCGGCCAATCTCGTCCTGGTCGAGCGAATAGAAGATCACGCCCTGCTTCGGATCCTCGACGGCCAACTCCACCACATCGCCGCCCTGCACATAGCCCACCGAGACTTCGTCGTTGTAGTAGAGCGCTCGCGGGGTGCGCGGGGCAATGCGCGGCGCCTGAAAGCTGGTTTTCGAAAACACCAGCACCTGCGACTCGCGGGGCACACGCAGCGCCTCCAGCACCCCCGGCAGGTAGCCAAACTGCGGGTCAAACGCCAGCTTCACCTCGCCGGCGGCCAGGCGCCGGTTCAGCTTCGTGATGGCGTTGTCGCCGGGGTCCTTGTAGTAGTTGATGGCCGGATGATCGAGGGTTGCCACAAAGGAACCGCCGAGGCCAAGTAAAACAATGCCAGCCAGTTTAGGTAGCCACATGGAAGAGTGCCGGGGGGTGGTCAACGGGACAGAGCGGGCGGACAGGGCCGGTGCTCTCCAGCAGTTCGGCAAGTGTCGTGTAGCGGAAGGTGTTCTCGGTTTCGCGGATGGAGTCGTCGAGCCGGCGGTGCAGCGGACACAGATTCGGCCCGTGTCCCGGCAAGCCGAGCGGGCAGCGGTCAATCCGCTTGATCGGATCCACGGCATTGATCACCGTCAGCAGCGAAAGCTGGCTCGGCGCCTGGGCCAATTGGTAGCCACCGCGGCGACCGCGCATGGCGTTCACAACGCCGGCGCGACACAGCGCCTGCATCACCTTCGCCAGATAGTCGTTCGGCATCTTCGTACGCTCTGCGATCTTCTGTACCGCATGGGGGCGCTCCCAATCTTCGGCAAGAGCAGCAACGGCACGGAGAGCGTATTCGACAGTGTGCGAGAACATCCGCTTCCATGATAGTAGTACCGGACCTTTTTGTCCACCTTATTTTGCGGGGGAATTCCTGATACCGTAAGGCCATGCGAAACTTCGTAATCACACTGGCGGTGCTGGCAATGACGATACCCGCGGGCGCGCAACTCGCAACCAAGAAAGCTCTTACTTTGGCGGCGGCCAAGACCATCGCCGCGGCGGCTGAGGCCGAAGCCCGGAAGAACAACTGGAACGTGGTCATCGCGGTGGTCGACGATGGCGCCAACCTGATCTACCTGCAGCGGATGGACGGCACGCAGATCGGCAGCGTCGACATTGCGCAGATGAAGGCGCGGACGGCGATCCGGATGAAGCGCCCGTCGAAGGCGCTTGAGGATGTCGTCATCGGCGGGCGCAACACGGTGCTGAAACTGCCGGACGTACTGCCGGTGGAAGGCGGGCTGCCGCTGGCCGTCGATGGGCAGATGATCGGCGCGATTGGCGTGAGCGGGGTGACCTCGGTGCAGGACGGGCAGATTGCCGCGGCCGGTGTGAAGTCGCTCGAAGGCATGAAGTAAGTCGTTGGCGCGTCAACTCAAAGACCTCGCCGGTATCGGTCCGGCCATGCTCCGGGACTTCGAACTCCTCGGGGTCCCCTCCGTCGAAGCACTCGCTGAGCGCGACCCGGAGCAACTCTATTGCGAGCTCGAGCGGCTGACCCGGTCGCGGCAAGACCCCTGCGTGCTCGATACGTTCTGCTGCGCGGTGGCCCAGGCGCGAGACCCCGGCCTGCCCGTCGAACAGCGGAACTGGTGGTACTGGTCGCGCCTGCGCAAGGCCAAGGCCAAACCTACTTCGTAAGGGTGGCGCGGCGGTTGATGCCTTTATAGGGGAACCGCCGCGTCAACTCCGCGAAGTTCACCGTGAGCCCCAGGCCGGGGCCGGCGGGCAGGCGGACGGCGCCGTCCTTCTGCACCGGATAGGTGCCCTGACAAAGCTCGTCGTAGACGGCATCGTCGTCGCCCTCCCACTCCTGCAGGAAGAAGTTGCGGCAGCCGGCCATGGCGTGGAGCGAGGCGACGTGGCCGACGGGGCCGCTGCACTGGTGCGGGGCGATTTCGACGCCGAAGGTTTCGGCCAACTGCGCGATTTTGCGCAACTCGGTGATGCCGCCGGCGTGCATGACGTCGGGCTGGACGATGGCCGCGCCCTTGTGTTCGAGCAGCGGCCGGAACTCGGAGCGGAGCAGCAGTCCTTCGCCGGTAGCAATCGGCACGGGCGATTGGGCCGCGAGCTGGCCCAGGAGCGCCGGGTTTTCGCGCAGCGTCGGCTCTTCAAGAAACATCGGCTTCAGCGGGGCGAGGGCGCGGGCGAGTTCGAGGGTGGTGCGGTAGTTGAAGGTCTCGGCCAGTTCGAGGCCGATTTGCAGGTCACTGCCCACGGCGGCGCGGACGGCCTCCACTTCTTTGACGGTCTGCGCGATGCGCGACTGGTCGTCTCCGGCGAGCGGGACGGTCCATTTGACGGCGCGCCAGCCGCGGCGACGGGTCTCGGCGGCCCAGTCGCGGAAGGCGGCCGGGGTGCGTTGTTTGAGCGTGGAGGACCAGTGGGTGAAGTAGAGCGGCAGGGGATCGTGCATCGCACCGCCGAGCAGGCGCGCGACGGGCACGCCGAGGCGCTTGCCTTCGAGGTCCCAGAGGGCGATGTCGACGGCGGAGAGCGCCGTGAGTTCGGCGGCGCCGTGGCGCCAGCGCGACAGGCCATAGTAGTTGCGGTTCCAGTGCTGCTCGGGGCCCTGCGGGTCCTGGCCGGTGAGCGAGGGTTCGAGCCAGCGGAGCGCGGCTTCGACGAGGTCGGCGCGGGTTTCGAGCGTGGCTTCACCGAGGCCGGTGAGGCCGGTGTCGGTGTGGATTTCGAGAAAGACGAGATCGCGCCACCGGAGCGTGGCTTTGTGGATGACAAAGCGGGTGATCCTGCACGGAGGCGGGGCGGCGAGGGCGGCGGCGGGCAGGGCGAGCAGACAGCGGCGGGACAGCGGCATGCGGGTAGGATACCCTGCCTGTATGCGACTGCGAACGGTAGTAACTTTTCTGGCGGCCAGTGCAATGCTGCTCGCCGCGGACGTGACCGGTAAGTGGAGCTTTGCCGTCGAGACGGGCGCGGGGTCGGGTACGCCATCCTTCACGTTCGTGCAGAAGGGCACGGCGTTGACCGGCACCTACCAGGGCATGGTGGGCGAGGCGCCGCTGAAAGGCAAAGTGGAGGGTGACAAGATCGAATTCGTCGTGGCCACCGGCAGCGGCGAGCTGCGCTACAGCGGCACGATCACCGGAGCCGAAACCATGGCGGGCAAGGCCGACTACCCCGAGATCGGCGCCGCGACCTGGACGGCGAAAAAAGAGAAGTAGATGACCATGACCGAACAGGAATGGGAACTGCGGGTCCAACTGGCCGCCGCCTATCGCATGGTGGACCACTTCGGCTGGAGCGAGTTGATCTGGACTCACAACACGGTGCGCGTGCCCGGCGCGGAAGATCACTTCCTCATCAATCCGTATGGCCTCCGCTTTGACGAGGTCACGGCTTCGAACCTGGTCAAAGTCGACCACGAAGGCCACATCGTCGGCGACCAGGAGCAGGAGATCAACCCGGCGGGCTTTGTGATCCACAGCGCGATCCACATGGCGCGGCCCGACGTGCGCTGCGTGATGCACACGCACACGACGGCGGGCATGGCCGTGGCCGCGCTCGAAGAAGGGCTGCTGCCGATCAGCATGTACGCCCTCGGCTACTTTGAACGCATCGCCTACCACGACTTTGAAGGGCCGAGCCTTGAGCTGGGCGAGCGGGAGCGCCTGGCCGCCAACCTGGGCCAGAAGAACCTGCTCGTCATGAAGACGCACGGGCTGCTGGCGTGCGGCGAAACCGTGGCGCAGGCTTTCGTGCGGCTGTTCCGGCTGGAGCGGGCCTGCCAAGTGCAACTGGCCGCGCAGGCGACCGGCGCCAAACTCGTGATTCCGCCGCGCGAGGTTTGTGAATTGAGCGCGCGGCTGAGCGACGACTTTCTGGTGTCGGAAGGCGATAAAGGCTACAGCCGGAAGCCGAACCCGGAGTTCGCCGCGATGATGCGGCTGATGGACCGCAAGGACCCATCGTATAGACTGTAACGACGATGAGAGTTCTATTCCTTTTGTTCCTGGCGCTGCCCCTGGTGGCCGCCGATAAACGCGAAGTTGAAATTGACGCCGCCATGAACCAGTTGGCCGAGGCGCTGCGGAAGCCGGAGGTGGCCTCGCTCGATAAGATCCTGGGCGAGCAGCTGATCTACACGCACTCGAACGGCCGGATCGAGAACAAGAAAGAGGTCATTGACGCGCTGGCGGTGAAGAAGTCGACCATCTACGCCGCGGTCGACTACGCGGCCGAAAAGCAGCTGGCCTTCCACGGCAACACGGCCGTGGTCCGCCGCGATACCACCGTGAAGCTGCTGGGCGCGGATCCGCGGACGATGAAGCTGAGCATTCTCTATGTCTGGGTGAAGGGCAAGGGCGGCTGGCAGCTGGTAGGCCGGCAGGCGACGCGGCTCTAGCGGCCGCCGGCCCAGGCGATGGCCTGGCGGACGAGTTGGCGGTAGTTGGGGTCGCGGTGGGCTTCCGGGCCGTGACCCATCTGAATGAAGACGACGCGGCTCCCGGCGAAGGGGCTGACCCAGACCAGGGGCCCGTCGGCCGTCTTTTCCGTGGTGGAGGCGAGCACCTGCACCTTGTCCGAGATCCACATGCCTTTGTAGGTCTCGTCGAAGATCTGGAAGTCTTTGAGCCCGGCCGTGACGGGGTGGTCGGCGACGATGCGCACCGGGATGGTGACGTTGTGCTGGAAGGTGGAGGTGGGCAGGTAGCGGCCGCCGGCGACGTTCTCGTACCACCAGGGCCAGTCGACGTAGCCGCAGATGGCGTGATGGAGAATCACGATGCCTTTGCCGGCTTCGGCGAAGGTGCGGAGCCGGTCGCGCTGTGCGGGGGTCGAGGTGGTCATCATGTCATAGAGCACGAGGACATCGACGCGCTTGAGCAGGTTGCCTTCAAAGGCGCGGGGATGGGGTTCGACGGCGACTTGGAGCCCGGGCATGCTCTCAAACATGGTGTAGAACGACGGGGCGTGGTCGTGCCCGCCGGTGACGATGCGGACGCGGAGCGGGGCTTCGGCCCAGAGGGCGGAGGCGAGCAGGAGCAGGAGGCCGGGGAGCTTCATGGTGCTTACTTCGGAACGATGATCTGGTCGATGCCTTCGCG
>JADCJL010000010.1 GCA_020247055.1 Acidobacteriaceae bacterium | reverse complement strand
GCTGGGCGAACGCAGGCGCCAGGGAGCAGACAAGCAGCAGACCGATTCGGAGCAGAAACATTCCTCCCTAGTTTACCCGTATACCCGCGAGTGGTAATAGACTGTGGATCATGAAGTGGCTACTCCTGTTAACCGCCGGCGCGCTGATGGCCGCCGATACGAACTGGCCGCAGTGGCGGGGGCCCCTGCAGCATGGCAACGCACCCACGGCAAAGAACCTGCCCGTGCAGTGGAGCGAGACCGACGGGCTGTTGTGGAAGACGAAGATGCCGAGTTGGAGCGCGGCGACGCCCGTGATCTGGGGCGATACGATCTACGTCACCACGGCCGAGGCGGGATTCGCCAGCGCCACCTACGAGACGCGCAACCTGCGCCGGGCGGGCGAGCCGACCAATGACAAGATTTTTTTGCTCGCCCTGCGGCGGAAGGACGGCAGCGAGAAGTGGCGCGTCACGATCGACAACGGCAACCGGCTATGGCGCAAGCAGAACTCGGCCTCGCCCTCACCGATTACCGATGGCCAGCACATCTGGACGACCACCGGGCACGCCCGCATCGGCTGCTACACGGCGGCGGGCAAAGAGGTCTGGAAGCGCGATCTGGTGGCCGACTACGGTGAAATCGGCATCAACCACGGCTACGCCTCCTCGCCGCTGCTCGATGGTGACCGGCTCTACCTCAACGTCATTCATGGCTTCACAACCGAGAAGCCGTCCTACATCCTGGCGCTCGATAAGAAGACCGGCAAGACGCTCTGGCGCCACGAGCGCCCGGCGCCGGCGCAGAAGGAGTCCAAGGACAGCTACTCGACGCCGCAAATCGCGATAGTCCAGGGGAAGAAACAGCTGATCATCACGGGCGGCGATATCGTGACGGGCCATGAGCCGTCGACGGGGGTGGAGTTGTGGCGGATCGGCGGGTTTAACCCGGGGGCAAATCCAGCGAACCGGACGATTGCGTCGGCCGTGGTAGTCGGCGACATCGTCGTCTGGGGGGCGAGCCGGGGACGGCCGTTTCTGGCGCTGCGGGCGGGCGGCAAGGGCGACATGACGGGCAAGAGTGAGATCTGGACCAACAACCTCGGCCCGGACGTCCCGACGCCGGCCAGCGACGGCAAGTATTTGTACGTGCTCAACGATAAGGGCATCATGAACTGCCTGGAGATTGCCAGCGGCAAAGTGGTTTACGAGGGACAGCGGGTCGAGTTGGGCACCTACAGCTCTTCGCCGCTGCTCGCCGATGGCAAGCTCTACTGCACCAACGAAGAGGGCGTGACGACCGTGGTGCAGGCCGGGCCGGAGTTCAAGGTTCTGGGGGTGAGCCGCGTCGAGGGCTATACGCTGGCGAGTCCCGTGGCGGTAGGCGGCGAGCTGTACATCCGGACGGGCGAGGCGCTCTACGCGATCGGAAAGAGGTAGCGGGAAACTCCGCGGGAACGTTTTGCGTCTACGATTCGTTAGGGCAAACAGGAGCAATGGCAATATGATCTTCCGTGGTTTACTCGCCGCTGGTTTGTTTTGGGTTTCGTCCGCCCTGGGGGCCGATGCCGGCCTTTTGAATCTGGTGATGCCGGAGGCGAAGGCAATCGCCGGCATGGACGTGGCCCGCGCGAAATCATCCCCGTTCGGGCAGTTGTTCATGAAGAACATGAATCTGCGGGACGAGGATCTCGTCAGGTTCCTGGCTTTGACCGGATTTGATCCGGCGCGGGATGTGACCGAGGTCGTCATCGCCTCGGTCGATACCAACACCTCCGCGGGGGCGAACTCGATCCTGCTTGTGCGCGGCAACTTCGACGGCGCTCGGCTGCGGGCGGCGCTCGTGCGGAACGGTCTGTCCGTGCTGCAGGTGGTGACTGGGGTCGAAATGCTGGCCAAGAAGGGCGAAAAGGGCGCGGTAGCCTTTGTCGATGCCAGCCTGGCCGTGGCGGGCGATGCCGCGGCGGTCAAGGCGGCGCTTGAGCGCCGGGCGGGGGGCATGGGTCTGCCGGCCGCGACCTACGCCAAGGCGCAAGACATGAGCCGCGAAAACGACGTCTGGATGGTAACCTCGCTGCCCGTGGCACAGTTGGCCGAAAAGATGCCGGACAGTGCTCCGGGGCAGCTGAACGGCATGATGAAGGGCGATATGTTCCGCAGCGTGGAGCAGGCGTCGATGGGGGTGAAGTTCGCCGCCACGATGCTCCATCTCACCATGGAGGCGGCCGTGCGCAGCGACAAGGACGCGACCGCGATGGCCGACGTGGCGCGCTTCCTGGCCGGGATGGTGCAGTTGAACCGGGATAAACCGGAGGTGGCTGGCCTGGCGGCGGCGTTCGATTCGATGCAGTTGACCACCAAGGCCCGCAACGTACGCCTGACGATGAGTATGCCGCAGGCGGAAATTGAAAAACTGGTGAAAGCGGCGCGAACTGCTCCGGTAAAGATTTAGCGCGCCCGCCTAACGCTCCGCCGCGATCTCCTCAAGCAGCCACCGGGCGCGGAGACTGGCGTTGCGGAGCCCCATCTCGTCAGGCCGGGCCTTCTGCCGGGAGAAGACCTCCGCGGCCCGGGCCGCCGCTTCAGCGCACTCCCGGTGGCGCGCAAAATCGGTGGCCACGCAGGCGCCCCGCATCACGGCGTCCAGATACTCGGCGTTGGGGCCCTTGGCAAGCAGCCGTTCGGCCAGGTCGCCCCGTTCGGTGCGTTCGATGCGAATGGCGGGCCGTTCGGCGGGCATGCCGGCCAGGTCGTCGAACTCCGCCGCCCACCGCGAACCCTGATCGGGCAGGAACTGGCGCACAAACTGGAGAATGCGGATGCGCATCGCCTGGCGCATCCCGCCGGCCAGCCGAACCTCCCCGATCCAGGCCTGCTCATAATCTTCGGGCGTGCCCCGCGCGGTGAGCGCGGCCGTGACGGCCTCAATCGCCAACGCCGGCGCCACGCCTTCGGCCGCCCGCAGCAGGAGTTCGACGTCTTCGAGCCGCGCCCGTTCGCCCGGAAAGTTGGCTAGCAAAAGGGGAAAAAGCACCGGCTTTTCGGCCGCGGCGGGCACGTGAAACGCACCGGCGCGGATGGCCTCTTCGGCCAACTCCGGCCGCCCGCGGATGAGAAAACTGAAGGCGCGGCCGCGGTAATCGGCTCGCCAGGCGGCCGCTTGGCGAACGGGGGCTTCGGCCGCGTACCGCTGGGCGAGCACCGGGTCGACCTCGGCGAGCAGATCGGCGGCGGCGGCCAGGTAAAAGCCACGGGCCTCTTCGAGACGGGCGGCGCTTGCGGCCAGAAGCCCCTGTTGCACTAGGCGCAGGCGGGTGGGGCCGTCCGAGACGAGTTCCGCCGCCGAGAACAGCGTATCGGCCCGCATGAGCGGTGTTTCCAGCACCGCAGCCTGCTCCAAACGCGGGAGCCAATCCGGCGGGGCCGCGTTCGCGATCGCAACGATCAGGAACGCGGCCCCCCGGAGCAACATCACGAGACTTACAGGACCGAGTCGGACCAGTTTTCGAGCAGCTGCTTCACGCGGCCCGTAAACTGATCGGCCAGGGCGCCGTCGATCAGGCGATGGTCGAAGGTGTTGGCGAGGTAGCAGATGGAGCGAATGGCAATCGCATCGTTGATGACGACCGGCTGCTTCTCCACCGTACCGACGCCCAGAATAGCGACGTTCGGCTGGTTGATCATCGGCGTAGCGAACACGCTGCCGAAGCTGCCAAAGTTGGTCACGCTGAAGGTGCCGCCCTGGATGTCGGCGGGCTTCAGGCTCTTGGACCGGGCGCGGGCAGCAAGGTCCACAATCTCCCGCTGCAGGCCGACTACGTTCTTTTCGTCGGCGTGCTGAATCACGGGCACGATCAGGCCGCCATCGAGCGCCACAGCGATGCCGATGTTGATTTCATTGTGGTAAACGATGTTCTTGCCGTCGATCGAGGAGTTGAAGATGGGGAACTCCCGGAGCGCCTTGGCCGTGGCCGCAAGGACGAAGGGCAGGAAGGTGAGGCTGTAGCCGTACTGCGCCTTGAAGGCGTCCTTCTGCCGGTCGCGGAGTTTGGCGACGCTGGTCATGTCCACCTTATGAACGGTGGTGACGTTGGCCGAGGTCGTCTGGCTCAGGATCATGTGCTCGGCGATCTTCTGCCGCATGGTGGACATCGGTTCGACGCGGTACTTGGCCGCTTCGGCGCGAGCCGGGGGAGGCGGAGCGGAGGCGGCAAGCGGGGCAGGGGCCGGGACGGCCACCGGAGCCGGAGCGGGAGCGGCCGGCGCGGGAGCCGGCGCAGCCTTGGCGGCGAGGTAGCTATCGAGATCCTCTTTCGTGATGCGGCCACCGGCTCCGGTACCCTTCACCAGGGCAAGGTCGATGCTGTTCTCGCGGGCGATTTTGCGCACGAGCGGCGACAGCAGACCGAAGTCGGCCTCGGCGGGAGCCGTCGGCGGAGGCGCGGGAGCCGGCGGCGGTGGCGCGGGCGCCGCCGCGACCGGGGCGGGGGCCGGAACCGGAGCAGCGGGCGGGGGAGCCGGCGCGGGAGCGGGCTCCGGAGCGGGAGCGGCAGCCACAGGAGCAGGGGCCGGGGCGGCGGCCCCATCGCTGATCCGGGCGACGACGGTGTTGATGCTGATCACCGCGCCGGCTTCAAACAGGGTCTCGGCCAGCGTCCCCGCGGCGGGGGAAGGAATCTCGGTATCGACCTTATCGGTAGAAATCTCAAACAGCGGTTCGTCGCGCTCGACCTTATCGCCCGGCTTCTTGAGCCAACGGGTCAGGGTTCCTTCGACAATACTCTCGCCCATCTGGGGCATCACTACGTCGATCATTCGGGTGGTCTCCTACTGGTATTCGTAAACTTCTGCAAATCGCCGGCGCACGGCGGTCTTGACCTCTTCCATCGACGCGGCCACGCCCAACTGGCGCAGCGACGTTACCGGCTTGGTCAGCCCGCACGGCACAATGTATTGAAAATATTGGAGGTCGGTCGCCACGTTCAGCGCAAAGCCGTGCGAGGATACCCAGCGGCTCAAATGCACGCCAATGGCGCAGATCTTGGCGCCGCCGGTCCACACGCCCGTGGCCCCGGCCACGCGTTCTCCGGCGAGGCCGAAATCGGCCAGCACCCGGATGATCACCTCTTCAAGCGCCCGCACATAGGCATGCACGTCGCGCTTCCATTCGTTCAACTGGACAATCGGATACCCCACCAGTTGGCCGGGCCCGTGATAGGTCACATCGCCGCCCCGGTTGGTTTCGTAGTACTCGATTCCGGTGGCGGCGAGCACCTCGGCGGAAGCCAGCAAATGCGCCGCCTGGCCGTTGCGGCCCATGGTCACCACATGAGGGTGTTCCACCAGGAGCAGCTGGTCGCCGATCTCACCCCGCTGCCGCTGCCCCACCAGCTCCGCCTGCAACGCATACGCCGCGCCCCAGCGCATGGCGCCGAGGTCGCGAACGTCGCAGGTGCGGAGAGCAGCGGGAGCGAGCATGCCTTAGAAGTTGATCGCCTGCCCGTAAACGGAGTTGAACGCCTCGCCGAGCGCCTCGTACAGCGTCGGATGGGCGTGGATCGTGTTGATCATCGTGTCGACGGTCGCCTCGGCTTCCATCGCCGTGACCGCTTCGGCAATCAGCTCGTAGCCATGGGGGCCGATGATGTGCACGCCGAGGATCTCGCCGTACTTGGCATCGCTCACCACCTTCACAAAGCCCTCGTGATGACCCAGAATAGTGGCCTTCGAGTTACCAACGAACGGGAACTTGCCGACCTTCACGTCATAGCCCTGCGCCTTGGCCTGCGCCTCGGTCAAGCCGACCGACCCGATGCCCGGCTCAGTGTAGGTAGCGCCCGGAATCCGGTTGCGTTTGATGGGGGTGTACTCGCGCCCGGCGATCTTGGCGACCGCGATCAGCCCCTCGGCCGTGGCCACATGGGCCAGTTGCGGCGTTCCCGCCACCACGTCGCCGATCGCATAAACACCTGGCTCGGCCGTCTGCTGATCGGGCCCGACTTTGATAAAGCCCCGGTCGAGTTCGGCCTTGGTGTTCTCGAGACCAATGGATTCCGTGTTCGGCTTCCGGCCCACCGCCACCAGCAGCTTTTCCACGTGCAGCGTCTCCACCTTGCCGTTGGACAGCGTCACCTCAAGCGACACGCCCTGTTCGGTCCGCTGAATGTTAGCCGCCTTGGCGCCGGTTTCAACGCGAATGCCGATCTTGCGGAAGTACTTCTCCAGCTCCCGGGAGACGTCTTCGTCCTCGACCGGAACCACGCGCGGCAGCATTTCCAGTACGGTCACTTCGGCGCCGAAGCGCTTGAAAATCGATGCGAACTCTACCCCCACCGCGCCCGCGCCGATAATGGCCAGCGACTTCGGCACCGCGGTCAGATTCAGAATCTCGATATTGGTCAGGATCCGGTCGGCGTCGGGCGTGAGGCCGGGAATCATCCGCGCCTCGGATCCGGTGGCAATCATGATGTTCTTGGCTTCGATCCGCCGGGTGCCCTCACTGGTCGCCACGTCGACCTGCCCCGGGCCCACGATCTTGCCAAAGCCCCAGATCACCTCCACCTTGTTCTTCTTCATCAACATCTCCACGCCCTTGGCGTGCTTGTTGATGATGGTGGTCTTGCGCTGCAGCACCGCCGGGTAGTTCAGCCGCGGGTTTTCACAGCTCACTCCCTGCTCCTCGGGATGTAGAAAGTAGTCCCACACCTCAGCGCTATGCAGCAGCGCCTTGGTCGGAATGCAGCCGACGTGCAGGCAGGTGCCCCCCATCTTCGGAGCCTTTTCAATAATCGCGGTCTTCAGACCGTACTGTCCAGCCCGGACCGCGGCGGAGTACCCGCCCGGTCCACTGCCGATGATTACCAGATCATAAGCCATTGGTTTCAGTGTAACATCGCCCTTGGGAGAGCCGTCCAAAACGCTGAAGCCATGCGCTGTTTTCTTGCCATTTTCGTTTGCCTGCTGCCCGGGGCCCCGCCCGCCCGGGCGGCCTCCTTTGAATTGGAGGCCATTCACATCACCGGCCTCCGGCGCCTGCCCGAAGCCAAGGTCATCGCCGCCCTCGGGCTCCGCGTCGGCCAGCAGGTGGACAAACCCGACTTCGACGCCGCGCAGCAGCGGCTCATCGACCGCGGCGTCTTCGCCAGTGTCGGCTACTCCTACAAGCCCGGCCCCAACCTCCGCGGCTTCGCGGTCACCTACGAAGTCGCCGAGATCGAAACCGTCTTCAGCTGGAAGTTCGAAGAGCTGCCCGGCCCGGAGTCCGCGCTCGAGAAGCTCTTGCGCCAGGATCCCCTGTTCGCCGACAAGTTGCCGGCAACGGAGAACGTGTTGAAACACTACGCCCACATGCTGTCCGAGCACCTAAAAATCCCCGTCATCGGGCGGGTCTACGGGGACCGCCCCGGCGACCCCTACATCGTCTTCCGGCCCAACCGCCCGCGCGCCGTCATCGCCCAGGTCGCCTTTGCCGGCAATAGCGCCGTGCCAGTAGCGGACCTGCAGATCAAGATGGCGTCGATCGCCGTCGGCACCCCTTACATTGAAGAGAACTTCCGCGAGCAGCTAATGAACCAGGTCAAGCCGCTCTACGAGATCCGCGGTCTGGTCCGCGCGTCGTTTCCCAAGATCGAGGTTACCCGTGCCGTCGACGTCGACGGACTCTCCGTGGTCGTCCATGTGGTCGAAGGCGAACCCTACACCCTGGCGGATGTCAAGGTGGTGGGCGCCCCGCAGGAGTTGGCCGATGCGGGGGAGTTCAAACGCGATGAGGTAGCCAACTTCGGCCTGATCTTTGAAGGCGTCAGCAAGATGCGCCAGGCCCTGCGCGGCAACGGCTACATGAAGGTGGCCACCGAAGTGAAACGGACCTACGACGACGCCAAAAAGCAGGTAACCGTCTTCGTCCACGTAACGCCCGGCCCGCAGTACCGCATGGGTAAGTTCTACTTCACCGGGCTCGACATCGTCACCGAGCCCTACATCCGCAAGCTCTGGGGCCTGCAGGAGGGGGCGCCCTACCGCGACGGCTACCCGAACCGCGTGATCCAGCGCATCCACGACGAAGGACTGCTCGACGGCGTAGGCCAGATTGAACCGAAGCTCGAAATCGACGATCAGAAACTGCTCGTCAACGTCACCATCCAGTTCCGGGGCGAACCCAAGCCCTCGCAAAAAAAGCAGCGGCAGCCCTAATGCTGGCCAAACAGAAAGCCCCGGCCGATGCGGGTCGGCCGGGGCTTTCTGTCACAACTTCGAAACCAGTTCTTAGAACTGGTTCCAGAGGTATTGATTATAAACCTCGTGGTGGAACTGCACCTCCGGGGCCTTCACAAAAGTACCCAACTGGCGGGCGCAACGGTCGGCCGAGGCCTGCTTCAGATCGGCATACCGATCCTTCACATCCTTGCCGAGCAGCTGCGTGGTCCAGTCCGCCGCGCGGAAGTTCTCAATCGCCGTATAGATGTTATCCGGCAGATAGCGGTCCGCGCTGCGCAAGTTCTTGATCTTGTCCGTGTTGCCGTCGAGGCCGGTCTTGAACACCGAGTACAGCACCATGTAAGGATTGGCGTCCGGACCCACCGAGCGGACCTCCACGCGGGAGCTCTTCTCGTTGCCGATCGGGATGCGGACCATCGAGCCGCGGTCGGTCGCCGAAGCCTTGATCTGGTTCGGGGCTTCAAAGTGCGGGTCGAGCCGGCGATAAGCGTTCACCGAAGCGTTCAGCGCGAGACAGATATCGTTCCCGTGCGTCAGAATGCGGTCTACAAACTGCCAGCCGAACTTCGAGATCTTCTCCTCGCCCTTCGGATCCCACATCAGGTTCTTGCCGTTCTTCATCACCGACACGTTGGTGTGCATGCCGTTGCCGTTGACGCCCACGACAGGCTTCGGCAGGAAGCTCGCCGTCATGCCCATGTTGGTCGCCACCTGCCGGCAGATCAGCTTGTAGATCTGAATTTGGTCAGCGGCCGTAACCACATCACCGTAGCTGTAGTTGATCTCAAACTGCGAAGGCGCAACCTCCGGGTGGTCCTTTTCGTTCTGGAAACCCATCGCCCGCTGCACTTCGGCACTGTTGTCGATGAAGGTCCGCAGCGGGTCGCCCGGCAGAGAGTGGTAGTAGCCGCCGGTGTTGACGTACTCGAACTTGCCCGTCTCATGATACCGGCGCTCGGCGTCGGTGCCCTTGAACAGGAACCCTTCAATCTCGTTGGCCGCGTTCAGCGTGTAGCCATGCGAGTCGTACACGCCATTGGCGAACTGCTTCAGAATGCCGCGAATGTCCGCGCCGTAGGGCGAGCCGTCCTTGTCGATCACCTCGCCAAACACGAGCACCTTGCCCGAACCGAAGTAATCGGCGGGAGCCCAGTAGAAAGCCCCCCAATCCATCGACAGGCGCAAGTCGCTCTCGCGCTGAGCGGTGAATCCACGAATGGACGAACCGTCAAAGGTCATGTTGTCCCAGCTCTTGACAAGGAACTTCTTGTCGTAGTCGAGCATGTGGAGACGGCCTTCGAGATCGCTGAAGAGCACCGTTACGGCTTTGATGCGCTTTTCGTCGGTGAGGTACTTCAGACGTTCTTCTTGAATCTGGTGAGCGGGAACGCGATTCTTGCGTTGCTCCTTGGCATGCAGATTCAACTCTTCCAGCTCTTCATACGAGAGCGATAAAAAGTTGCGCAGTTCGTTCGACATCAAACTCCTCGGGTAGGGCGTACGGTAGGCGCTCTCAACGGCGTGTGGCCCCCGTCGTCCCTTGATTATAGCGTTGGAAACCGGACGGAAACCGCTATTGGCCGAACAGAAAATTTTATCGACCCTATCGCGTCCGCTGATAGGTCTCTCAAAAATAAAGTTTTAAGGCGAATCGCCCTCACGCAGACCAGCCGGGCCAGCAGAATGCCAAATCAGTGGCACCGTAAACCGTCCTGCCTTCCACCGCCCCGGCCCTAGGAAATCAGCGTCAGCACGAACAACGTAATCGGCATCGAAAACAAGCTCGAATCCAGCCGGTCCAGCCATCCCCCATGCCCCGGCAGCAGCGTCCCCGAGTCCTTCACCCCCGCTCCCCGCTTCAGCGCCGACTCGGCCAGATCGCCCACCTGCCCCGCCACATTCCCCGCCACCGAGACCCCCAACGCCACCGTCCATGGCGTCGCCGGCAGAAAATACTGCACAAATACCACCCCAAACGCGCTCGCCAACAGCACCGACGCCACCGCCCCCTCCACCGACTTACCCGGACTGATCCGCGGCGCCAGCTTCCGTTTCCCCACCGCCCGCCCCACAAAATACGCCGCCGAATCCCCGACCCAGTTGATCGCGTTCGCAAACAGCACCCAGTACGGGTTGATCACCCGCAGCTCCACCGCCGCCCGCCACGCCCCAAAGGCGTAGATTAGCCCCAGCGCAAAAAACGCCGTCGCCGGAATCCCCTCCCGCAACTCCCGGTTCCGCAACGCCGCCGCCAGCGCCCCCAGGATGATCACCGTCATCAGCATCGTCCCGCTCAGTCCGGCGTACAAAATCAGCAAGCCCGGAATCCAGCCGTGCCAACTCACCAGCCGCGCGTTATAGTATCCCGCCAAGCCCGCAAACTCGTGCCAGCACAACAGCGCAAACACCGACACGGCCGCCTGAAACACCGCCTGCGGCGCAAACAGGATCAGCCACGTAACGGTGGGAATCAGCACCACCGAAGTGAGAACACGCATCACCGGCTTGAAACCGTTTCCGCAAACACCTCAGACGCCGCCCCACTCAGCCCGCCAAACCGGCGCTCCCGCTTCTGGTAGTCAAGGATCGCCGTCAACAGATCCGCGCGCCGAAAATCCGGCCAAAGCGTCTCGGTCACATAAATCTCTGTGTAGGCGATCTGCCACAGCAGAAAGTTCGAAACCCGCAGCTCTCCCGAAGTCCGAATCAGCAGATCCGGATCCGGCAAACCACCCGTGTACAACCGCGCCGCCAACGACTCTTCGTCCACCCGCAGTTCCTCCAGCTTACCCGCCGCCTTTGCATCGGCCAGCAACCGGTTCACCGCGTCGAGAATCTCCACCCGCCCCCCGTAATTGATCGCCAGGTTCAACCGCAAACCCGTGTTCCGTTCCGTGTGGCGCATCGTCGCCGCCAACTCCTCCTGTACCGCCCCCGGCAGATCCTCAATCCGCCCGATCGCCCCCAACCGCACGTTGTTCTCGCTCAACGTCCGCAGCTCATTGCGCAGGTACAAACGCAGCAGCTGCCACAGCGTATCCACCTCCGCCGCCGGCCGCTTCCAGTTCTCCATCGAAAAGGCGTACAGCGTTAACGCCCGCAAACCTAGATGCGCGCAGGTCTCCACCGTCTCCCGCACCGGAGAAATCCCCGCCTTATGACCCGCCACCCGCGGCAGAAACCGCTTCCCGGCCCAACGCCCGTTGCCGTCCATAATGACAGCGATATGCGCCGGCAGCCGGCCCGGGTCCAGTGCCATTGCCAGGGCCCAATCCGGGTGGTTGGGTTCCATCGCTTCGAGCAGCGCTTTCATCGGCGTATCCTCTCAGTGTAACGCAACATCAATCCCCCGCTACCGCAACGCCTCCAGCCACGCCGCCGCCACCGCTCCCACCGCCAGAAACGAACCAAACGGCAACTCATACTGCGCACTGTCCTCCCGGCGCAGCTTGATAAACGCCAAACCCAAAACCGAACCCAAAACCGAACCGATCAGGATCGCCTCGAGCATCGACATCAGGCCCAGGAACGCCCCAAACATCGCCACCATCTTCATATCCCCCATCCCCAAACCCTCCCGCCCCCGAAACCGCTCATAGGACCAACCCAGCAACCGAAACGAACCGTACGCCAACCCCGCCGCAAATCCACCCTCGGCCACCGAAATCCAGCGCGCCGGCGTATCCAAAGGCAAAAACAGCATCGTCAACCCCATCGGCAACGCGACAAAATAAGCCCAGACCAACCCGGCCAGCGCCCCGCCCAGCGTGAACTCGTCCGGCAGAATCCGCTCTTCCAGATCAGAAAAAAACAGCGTGAGATTGATCGCACTGAACATCATCATCTTCCCAGCCTGCAGACTCCAGCCCCAAAACCAAGCGGAAACAAAGAACATTACACCACAAAGTACTTCCGTCAACAAGTACCGTGCCGGAATTCGCTCCCCGCACTGCCGGCAACGCCCCCGCAGCCACAGGTAACTGAACACCGGCAGGTTGTCATACCACGCAATACCCCGCTCACACGCCGGACAAAAGCTCCGCGCCGGCGCCCAAACAGTCAGGTCGCGCGGGAGCCGGTAGATACAAACGTTCAGAAAACTGCCGATCAGCAACCCCAACAGCCCCGCCGCGACCGCCTCAATCATCGCGCCATCTCCCTATAAACTCTGAGCGTAGCATCCGCCATGTGCCGCAGCAGAAACCGCTCGCGCACCATTTCCCTGCCCCGCTCCCCCAACGCCCCCATCTCCCCCACCCGCGCCACCGCCGCGCGAATCGCCGCGCCCGTATTCTCGACGAGCACCCCCGTCTCCCCCTCCCGCACAATCTCCGGCAACCCGCCCACCCGCGAAGCAATCACCGGCACCCCCGCCGACATCGCCAGCAGTGCCGCCGACCCCAACCCCTCCTGCCGCGTGATGTACACCATCGCCGACGCCGTCGCCAAATCCCCCACCAGATCTTCAGAAAACCGGCACGCCACCCCCGACTCCCGGATCAGATCCGTACCCTTCATCGGATCCTCCGAGGCCGGCGCAATCACCGGACCCGTCCGCGTCGACCGCGCCAGCTCCGGCACCCCGTCATACACCACCCGGATCCTGCTCTCCTCAACGCCCGCCCGCCGCAGCTCCCCCGCCACGGCCTCCGAAACCGCTATATAGCAATCCGCCAGCCGGTACTTCCACCGGTTCTTCACCGGAAACGCCACCCGCCGCGCCACCACCAGCGGCCGCCTGCCCAGCAGCGCCGCCCACGTATGCATCCGCGCGTCATGCGCGTGATAGATGTCCCCCCGCGGCCACCAGCTCAGCGGCGCCTGCACCGGGATCTTCACCTGCCGCGCCAGCGGCCCGTCCGGCGGCGCCACCAGCACCTGCTCGTGGCCCGCCTCGGCCAGCGCGGCAATCAACTGCAGCACCTGCCACTGGCCGCCCCGCATCTGCCGTCCGCTGTCGAGATGGACGATTTTCATCCCACTTTAGCCGCGATGTCCTGCGCAATCGCGCCGCCATGAAAACGGCCATTTTCAATGAAAATCTCGCTCGTGTGCACCCCGGCCACCACCACCCCGGCCAGATACATCCCCGGCCGCGCGCTCTCATACGTCTCCGCATTCACCGCCGGCCGCCCCGTCTCGGCGTTCAACGTAATCCCGTGCGCGGCCAGAAACTCGAAGTCCGGCCGGTAACCCGTCATTGCAAACACGAAATCGTTGGCCAGCGTCACCGGCCCCTCCGGTGTCTCGAGCTCCACCTCCCGCTCCCGGATCGCCGTCACCCGCGACGAAAAATAGCCCTTGATCTCCCCGTTCTTCAACCGGTTCTCAATGTTCGGCTTGATCCAATATTTAACGTGCGGATGAATCCCCGCCCCGCGGTGCACCAGCGTCACCCGCGCCCCCGTCCACCACAACTCCAGCGCCGCAATCGCCGCCGAGTTCTTCGCCCCCACCACCAGCACGTCCTGATCGTAGTACGGGTGCGCCTCTTTGTAGTAGTGGATCACCTTGGGCAGCTCCTCTCCCGGTACCCCCAACAGGTT
>JADCJL010000001.1 GCA_020247055.1 Acidobacteriaceae bacterium | reverse complement strand
TCTGGAACAGATGAACGTAGGTATCGAGCCAGCGCGCAACTCGGTACAGCCGCGGGAAGCTGTCCATCCAGAGCTCGAAGACGGTGTCCGTTTGGCGATCTTCGGCGTAAGCACGCAGGATCCCCATCCATGCATCCGCCCCGACATCCGGGTCGACCTCACAGATCGTTCTCCACCAGCCTCGATCGTCAAGGAATTCCAGGAAGCCGCGATGCTGCTCATCGTTGACGCGCCCGTACCGCCGGAAGACACCGAGGCTGAACAGCGTCATCCATGCGGTGCGATCGAACGGATCTGCCTTCAGGGCTTCTCTGTCCACGCGCGAAGGCCAGAGCCGGCCATCGAACCGTCCAACCCACTTGTGACCATTTTCAGACCACCAACCACTGATAGCCTGAAGGTCGAGACTCGGTGACAGTTCGATCGTCAGGTCGGGCACGTCAGCTGAAGACACACCGAGCCGGCTCAGCAGAATCAGACGCTCTTCAAGTCCGAGTGCCGGCACATACTGTGAATCCTGGGTCAACTCGAAAAGCCAGCCGCCCTGTAGGCGACGGCTTCGCAAGTGATCGATGGCTGGGCTGTAGAGATTGCGCGTCAGCCAATGGACAACTGCTTCGCGCTGCTCTTGTCCCGTAGCCGCAAGACACCAGCTGCCAATCAGGTTCGCGTCGGGGTGGCGATTCGGCAGCAACTGCTCCACGACCGCAAAGTCGTCCCCGCTGCTGCTGTAGGTCGGATCGAGGACGGTCGAGTCTGGCGCAAACCGATGGAGGAATCCGTCTCCAAGCGCGGTCTTTCCAAGAAAAGCCCGAGCTGGTGACCAACTGCCGTTGCGCGCCCGCAGTTGCACTTCCGCCAAGGCCTTGCGCCATTGGTCTGCCTCCCCGAGATTGCTTGGCCAGAGGCGCAGCACACTTGCTAGCAGGGGAATCTCCTCCGGCGACAGGCGACCTCCGGCGAGGCACGATACAACCTCCCCAATCCCGAGCGTGGGGATCTTGGTCCCAGTCTCAATGGCTGACCGATCAACCCACCCGCGGACTGTATCGGTGCACCAGGTTTCGACGGGGTACCGCGCGACGAAAGCGGGCCAGGCAGTCAGGGCGGGAACGACACCCGAGAGGTATTGAGTGTTGACCGAGAGCGCGATTTCGGACACGCGAACGAATCCGCTCTGATCCTCGGGAAAGCCGTTTGGGACGATGGCGGTCCGTTCGACTACCTGACGAAAGAGTGCGTAGCCCAGCCGATCCAGCAAGCGAACGTCGACGGCCACCTCGTCGCCGAGGGCCTCTCCCAGTAAAGCTACCCACAAGCTCTGCCAGAAGCCTGCTGCCCGCAACGAGCTCGCAACGTCGAAGCGGCCCGAAAACTCATCCCATGACGCCAAGGATCGATTCAGCAGAGCAACGAGTACCGGCGCAACTTCGCCTGCAATGGTCTCGACGAGCCTGGCATTGCCTGCCGTCGCCACCTGCCCTTGACCCAAAGTGGCACGCCCGGTATCGATCTGAAAGTTGGCATTGATCAAGACGCCACGAGCGGCGGTGCCTCGAGTGGGTGCTGTGACCCAGACAGAAGGCACGGCCGGGTTGGCTCTACGATCGAACTCCTCGAAGCCCGCTTTGCCGAGCCGCATCACGACACAACCTGACGCAGCGCGGATAACGAGAAGGCGGGACTGAACCTTCCCCCCCTGGACGGGCAAGGAGACCGAACCGATCTCAACGACGCGATCGCCTTCAAGCGGCATGCGTCGTGGACGCCATTGGTGTGACTCGTTCTCAACCTCGACCTGCACCACCTGTCTGGCGAAGACAGGTAGCAGACCGGCAAGCGCCACAAACCGGTCGACCACTTGTGATGTAGACCCTCGATCATCGAGAGGCAGTTCGATCAGCGTACTCCGCAGCCCCTTCTGGACGGGGCCACTGACGCTTTGCTGAAACTGGCGTGTCGCTGCCGAGAGCTTCCACTTGCGCGGCAGACAGCCCGCGACCACATCGAAGGACAGATCCCCGCTCGCAACGCGAGGAGCGCGCGACGCGAGTAAGAGGCTCTTGAAGCCAAGTCCGAACTTTCCGGTTACGCCCTCGTCCGGGTCCTTCGCGGAGGCGCCTAGCATGAGCATTCGCTCCAGGTCGTTTCCGTACTCTGGCCTCGCGTTCGTGTGTCGTCCGGCGTAGTTGATCGGCCGGCCCCAGTGCATGAAGCGGATCGTCCGATCCGAGGCCTGCAGTACAAAGCGCCCGATGGATTCGGCGGCGAATTCCGGACGGTTATCCGCACGCTGGAGAGCCTGCATCTCTACCACCGCGTCGTCGGCGTTCTGGAACACTTCGAAGGGGATGCTCGAGTGCTCGTACTGGTTATGCGCAACTCGTGCACGAATACCGGCAAGCAGTGACTCCTGGACCTCTTCGTCGCCCTCCACGAGATGCGCCAGTTCGTCGAGGGCTCGTTGGCGTTCCTCTTGCACATCTTCGCTCGAACGTCGGGCCCTTCTTGCACTGGCTGCCGCGCGGCGCGCACCGTCAAGTTTCGCCAAGGCATCAGCCACCTTTCGGTTCTTGGTTATGCCGGGTAGGGAACGCAGCGACTGGGGAAGCCCGTCCAGGATCAGGCCGCGCGCGACGTCAAGGGTGACCTGATCTGCCTCCTCGGCGAGAGCGAAGAACTCGGAGAGGTTGGCGTGCTTCTGGTTGTACAAGCCGCGCAATAGAGACTCGGCGGTTCGCATCAGAACATCGCGTTGCTCTGCCAGATCCCTCTCAAGCAGGATCACCGCGGGATGGAGGTGCACTCTGCAAGACATGCCTCGCCACTTGTCGGTCATGACGTGCAGGCACTGGAGTTCATCCGCAGGTGCAAGGCGGACATTCACCCTCTTCCCGGTTAGCGTCAGCGCCGAGATCTGAGAGCCCTTCAAGACATTCACGCGGATAGACAGGGAAGCAAGTGCCTCCACGACGGTCTTCCGGCTCATCCACTCCCAGCGCTGCGCCAATTGATCAAAGCCAGGGTCTCGCCATCCCAACTTGTCGAGGTAGTCCGCATAGGCGATGGGCTCCAGCCAGCTCTTGGCGAGCGGCACCACCCGTTCGCCGAAGAGGCCGAGGACAGCTCCAACAGCCTGTTTGGCACCAGTCGAGGAGAGAGGCTCGACGTACTCCTCAAGATCGCTCATGAGCTGATCGTCAGCATCTTTGGAACCATCGTCCTCTTCAGGTTCCGTCTGCGCGTCAGGCACCTCCAGGTTGCTTGTCAGGACACCACGGAGGATTGCAGTATGGGAGTCGACCAGCGCGCACTCTGGGACCACACCCTCGACCCCAGCGACAAGCGCTTCAGCTGATACCCAGGTGCCCGCCTTGCTGAGGAGTTCGATGCGCCCCAGCGTCCTCCTAAGCTCAGCATCTGTCCCGCTCCTGCGCCACTCCCGAAGGTAGTGCTCAAAGACCAAGCGTTCGGCAGTCCCTCGTCCTCTGGCCGCAATGCGCGCCAAGACCGATTGACTCAACTCCTCACTCAGCGGCGTCGAGACTTCCGGTACCAGCTGCCTCTCCACCGCTTCACGGGACGTTGCAACCGCGGCACGCTCGAGAATGGCCCATGCAGGGAGACATTCGAGCGCCCCAAGGGTCGAGATGTGTTCATGGAGGCTTCTGTAGGCAGAGCGCGCTTCGTTGCCGATAGAGAGTTCGGCTGCCGCCATCAGCTGCCCGAGGATCGGTAGAGCGTCCTCCCCTGAACTGATCTGGTCACTCAAGTCGCTGAAAGCCGGGTGCGACCGCACTTGCTCAGAAAGGTCTGATGGGCTTGCGTACGCAAAGTCGCACTTTCGGGCCAGATCCCTGATCTCTACGTCGAGTTGCTCGATACGGATCAGGCTGTTCAAGGCGATCTCACCACCTTGCGCAAGCGGCAGCCAGCGCGTCTCTCTCCAAGCCCGGATGTCGCCGCCGTTAAAACCCTGGTGCGACTTCAGAAGGGTCATGAGGTAGCGCCAGTGCCTAACCGGGCTTGGACCCGCCAGAACGGTTTCCGCAGCCGTGCGAGCTGTCCAGCGGGGAATCCAGTGCTTCTGTCGATCCCGGTGATCTTCGTCCGCCGATTGCTCGATGAAGCGGATCTCCGAATCGATGCCCGCCGGCAGTTCGGGCTCGGTGCCCAGATAGCAATTCGCACCTAGTGACCCGTAGCTGCCTTTGTTGTCGCGGTGAAGAGGCAGATGGCGCCAGGGATGCTCGTCGGGAATGCGTCCCAATAGAAGGTCCAGTTCCTCCGCCGTAAAGGCCGAAGAGTCGACCCGACTGAAGTCCGTGCAGACCCGAAGCCGGTTCAATACTGAGGTCTCATCAACGGCACGCAGGTTGAGCGCCTGCGCACACTTGTCGGGAATGGAGCCGCAGAGTCGGTCAGCCAGCACACGCCAAGGCGACTGGTCGATCATGCGCCACAGCCTCACCCACGGCGACTGCTGACCAACAGGGTCTTTCCAGAGCACGTCGTCGCCGAGATAGTGCTCTGGCGATCCATGTAACAGGTACCTCACGCCTCTGACGACGATGCGATCAGTCAACGATGCGTTGGCGACGAGGCTCAGTAGTTCAGCCCGAGCCGCTTCGGTGCCAAGGACTGGCGGTGAGGACGCAGCACCTGCGCACCGCAAGATCGCCTCGACGGATTCGGTGTCTGGGACCTTGCCGAAGCTGGCGTCTCTGGCCGCATCGACAAATCCGGCCACTGCAGCTCGCACGACCAGAGGAGCCAGCCCAGGCAGCGCCGCAGTCAACTTGGGCACGAACCCGAGAGGTCTGCTGGCGTTCGAGACCTTGAAGACCATGCCGAGAGCGTGTGCCTCAGTGAGATCGGAAAGGGATACCGCTTCGATTTCCCCATCGCATCCTTTGACCGCGCGCAGGATCCGCAGCATGGGAACACTGCGTACAAGCGAAGACTGAGCGTCTTCATCGCCAGCAGCCTTGATGATGCGATCCGCTACATCGAGCAACTGAGGCGCAGTCGGCGCCGACGCGTCCGTGCCTTTGCTGCTGCCGTTAGCCAAGGCGCCGAGCCACGCGCGAAGGTCACTCTCCCTCGCAGACGTTCCCAGCCCCTCTGGAGCGAGGTCCGCAGGGATTGGTAGAGCCGAAGTGTCGGCTGCGAGCATCCTTCGCAGAAGGGGCTCGGGTATCGCACCGCGCGCATTCGGGTCGACCGGACCCAGGGCAAAGAGCCGTTCGTGACTGAGCGTCGACAAGATCCGCTTGAAGATCTTCCTGTGCTGCCTGAAGTCGGCAAGAGGCGTACTCAGCAGGAGACGGCGAAGCTGATCAACCAGCGCATCCTGAACCTCCGACGTCCTGACAAAGCGTTGAGATTCCTGCTCCAGGAAGGCCGCCAGGTAGTCGAGATCAGTCTCGCTTTTCGCAATCTCACGACTCAACCCACTGATTGCGGAAACGATCCGACCAGGCTCCCAGGTGGCCACCTCACGGGTAAGCGCAGCAGCCGTTGAGTCGAAGAAGGCGCACCCTTGCAGCCGCGCCAATCCAGGTAGGGCCCTCCAAGGGCGTTGCGGGTCACGCGAAGGCGGTGCTGGCAGAGCTAACAATTGCTGGGAATCATTGACCAGGAGTTCCCAGCCTGGGCCTTCTTTTGTCAGCCGCCGTACCCAGGAATGTCGATCGCAGATGTAGTCCCTGAAAACCAGAAAAAACCCACGCCGCCCGCCCGTGCCGTCGCCGGCTATGCATTGCTCGATCCCGCGAGTGAGATCAGCGATTTCGTCATCCTTGAGACCGACTGTCGTCACGTAGTCAGCGAGAGTCGGCAGGAACTCCGGAAGGACCGTCTGCTGAGCCAAGGACTGGTTCCAGCGCCTGATCACATCAGGTTGCGAGGGATGAGCGTCTTCCGATGGTTCAACCGGCTTCGCCAGCGCATCCATATCGGCGATTCCGCGACGTCCAGCATCAACGAAGAACTGGCCGTGCAGAACGATTCGGTACTCCCTCGATGTGCCGGGTATCGGGGCTTCGTAGCTGTAACCCTGCTCATCTGCAGGCAGGAAGACGGCCCACTGCAGGCTCACACGCCCCACCCTGCTATTCGCGTGAGAGAACATCAGGGCCGCCTCTGCGATTGCCTTGTCCGGCCGAGGCTCCCGAGGGCCACTAGGCGTGATCACCATGGAGGTCGGCCAACTTGCGGTCGAGCGCAGCACCGAAAAGGGCGGCGTATCCCCCTGAACGCGCTGCCGGGCCAAGAACTGGAGGTGCTCCGTGCGAGGCCGATCGTCGCGTACGACACCATGTATGCGACGACCATCGGAACTGTGATCGAGGCGCGCACCTTGGGGCTGGACGTCCAAGTGCACCGAGAACGACGGCCGCATCGAAGCGCCCGCGAATCTGACGTGCTGGAGATTGCGAAGCAGGGGCAGAACCGCCCCGATCCGCTGATCCGTGCGCGGATCGGAGAAGAAGTCGAGGTCGGCGTCGGCGTCTTCGCCGGGATAGCGCTCAATGATGGCCGCTGCTGGTCGATCCCCGCCCCGAGGCACATGGGAGTGCATGCGCAGCGGAACCCAGAGAAGAAACCAGTCCTCCGCGGACTGGACTTCAGGCTGAGCTCGGGCCACCGAGGCGAGGCACTCGACGTCGCGGCCAGTCACTGTCTCCCATCGCAGATGCATATCCGCGCAGTCGACATCGTCGGCCTTCCATGGGTTGAGCACGTCGTGGAGCAACTCTCCACCAGCGCAAGCGACGTAGAGGAACGTCTCGCATAGATGGAAGACGCTCTTCATTCCGAGGCCAAACTTCCCGATCGCGCCGGAGTCCCCCGCCTTCGCGTTCAATCCAAAAGACCGGATGGCCCTCCGATCACTCGCCTTGAACGCGCCGTCATTCAACACCCAGAGTGCTGGTCCGCTGAGCAGCATGTGATCCGCAGCCTCGCCATGGCCCGGATGGAAGCCGAAGACGAGATTCCTCGCTCCCGCGTCATCAGCGTTCTGTACGAGCTCCTTGAGGATCGGAAACCCGCTCTTGTATCGATCGCGCAAATTGATCGCGATCTGGTTGACGTAGTCGGTGCTGAAACCTGTCACTTCCTACCCGTCCCTTGAGCCCTTGAGATTCTTGTTGTCGGCTAACGCCCTGACACTGCTGTTGCCGGGTTTTCCCTTATGCCTCAGCGGCCAGGGTGTGTCTGCTTGCCGTCCGTGCTGCGGCATGCCGTCTCGTCTACATATTGTCCAACGCACTTGCCTCGGAGAGCCATACCGTCGCGATCTCCTGCGGTATCACCGAGGCGATGAGCCCTCCAGCTATGGGTTCGAGCGTCTCGGGAGGCCAGTCACAGGTCTCGATGGTCGTTCCGACGAAGTAGTCGGTGACGGGCACAGCCGCTGCTTCTCCAAAGCCCTCCACAATCGCACCCAAATCGACGATGACCAAAAGGCCGCATGTCAATGGCTGCGCGAGGGCGAGTGTCGCGACCGCAGCGCGGAGCTGGCGAATCCCGGAAGACAGGCTGCCCTTACTTGCACTCGCCTTCACTTCGAGAAGCACCGTGGCGCCCGAAGGTGTCTTGTAGACGCCGTCGAGCTCCCTGTACCGGACAGTCGAACGATTGGTCGGCCCGGTTTCCTCCCACCGGAGAACTCGGTGTCGCGTCGGGGTCAGTACCGTCTTGAGCTCTTCCCGAACTCGAGACTCGATCGCCAGTGTCAGGGCCGCCCGATAGTCGGGGGTAGTCTCTGCCGCGTTCACCCGGGCTACGAACGTGTGATGTGCCACGTGACGCCGATAGCTTTGGGCGTCCGGAGGAAGAAGCATGACCCCCTTGACCTTACGCACGGCATCCCTCCCATCCAACTTGGCGAACCTCGTGACAGCCCGTCTGAACGAGAGCACGGGAAAACCGCCAATGATCGCGGGTACCAGGCTCATCAGATGAGCCAGGCGCCGACGATACTTCTGGTTCGCCCAGGTATCGCCCCTATCGGCGACGTAGTCGCCCAAGGCCCCGGGAATGGATCTCGGAGTTCCTGCGATGCGGCGAGGCGTTACAGCGTCAGCCTAACCGCGACCAGACCATCATAGGATGGTCAAGGAGACCCAGTTGGCCAACGACACTCCTAGGCAGGCATCGTCAGTCACAAGACCGAGCGACGTATTCAGCGGAACACGCGTCCGCCGTCGATTCACCTCGCAGGTTCTGGACGTCATCGAGCGGACTGCGACTGTTCATCGGATATTCATCGAGGGCACGATGGTCTCGTCCTCCCAGGGCGATGAGTGGACCCTGCCTGCTGGCAAAGCCGTCCGAACCGCATCGTTCTGGGGCCGCCCCAGTTCGCTCCATGTTGAGGGTGAGGAAGCCCGAGCAGTGATCTTGAAGGCCCTTGGCGTCGATCTCAGTCGCAGTCCGACCTATCGCAAGTGCCGCTGACCGATCACACGTGCTTCTTGTAGTACGCCCACTGCCCAGCAGCGAGCACCCCGACCAGAACGGCGCCGACGCCGGCACACAGCAACCACGCCACCGGCGACGGCCAGACCAGCAGGGCTGATCCACCAAGAGCCAGCACCACCACCTGCCCGTACTTCGCCCGGTGGTACAGGCTCGCCGACTCCCGAGCTGCCCTGGCACGGCGAATCGCCCGCTGGCTTAGCCCCTCGGCAACGCCTACCGCGTACAACAGCGCCAACAGCGGGAGAAACCTGACCAGGATCCCGGCACGCAGGCCCAGCAGTTGGGTACCAATCATCGCCACCTCGATCGCCTCCTGGCGGGCGATCCAGGTACTGCGCACGACCGTGTCCGGAATGGATAGCGGTGCGCCCTGGGCGAACTGCTGCCCCATCTCGTGCAGCCCCGTGGCCTCGAAAACCAGCGCATAGAGCGCGTTGGCCGGTGCGGTCACAGACGACGC